>CAIYXB010000031.1 GCA_903930015.1 uncultured bacterium | reverse complement strand
TCAATATTCTTAAGTTCTAATTTCGATAATTCAATAACCATAAGTATATGGCCGTCTAAATTCAAGATTTTGTTCCCAAGTTAATTTAAAACTTTCTTTCTCTACCTATCAACTAACCTAGCGCTTATGGTCAAAAGTCCTCTGAACAGTGATTTTATGTTGATTTTCTTGGTTTCGTAGATACGGCCCAGGCAATGAGTTAAATCTTCTAAACCAGTCATATCCAAGTGAAGACTTTAACCAATCAGAATTCTTATAGCCAAGTTCTGATCTCAAGACAACTACATCCATGTCCTGGAATTCATTTCTGAGCCTTGGACTAATTGTTTCTCGAAAAAAAAGTTTTGAATTAATTTTATCTAGTGGAATGCGAACGTCAATATAATTCCAATTGACAAACTCGTTGTCAGTCTTACCCACAGCCATCAATGGAGAAAAAAATAAAAATAAAAAAAGTGATAAATATTTAGCCAATGAAGATCCTTTGTATATTAAACCAAAATAGAAATTACTCCTCTAAAAACAAGCTGATTTTTGGTTAACAAAGAATCTAATTTGTATGAATTTCTACACTAAAGTAAGCACCTGATAACTCAAAAAACCTTGATATATAGCCAAAAAGCTAATATGTTAATATTAATTAGATATGTGATAACAAATGAACATAATATCGCCACAATTTCCGCCCACACTACACCTTGCAGAGAAAGCTAAAGATCAAGGCTTCTCTATCGATAATTCTTTGATAAATCTATCCAATAATAATTACTTTAATACAAGCATTGACGCAATAAGTTTAGTTTCATTAACTTCTCTTTTTGGTTCCGCTATTTTAGAAACAAAAAAAACTCCTGTGCCTGAATCAATAATAAAACCAATCTCTACATTTGCAGATTATGCAAATAAAACATTTCAATTGATTAACTCTCTGAAAAATATCACAAGTTTATATCCACGAAAAGACTATATAAATGTAATAGGTCACGCTAGTGATTTAATATTGCCTTTTCTATTTGACATGAAGAATTTTTACTTAAGTAGAGGTATCTCTCTTGGTTTGTACGTGGGAGCACATGCCATAAATATCATGAACGAAAAAGAAAGTTTTAAGGACCTTGGAGAATATAGCGAGCATGTAACAGAGGCATTTAAAAAAATAAAAAAGAATTTTTTTACTGATCCAAAAAATTTCTTCAATCGCTTAGTAGATCATAAACACTCAATGATTGGAGTGATTTCTTCTTTCTTGTGTATTCTGGGGGTCACTATTTGGAAACCACTACAGATGATAGTTTCAAAAGATACAGCCAAAGCAATTTCAACTGGACTTAGAGATTTAGGTGGATTTTGTCAAGCTACAGAAGCAATGAAACCAGGTCACATTGCTTCTGGGAGAGTATTTTTTGGTTTATCTGGATATTCACAATTTTTAGGTGCCTTTTCTAACTTACTTGGTGAGACTCTGTTCAAGTCACATAAATCCGTCATGGATCCTTTGAGTTTTGCTTTTAGTAGTCTCGGACGCTGGTTGTATAGGATTTCAAATGATAGAGGCGAAGCTGGACTCGAAAACAAACATTTTCAATTATTTAAATCTAAAACCGCTTGATAATCACTATGGGAGCGCCTATTAACCGTAGGCAATGTCCCTGAGCTTAATGACTCCTTTTTAAAGATATAAACTCCCTAAAAAATCTTTTCCTGTTTCCACTTTAATACCTTCTTTAGTAAAACTCTTACTGAGATTCTGTACGACTTGACTTGCTGCAACTTGGTATTTTTTAGAAAAATTGATAAGACTTTTGCTGATCTCTTTATCACTAAGCTTTGCTTCGATTATCATTTCTAAATCATCTTTGTTTGCTACTGCAAAATCAATTTCTGTTCCATCTTTTGTTCTGAGATAATGTAAAGATTTTTCTTTTGCTAAATAATCATTCTCTCCATAAATACTTTTTAATAAACTTAGAGCAATTAGATTTTCAAATTTTGCACCTTCATCACCATCTACAAGACCAGTATCAAAAAAATAAATCTTAGGTTCTTTTAAAATACTTCTTGCAATATTTTTTGAATAGGGAGTGATACGAAAAACAATAAACAGTGCTTCAAAAATCTCTATATAGCGTTTTACTGTGTTTGGTGATATCTCCAAATCCTCTGCTAGAGATTGATAGGAAATAGGAGAGCCAACTCTTTTTCGAAGAAGATTAAATAATATTCTTAAGGCTTTGAGATTTTGGATTCTGTCAAATTCAAAAACATCAGTTGATAAAAGACTATTTGTGTATTGTTGTCTCCATCTTTCTGCATCTAACTCCGATTCGCTTAAAAAAGGTTCTGGAAATCCTCCTCGATTTATTAGCTCTATTAAATCAGGAGCGGAATCTAATTCTAATAATTCTTTATAAGAGAATGGCAGTAATCTATGCCTGAAATATCTTCCGGCAAGCGAGTCACCAAGCTGATCATAAACATCTAATCTAGCACTACCTGTAATTAATATTTTAGTATTAATGTTTTTTGTATCAAAAACACCTTTGATATAATTCTTCCAGTTGGTTTTTTTGTGAATTTCATCAAATATAATTAGATTAAGTTCTGGATTCCACGTGCACCCGTCTATAATCTTTTTATCGTCTAATGAGTCGTAGTTTAAGTACAAAGAGTTCTTAAAATTTTTCATTACTTCCTTGGCAAGCCAAGTTTTGCCTGCTTGTCTTGGTCCGATTAAAAAGACCATTTTCTTTTCTAAATCACTTAGAATATTCTTTAATTGCAGTCTATTCATCCAACTATTATGCCCTAAATTGCGGAATAGTTGCGACTTTTCTGCAATTCGAGGTACTTTAATAGAAAAAGGATAGGAAATACTACGGGGCTTACACTTTTACATAATACCAATCCGGCAAATTAAATTACTATGCTAAGCAGACCGATCTAGGTCTGCGATAGGCATAGAAAAAATCTTTGACGGGTTAATTGGTATAAACGGTATAAGTATATAGATAAAGCGAATTACGAGACCTAACCCCATTAGGCCTAAACTCAAATGACCTAAAGCTGCATTTCGAGTAAAATACTAGCTAGTTGAAAGATCTAAAGCTAACAGAAATAATGTTTACAAGCCTTCAAGGTGATTCAAGTCTTTTTAAGGCTGAGGAATGGCTTAAAGCAGGAGATTTTGCATGCGAGATGCGTTTTTTCCCGCATGCGTTTCAGTGCTATCAAAGATCTAACGAAGCTGAAAAATCCGAAGCTGCTCTTAGAAGAATAAACGACACTGTCGATAAAATCACAAACGTGCTTGAAGACTTACCTTCAAGACTTACAACTAAAGTAGAAGATATCAGACTTTCTAATCCGCTTGATCCAGCAAAATGGCTTGCGATTGCAAACCTCTTGCTGAAAGACTTTAGTGACGAATTAAGCAAAAACAAACTAAGCTCAGAAACAAGTGAGGCTGCAAAATTTGCTTTAGCATTTGCAATCTACTGCGCCAAAAGATCTGGCAATGAAGTAACTCAAATGAATGAAGTTCTAGAAGACCTAGTCCAAGAGTCAAACAATAATTTTCAAAATGATAAAAAGCTGGACCTGACTGCATTTGCAATCAAAAAAAATCAAGACCCGATTAAAGTGATTTGCTTTGGCGACAATATTAGTCTTGGTTTACTTCCGGATTGGTCCATTAATTTTAATGAGACTTACCATTATTTGTGGTCAAAGGAAGTTGATAGAAAAATTTCACTTGCAAATAACGCTGTTTCTGGAGCTGGAGTTCTAGATTTATGCCTCTACACTAGGCGCGATATTTTGAACTATAAGCCGGATATAGCTTTAATTATGATAGGAAACGTTGATGGATGGCTTGGAGAAGAAGCTGTTTTAGCGTATCAAGTACTTTACTCTACGATGCTTAAAATCATCAAAGAGAAGGGCATTACGCCGGTAGTGATCAGCCCAATCCCTCAAGTATTAGAGAATTTCCCTCAAGCTGAGATTCCTCCTGGGCTTTCAAAAAATGATTATAAGATTGAGCTTTTTGTTGAAGCTGCCAAAAAAGCTGCTTGGCAGAACGATGTTTGTTTCGTAGATTGTTTTAACAATTACCCTACAGAAGCAAAGTACTTTGCAAATGGTTATAATCAACCTAACTTAGAGGGACAAGAACTTATCAAGCAAGCTCTAATTAAAAAGACTATTTAAATTGACCGAAAAACTAAAAACTACAATACTAAGCATGAGCCATGGTGCATTTGCAATTGCTGACCAAGAAGATGGCAAAAAACTCTTTATAGACAACGCTTGTCCAGGTGATGCAATTGAATATGAGATCTACGATGACAAGAAAAATTTTGCTTACGCAAATCTTACAGAACTAATAATCGAAAGCCCGCTTAGAGCAAAAAATCCCAAATGCAAAATCCACAAAGTCTGTGGTTCTTGCCAATGGCAACATATCGAATATCAAGAACAACTTAAATTCAAAAAACAAAACCTACTTGATCTTATAAAGCAATCTAAAATCCAAGTCGATCATTTAGAGATCCCAGATTTAATCCCAATGAAAGATCCATGGAATTTTCGTAATAAAGTTATTTATCCAGTTGATACTGTTCCTTCGACAGGCAGACTGCTTGCTGGATATTTTAAGCGCAACAGCAACGAACTCATCAACATCAAACACTGTCCTATTCAGTATTCTATTTTTGATGAGATTATAGAAAAACTCAAAGATCTTTGCAGCGAAAACGGTATTAACAAAAAATTCTTAAGACATATTTTACTTAGATCTAATTCAAATCAAAAACAAATTCTTGTTTGTCTAATTGTTAGACAAAAAGGACTTGAAAAAGAGAAACATTTAAAACTCAAAAAAACTCTCAAGCAAATATCAGAATTCTACAAAGTTATAAAAACAACTAGTATTAATTTCAATGATAACTCTACAAACGTAATCATGGGAGCTAAGACAGAAATCGTTACTGGACCAGGTTACATCATGGAGAATTTTAAAGGGCTTGACTTAAAAATCTCAACAGAAAGTTTTTATCAAGTAAACGCCGAACAATTCTCAAAAATTATAGATCTTATAGAGCCACATATTAATGATGGAGCAAAAATACTTGATGCTTACTGTGGTATTGGTACTATCTCACTGAGCCTCGCAAAGAAAAAATCAAACTTGGATATAACTGGTATTGAGATTGTTCAAGGCGCAGTTGATAATGCTGTTTTAAATGCTCAAGACAATAAAATCGAAGCAAAATTTATTTGCTCAAAACTTGAAGACAATATAGAAGAGTTTAGAGACCAGGAATTTGATGCACTCATTATTAACCCACCTAGAAAGGGTTGTACGACTAAAGTACTTCACAACTTGGGTGAGATTAAAAGCAAAAAAATCATTTATGTTAGCTGTAATCCTGCAACTCTTACTCGCGATATCGAGTATCTTGAAGATTTTGGTTATTTAACGAGCTTTATTCAGCCTGTTGATATGTTTCCACATTCATTTCATTTTGAGACTCTTGTTGTTTTAGAAAGGCAATAATAATCAATTGCCATAAAGCAAGAGATTGATTACAGAGTAGCTATCAACGAATACAGTAAACCAAAAAAATTTCCTCCAAATTTTAACAACCCTTTCGCATTCGGCGCAGCTGCTGTGATGATATTTTCGTCGTTTTGCTTCGCAAAACTTAAATGCTACATCAATCCGATATGCTTCAGGGTGTTAAAAATTTTCCGAAAACTTTTTTGGTTTACTATATATGACATTTACCGTGAAAAAGCTTCCATACTAAATCCACAGGACTCTTTACTAGATTGATATCTAAAATATCCAGCGGAAGCAATCATCGCAGCATTATCAGTACAAAATCTAAGTTCAGGTTTTGCAAGTTCAAAACCATTTTGACTAGAAAATTCTTTTGCAAATTCTGCTCTCAGAGTGGAATTTGCAGCAACTCCACCAGCAATTACAATCTTTCGTATGCCAGTTTCATTAGAAGCTTTTAAAAGTTTACGCAAAAGAGTCTTTGAGACAGTTTGTTGAAAAGCAAGAGCTATTTTTGCTTTGTCTTTTTGCCATAAATCTTCTGGGATACTTTGCTTTAAACGCAAAACTGCCGTTTTAAGCCCTGAAAAACTAAAATCAAAATTATCTACCTGCGCTATTGGAAAACTATATCTTCCGTGTAAAATTGACTTCGCTTCAATACTAGAATCCGAAACAAAAGTATCTTGAGCACTTTGCGCTAGTTTATCTAACAGAGGTCCACCAGGATAAGGCAATTCAAGTAACTTTGCTACTTTATCAAAAGCTTCTCCACAAGCATCATCAATACTCTCACCTAGAATTTCATAATTAACATAGTCAAGAACTTTGATAATCTGAGTATGTCCACCGCTCACAAGCAAACATAAAAAAGGCGGTTTGAAACTAGACTCAAGAAAGTTTGCACAAATATGTCCATGAAGATGATTTACACCTATAACTTCTTTATCATGTAACCAAGCAAGAGTCTTTGCTGTGTTGATCCCAACCAAAAGAGAACCCAATAAACCCGGTCCTTGAGTAACTGCTATTAAATCAATATCCTTAAATCTCAGACTCGCTTCATTTAGAGTTTCATTTACAATTTGATTTATCAACAATAAATGCTCACGAGATGCAAGCTCAGGAACTACCCCACCCCACTTTTCGTGGGCTCGGGTTTGAGTATAGACTTGGTTTGCAAGAATTTTACGACCGTCTTTAACAATGGCAGCCGCCGTCTCATCACAACTTGTTTCTATACCCAGTACTAACATCTCAAACTTCTTATAATTTACCAACTTTAGCAAAAATACTTGAGGACTATATTTTTTAACAATTTATCATCAAGAGCCCATTCTAAAAGCTTTCAGATACAAGGCTTGCGAGTCCCGAAAAAGCGCAGTTTACGACTGTAAATGAGCATTTTGAGGACGAGCGTAACGTAGTAGATGAAATTTTTAGGATGGGCTCCAATTAGGTATATAATGATTATTATGCCTGAATCAACAGTGAAATTTGAAAATATTGAAGCAATAATACTTGATAAAGATGGTGTTTTTGTTGACTTTAATAAAGTCTGGCTTAGAATAATTGCCTACAGAGCGCAGTTAATTGCAGAACGTGCAGCTAACACCTCACCAGAACTTGCAACAATCAGAGAAGCTTGTTTAACTTCCATGGGTGTTGATGAAGATCTAGATACTGTTGATCCTTATGGTCCATGTTCAATGCCAAAAGAATCTGTAAGATTTGCACTTGCTACAGGTTTATATATGGCAAAAAATGCCACTGATCCTAATTTTGGTTGGATACATAGTTTTGAGATTGTTGATGAGTGCATGCAACAAGTTCGTGACGAATTGAGCGTAACTGAATTAAGTGAAGAGATTCCAGGTTCAATTGCAAAAATCAAAGAACTTGCAGAAAAATTTAAAATTGCAATTTATACTTCTGATAGCCTGCAAAATACTATCGAGACTCTAGATAAATTTGATCTAGCAGGAAGTGTTTGTGAAAATATACAAGCTGGTGAAAAGAAAAATGCTGATAATTATTTATCACTATGCCAGAAGATTGGCGTTGCACCTGAGAACACACTTCTAATCAGTGATGGACCTTATGACATAAGAGCAGCAAAAGCTTGTGGTGCAAAGACTATAGCTGTTTTAAGTGGTGTCTTAGAAGAAGATTTTAACTTAAAAACTATTATTGATCTTACTGATGAAGTTTTAGATTCAATTGCAGATTTAAAACTTTCTAACATCAGTGGTCCTAAAAAAAAACTAGCAGCATAGTTTCAAAACAAAGTTCGTCTTTGAAAATTTTTTCTGATGGTGCTGCAAAAGGCAATCCTGGACCGGCTTCAATTGGGGCAACTCTTATCGAGAATAATCAAGAAATCGCCACTGTCTCTGAATATATTGGAATTGCTACAAACAATGTCGCCGAGTACAAAGCACTGGAGGCAGCTCTAAAAAAAGCAATCGAGCTTGGTTATCAGAATGTCGATATACATGCTGATAGTGAGCTCATGATTAAACAACTCAAAGGTGAATATAAAGTCAAAAATGAAGACCTCAAAATCATCCATATAAAAATCAAAAACTTACTGAGTAAATTTGATAACTATACTCTCAATCACGTTCCAAGAGAGAAAAACAAACGTGCTGATGCTCTTGCTAATTTAGCCTTTTAGGGAATCCATTGCTGTACCAGTCATTGCGAAGCCACCAAGTGGCTGTGGCAATCTATTCCTAAGATAGAAGACATGGATCGCCGCACTCCCCTGCCATAACGGAAAATTAAGTACCCGGATAAAGATTTGTACCAGGCTGAAAATTAGGAATCGCACCTTGTCCATAACCATAAGTTGGGAATGTTTGCCTGAAAGCCTGTGGTGCATTATCATAGCGAATAAAATTAGGATCAGTTGTAATAGGGTTTGTCTCTTCGTTACGAGCACCTTGATAATAATAATTTGGTGCAGCATCTAAATAGTTTGGGATACCTTCTTCGCGTTTATAATACAAGTAATCATCACGCTCTGCTTGACCGCGCTTCATCCTTGCAGCAAGACCTGCAACATGTGGCAAAACACCAAGTGTGTAAGCGAAAGAAAGAGTTCTATTACCTCCAAACTGTCCTGCATAATTTAAAGGTGTTGTTACATCAAGTGGTACAAAATTCATCACGTCAACAATCGCACTTCTTTTTGATCGAGGCTTGTCATAGTTTGAGTTATAGCCCCAGCCAGGAGAAAGAGCTGCATTATTCTCCAGATCTTGAACGTACTGCCTTGGTTGATAAGGATCTATACGACCACCAGTTTGATAACCTACTTTATCAAAAACTTCCATATATGGATATTTTTGTATTACTGCTGTTCGTGTTTCTTGTTGAATCGGATTTGAGCCATCAGCAAGCTCGATCGGTCTAATAAGCTCACCAGCTGGTGTATACAAACCAACAAAACCACTATTATGTTTTACAATAACTTCTTGAGCTTGAGCTTTTTCAACTGCATCAACCCAATTGCCTGTTCTAATTAATTCAACAACTTTTTTACCATTGAGTAAACCCAACTCATTATGAGCAAGTTCATGCTGTTTAAGCCCTACTAATAAAAGTACATATGATTCATTACTTAAACCTATTGAATGTGGCTCTCTATGAATCTCAGCGAAAGAAGATTGTGTTGTCATTAAAATGACAATCAAACTAAGAATTAGTTTTTTAAAAACCCTTCCCATCATGGATTAATCTTAATGCTTTTTGATTAAGCTGTGGTTAAGGACGCAGCTAACAATGGAGTAATGTAGAATAAAAAAGTAATGCGTCATCGCGAGCACAGCGCGGCGATCCAGCTTACTAAAAAACAAGGCTATGACTGGATTGCCACGTCGTCACTTCGCTTCTCCTCGCAATGACATTTTTCATTATTTAATTGTTTTACAATAAATACTCCATTTTTCAAGAGATGCGTCCTAGAATTTCATGAAGGATTCACTAAAACAATGACTTTACATGAGAAAAGAAATTAATCAGAGTCCTAAAAAACAAAGGCAATATCATTATCAAAGTGATAATACCAATAGTAGGCTTTATTGTAAAACTTATTTGAAAAGCATTAATTTGCGGTGCAGCTCTTGAAATCAAACCCAAAACTAAGTCGTTGACTAGAATTGTTATAACAATAGGACTTACAAGTAAAAACCCCATATTTATAATATTCCCGCAAAGTGAAATAATTTTATCTATATTCACATCCAAGGCACTTGCGTAAATAGAAAAACCATCAACACTATTTGAAAGACCTTGTAGAAGTATCTCTGGACCACCAATATAGAAGAAGACCACTATTGAAAGCACATTAAAAAATTTACCAAAGATTGTGGTTTGAGTATTTAAGCCAGGATCAAAAGTTTGTGCAGATGAAAATCCCATTGCTGAGTCCATCATCTCACCACCAGCTACAACAGTTATAAACAGTATGTTTGCAGTAAAACCCATAATAAAACCAAGCATAAAATTAATTAGTATCGCAGTAAACAATGCATAACCTTCAGTTGGAACAGGCAAATCCATTAGTCTTGAAGACATCATGACTGTCATCATAAAAGACAAAACTATTCGCACATGAGAAGGTACACTCTTATGTGAAAAAATTGGTGCAAAGTGAGTAAAGGCAAGCATCCTTACTAAAAACAGAGATACTGCAATTAGAGAAGCACCCATCGCTGAAAATTGATTTTGCCTAAAAAGATCTGTGAATAAATCCAAAGTTATTCAACTCCTTGAACTTCAGTCCCCTCTTCAAGTGAAGATCTAATTTTGTCTAAAGCTCCTGTTAAAGACTTACGAGGTCTTGGTTTTGGAGTAACAACAGGTTCTATAGGACGTTGAACTGGTTGAGGTCTTACAACAGGTTCATTTAGAACTCTTGGGTTTTGCTTAACCGGCTGTGGAGCTCTTGAACTAGAAGTATCAACTTGTTTAAAAGAAGTATCAATTTTTTTAACGTTGTTATTTTTTTCTTTTAGTTGTCCTTTTGGTAAACCTAAAGTATCAGCTTGCTTACCTACGTTTATATTTCTACGATCTGGTTCATTTAAAGCCCCTTCAAGACCTGAAGCAGATGTTTGTGGACTTTCTATATTATTTAAATCTGGTATATCAACACCTTTAACCGACGTACCATCCTCATCAACAGGGTGACTCAAGAAGTTGTCTCTAGGCTTGAGGTAAGTACCTAAGCTTGGCACTATTCTAAAAGCTTTTTGCAAATTGTCTGCTGTATATTGTTTTAGATATTGAAACATATAAAAACCAAAAACTATTAAAGCCAAAAATAAACCTATAATTTTTACTGCAGAAGCTAAAGTCTGCTCCTGGATTTGTGTTGCCGCTTGTACAATACCAACAGCCAAACCCAAAACTGCTGCAAGTACAACAAGCGGACCAGAAATAAATATAATGGTAAAAATTCCTTCTCTAATTGCCTGTGGCATCCAATCCATAAAGTACTTCCCTGATTTCCTTTAATTAAAGCTTTGTGCTAAACCTTTCACAATTAAATCCCATCCGTCTATCGCAACAAAAATCATAATTTTAAATGGCAAAGATACAATCGTGGGCGAAAGCATGATCATACCTAAAGCTAAGAGTATATTAGCAACAATTAAGTCAATTACCAAGAAAGGTATAAAAACTAGAAAACCAATTTGAAAAGCTTTTCTCAACTCTCCAAGTAAATACGCAGTAACAAGTTCACGAGCTTGGATATCTTCGGAAGTCTTTGGAAAAGGTTGACGAGATAATTGATAAAAGAATTTTATATCTTTAATTTCTGCGTTGCGCATCATGTGTCCAGAAAGTGCACCATAAGTAATATCTAAAGCCTTTGGTAATATGATTTGACCATTAGACAGAGGTATTAAAGCTTTATCATTAATAACCTTCAATTCCGGTCCTAGAACGTATCCTGTTAGAACTATACTCAGCCCAACGAGTACTAAAGTTGGTGGAGAGTTTTGCGTACCAAGAGCTTGACGCATCAAAGACAGTACCAGAATGATTCTCAAGAAAGGAGTCATTGTCACTATCATCATAGGTAAAAAACTCAATACAAATAGTAAGGCTACTATCTGTAAACTTGGTTCTAGATCTGGAAGTAAATTTGTTAAAGAGTCCATTTTTATGAGCTAATAATTACTTTATACCCATTTGACTAATCTAGAGCAATTAGCTCAAGATAAGCATCCTACTGCGAAGTAAATCAAGAATAAAGCTCTCTATAAACCCAATAATTATTCAAAACTTGTTTAACATAATTGCGAGTCTCTTCGTAAGGAATATTTTCAATATATAAATCTGGATCTTCAAATGAAAGTTCTTCCATCCAACCTTTAACAGCTCCTGGACCAGCATTGTAAGAAGCGATCGCATTTATCATGTTGTTTTCAAATTGAGCAAAAACATCTTCCATATAAGTAACACCCAAAGTTATGTTTGTCGATGGTTGCATAAGATCATAAGTTCTTGGCGGTCTTAAACTTAATTTACGTGCTAGTTCTTTTGCTGTGCTTGGCATTACTTGCATCAAGCCCATTGCTCCAACTTTACTTTGAATATCTTTTTGATAATATGACTCTTGTCTGATTAGTGAATGGACAAGCATTGGATCAACCTTTTGATTTTCCCCTGCTCTATCTGAAACCAAGTCAGCATAAGCAAGAGGAAAAGCATATTGAAAAAGAAGGTCTTTATGGTTTGGTTTATCCGAAGTTAAAATAGAAAAGAAAGCTGTTTTAATAGCTTGAGTGTAGTTACCACTTTTTGCTTCAAGAAACATTTTAAATTTTTTATCGAGCTCAGTAGGTTTAAAAGATTCTAAAAGATAAGCATATTGGCTTATTTTTGTAAGCTCAAGAACATCAGCACCATACTTTTCCACAATTTCTTCATCGGTATAAACTTTAGGCCAATTCCAATTTGGGAATCCAACAAAAGCGTTTGAGGCAGGCATTTTGAACCAGTTTTTTTTGTCATCAAGAATTTGCTTTGCTCGGTAATTATAAAAATCATGTGGGTGTTCTGTAATAATTTTATTGAGGATTTCATCAGCTTGAGCTTTTTTTCCTTCTTCAATAAATATTTTGGCAGCCCAAAAAGCAACAAAAGGATGAGATTTAGCATTTGGATATAAAGCCCAATGTTTTTTTGAAAGCTCAATTGCTTTTACATAATTATCTCTCTCGTACTCTTGCCAAAAGACTTTTGCCATTGATTCTGCGGCATAAAGACTCTCAGGAAAATCTATATATAAAGTTACGTAATCCTCTTTAGCTTTAGTTTTTTGAACCAATTCCCAAAGAACTTTGTCCTTTACGTTTTCAAGCACAGTATCTTTTAAAGTATTCAAATTCTGTATAGCCTCTTCTTTAGAAGAAATTTTAACTAAGTACTCAATTAATTCTGAAGCTTTTTCCTTGTCATTTACTCTAGGTAAATAAGTAACTAAAGCTTGCTGAGCCTTTGCTGTGTTGCCAGTCTCAAACAGGCTTTCACTATATGCTTTTAAGAATAATTCTGGTCTGTCTAGATCAGGATTAAAATATTTTAGTGCTTCTCTTAAATTACCTTGTTTATAAAAACTTATAGCAATTGGATTAGAGAGTTTTTTAATGCTCATCTCATCAGCATTTGAGCTTGATAGAAGTTGTGAGGCTGCAGCGTTTGCAAGGTTACCTTCTGGACTTTTGAGTAGATAATTTTCTAATTTACTTCTAGTGACTGCAGGATCTGAGCTTAGATTTGCCAGGTAATAATCAGCACCAAGTGCATACTCAGAATCAGGGAAAACTTTTTGTATAGAGAGTAGATGCTTTTGTGCTTCCTCTTTTAGACTTTGTCTTAGATATGATTTTGCGAGTTCATACTCAAACTTTGCTTCAGTTGGATATTCATTGGTTAAATATAAAAGCTCTTCTAGCACAACCGCCTCAAGCCCTACATCAACAGCCATCATCGCTTTTTTATAGAGTACATGTTTTGGTAAATAATCCTTACTGATTTGGTTTGCGCTGATAAAAGCCATAACTCTTTCGTTTTTTACTTGATAAAGATTCATGAGAATATATTTTTTTCTATTTTCTAATAACTCTGGTAAATCCTTTAAAGCTTCAAGATCCAAAATCGCTTGAGTAGGCTCTTCTTTTGAAGAGTCAATAATTTTATTAAGAGTTATTTCCAATTGTTCGTACTTTGGATCAAGTGTATTAATTTTTTCTTTTTTACTAAAAAAATTAAATTGCTTTGGAATTAATTTAGCTAAATCTTTACTTGGAAGAAATATATAAAGCGAACCTATGACTAGTACCAAAAACAAAGTAATAAAAGCAACTAAAAAAAGCTTTGAGCTAGCGATTTGCTTATTAGCAGCGTGTAGTTTTTTGAATACAACCATAATCTAGGTACTAATAAATAATAAGCTACTTTATTAGTTAGGAAAAGGCTTTAAGCGTTAATATTCTTAAACCAGCTTTATGCGTGTTTATTAGCTAACTGACCGCATGCAGCATTAATATCATGCCCACGCTCTTTGCGGATAGTTACAGTTTTGTTAAAGGATGTCTTCATTAAAATATTTTTGAAGCTTTTAATCTGCGCGTTGGAAGATCTCTGAAAAGGGTCATGCACATCTGTTTGATTGTACGGAATCAAATTAACATGACAATGTAGATCTTTAATTAAATAACCTAATTGTTGAGCTTTTTCATCACTATCATTTACGTCTTTAAGCATTACATATTCAATAGTTACTCTGCGATTAGTTTTGTTATAGTAATCTTTCAAGGATTCTATAACTTCAAAGACTGGCCATTTTTTGTTAATTGGCACAAGAAAATCTCTACCTTCATCAGTCGGATCATGCAAAGAAAGTGCCAGTGTAATTTGTAAATCCAAATCACCAAGTTGTTCTATACGATGTATAACCCCACTTGTAGAGACTGTGATATGCCTAACACCAATACCAATATCTTCTCTTATAATATTAATTGATTTGACAACATTATCATAGTTATTCAAAGGTTCTCCCTGACCCATATAGACTACATTGTCAATTCGCTTGTCACTTATGTTTTGCATGAACTGAATTTGTTCTGCGATCTGAGCAGCTGAAAGATTTTTTTTGAATCCTAAAGTACCTGTTGCACAAAAAGGACAAGCTACTGCACAACCTACTTGGGAGCTAATACAAGCGCTATGAGAACTTTGATCATCAAAGTACATCAGTACTGATTCAACTTTCTCACCCTCGGAAGTTGCAAATAAAAATTTCTCTGTTCCATCGTTACTTATCTCGCGAGCAATTAAAGTAAGTTCACCGAGCTGGGCTTTTTCTTTTAAAATTTCACGAGCTTTTTTAGAGAGATCTGTGATTTCATCAAAATCTCTACTATTTTTGGTATAAATCCATTTGTAAATTTGCTTTGCCCTGAATTTTTCTAGTCCAATTGAAACAACAAAATCTTCTAGTTCTGGAATAGAAAGTCCAAAAAGATTTGTTTTTTCACTTGTTTCGAGATTAGACACAAGTAACTATATTAACATATCTATACTTATTTAAGACAATTGGGGTCAGACCCCAAGGAAATGCTCAACTATATTTGAACTGTTTTTAATCATGAGCTTATTCCCTCATGATTTCCTGTTTTTGGCCAGACCTAAATAACCTTGATTTTACTGATTATTTCATGCGCTAGCCTTGG
>CAIYXB010000030.1 GCA_903930015.1 uncultured bacterium | reverse complement strand
CTCGTTTAGCACTCCCAAAAACATTAAGTTATTCAATAGGTTAGCACCTTTACTTAATTTCATTTATACCCCCTTGCCCTAGCTCGCCTGCTAATGCGGCGTAGCCACACATATCAATAGCATTATCAACATGAGATGGACTGTGTTTATATCTAGCTATCTTGAGTAGTGTCATTAGTATTGCAACATCTTGAGGTGTGATTGGATGATTGAGATAAGCTGACCATAATCTTGCAATGTTAGCAAAGTTGTTCTCTGCTTGTCCATGCGTAGCCTGTCGGTCTTTACTTATATATTCATTAGCAGTTCTTAATATCTCTGTCTTATCCATTGTCTTATCCTATGTCATTAGTAGTTTATGTTCTGCTTGCCTTCTTAATTGCAATCCCTTTAGTATCTTACCACCTGCCCTACAATACTTCAATAACGATTCGCCTGCCATAGTCTTATCACCGCGTAACAAAGCAGAGCGAACAGTAGAGCGTTGTAATGCGCCAAGTCCAAGATTAAAAGAGAATGATATAAGCGCATCGTAAGTTCCTTGAGTGAATCTATAAGACACAGGGAATAACAAAGCAACTCCTCTTTCAAATCGTGCAAGGTCTTTTCGTAATAACTCATCTACTTCTCTTTCTGTAAAAGTTTTGTTGTAACTATCAGGGAGTTGTTTGCCATCACCAATGAGGTGTCCGTAACCAATTGTGAACAGCCCTGCTGGGCAACGATAAGGCTTATAGCGAACACCCTCAAACCTTTTGATAAGATTGATGCCATTGTCTGAAATCTTCATTTTTTAAATGCTTGAGTTCCGAACCAAAATGAAACAACTGAAGCCCATATAATTTGTGTTTCGTCATCCCATAATAAATTCATAGCAATTTGAAAATCAACACCTGTGCGAATAGCATAAAAAAAACCAAACACTTCAACAAAAACAAGAAGGCTAAATAAACCATAAGTAATAACAGGTCTTACTAATGCACGAATGTTAATAACCCATTTAGATGCGCCTTTGCTTATTTCAATATCATGGTTATATAAAGCATTGCGCTCTTGTGCTTGAGCTTCTACTTGTGATTGTTCTAAATGTATTTCCTCAACTTTAGCTTGAGCTACAAATCCACGCTCTGCCATTTGCAGTTCTCGTTCTGTTTGTAATCGAGCCATGTCCATCTCATGCTTTTTATCAGAGCGATCCTGAAAAAAGTTTAGGATGTTTGGTAATCCACCGCTAAAAAATGATAATAATGATGATATAAGGGTTAGCATTATTTATATCCTCTCGTTTTTTCATGTTCTTCCAATAGTCTTACTCGAATAGATAGTTCTGCTATTTGCATTTTTAATTCTTCTTTAACTTTAGCTCTTTGTTCTGCTGATATAGGACTATCAGTATTAACGCCCTGTTCTGTAATAAGAATAGGCATTTTAGATTTAATATTAATTAAATCAGCCTGAATAGAACCCATTGAAGTAAGTAACCATGCAATCGCTGAAACAATTACAGGAAACAACATGTTGGTTATTTTTTCCATATTCATTAAAACTCCTCTATATTAAATTTATACATATCACAAATTCTTTTAGCTATCTTATTAAACTTTAGCTCATGTTGATCAAAGTCATTGTGATTGCTTTTATATAATGCAACATGGATGCACTCATGCATCATCGTTTGAAATATATGATCCCATGTATCACACATCTTATCAATCTCTATTCGCATTGGTTCTGTATGAAAGTAACCAAACACTTCATTAGTATTTATTACACTAAAACTAATCTTATGCGGCTGGGGCATAGGGTATTCGTTAAATGGCGGTAATGATGCACAAAGTTTATATATCTTACGCAAATTCTGTTTGGTCAGCAATTTGTTTGGCATAATCTGTGTCATCGTATTGAATGATTCCATTGGGTGAATAGTAAAGATAAATGCCCTTGTTTTCTTCTTGAGTTTTTAGAGTGTGATGGGGCGCACACAAACTTTGAAACAGATTGCTTCTAAACTTATTTTGATCTTGTCTGTGTGGGAATACATGGTCTATATGAATTGCTTGAACTACTTTGCCTTCAAGTAAACATGCTTCACACAATGGTTTTTTGCTTAATTGTATAACTCTTTGTTTTTTCCAAAAGGCAGTTGCATAAAGCTTACTATTTTCTTTGCCTTTTTCTGTTATAGCGCCGCCATGTTCGTTGCAAAAAGTGGATCGGCTAGTTTTTTCATTCTTGCAACCTAATTCTCGACACTTGGTGTTAAGAGGAGCAGTTGGCATTAAATTACCTATTTATAAAATAAATGGCAATTATCATAAGGATAACACCAAACAATAATTCTATCATAAATTGCCTTTGATTAATTTTAAAGTTTCTGCTAACAAATCAACTTCCGATCCAAACTTTCTTTCAAATTCTTTTTGTCCTGCATGTAAAGCTATCCCATAACCGCCATTTTGATGATGGTTTGGGCAAAGTGGAATTGCCAGGCTAAAATGCGAGCGTTGGGATAACCCTACACCATGCCTTATATGATGAATATGCGGTGGACTATAGCCCCAGCCTTCGCGCCTACATACTATACATCCCAATTGTGAAAGTTTATCGTAGTGCTTTTTTTCATCCTTGTTCAATTGACCATCCTAGCTGGGCAAAATAACTCTCAATATTCTGTATGTAAAATGTAAATTCCTCGACTGTAAGATCAGTTGTTGAGCGAACATAAGGAACTTGAACTCCATTAATAGTTTTTTGTTCAGATAAGAAAAGATGCCCGCATAGAAGATGCACTTCCATAGGTAAGTAGCCTGTAAATTGACTAATGCTTTTATATAACCTACCCCACAAAAACTTATTTGCTTCAACCGACCTCTTATCACCGCTAACCTTTTCTTTGATCGTAACTTGAGGTGTCTTTCCTTCTTTGATTAATTCTTCCAAATAAATCATCAATTGGTTGAGATTCTGTTTGCTTACTATCCAATCTCTCGGCTTCATCTTTTAACTCCTGTGCATTATCTTGTATTTTAATCATCTTGTGTCCATCCCATAATACAAATCTATTTGCGCCATCGGCAAGTGTGTATCGGGAAATATAAAAATTATTGCGCTCAATGCAATATTTACTTACTTTGCTCCATTTATTTTGCATTTTAGTCCCCACAAAAGCAGGCAATAGTTTCTTCTTCCGAACCAAACATATCACCTTGAGTTTTAGAATATTCCATCATTTGTTTATAACTAGGTCTATCTTTTCTAAATCTTGCACCATCGCCCGTAAATTGACCTGTTGATTTTATTTTAGCTTCTTGTTCTATCCACCATATTGCTCTTTCAGGTTTTTCTTGAATTAAACTTAAAGTTTGAGGATACCCTTTAAGAAAACATAAATCACAATTTCCATGATAAGTTTTGCCATTAATATTAGGTAACTCTAAATCAAACTCTTGTTCTGCCCAAAAATTTCCAACATCTTTAGAAGTTATGCCATCAACAAACAATGGCACTCTATCTCTAGTTACTTTAGCCGCCCTTCTAGGTTCGTCTGCTCTTATACCAATCCAATCAGAATTTTCATCATGCTTCCAGCCTAAATCTTTTAAATACCTATGAATTGTTCTGATCTTTAATTCTACTGTGCAAAATCTAGTTACAGGATTAGGTAAATAATTTTTCTTTTTAATAAGAGCCGCAAAAGGTTCGCCATTTCTGCTTGCAGTTTCATAAGTTATTTCTTTGTATCTTGGTTTTTCAGGTAAATATTCAAGCCAAACTATAGGAACATTCCATTTTATTGCACAATCATTAATAAATTTAAGAGTTGCTTCTTCTTCTTTTCCTGTATTAGCAAATATTACTTTTGCATCATCGGGCAATCCATTATTAGATTGCAACACTCGCCAAAGCATATAACCTGAAGTTCTACCACCGCTAAAACTAATTACTGTTGGTTCTATTATCTTAAAAGGATCGCTCATTTAGCATGCACCGCTTCTTTAGCAAACTCAAGCGATATAGCTGGATAATTTTTTGGGTTAGCAATAATACGATGCGCCCAAGCCCTCATATCTTTTAGCTTCTTATCTTCACTTTTATTGTCCTGGACAAATCTATTTACATTTGCCGCATAGACCGCATTAGCTTCTTTAGATAGTTTCGGTGGTTCTAGCCTAGCAAATTCAATTGGCTTTTCCCTGCATAATTGCAAAATATCAAAAATACTGGGAAAAAATTTACTGTTATCAATATGCTTATCAAAAGCTTTAGTAACAATACTAAATTCAAACTTCTCAAGTTTATAAAACCAAACTCTTAAAGTGTTCTGATCCAATGGTTGTTTTTGATAGATTGATGCAAGCGTATCCATCATAGATTTAAAACTTATCTTATCTTCTAGTGTCATTAATAATCCTTTTATTTAGCCATCATATACAAGCCAACATTTCCAAGCGCATAACCAAAATAGCAAACACTCATTCCATTATTACCAAGATAAAACTGTTCAACGCTAATGTAAGTGTATATAGCGCCTGTAATAATAATTAGGATATGGCTCAAAATAATGGCTCGTCTGTTATTAAATCAAAAACATTTTCTTTTGGTGGAGTTGGTAATTTTTTAATTGTATGATTACCTCTGTGCAATATATAGCATTCAGCTTCATGCTTTGTTCTAAATCTGCGGATAGGTTCACCTAAATCATCAAAGACTAGATAACGAAATAGAACTTCCATAAAGTTACTCATCGGATAAATGTTAATTCTAACACTAATGCTAATCCTAAAAATAGTCCAAAAAGACCGCCTATGATTAATATTTTTATTGCAAAATTTAAAAATCTAGTCATTAAATTGTTCCCATAACAAAAATAAGACGAATGAAACAACCAAGAATATAATCGCCCACAAAGCAAAGCCCACAATTTTAAAGACCAACCACAAATTTGCTAGAATCATATTTCTTCTCAATTCCATTAATTGTTTTAGATTCACCCGCTACTAATTGAGTGATTGTAAGGTTATGGCGCTTACCCTTGAGGTCGCGCATCCACTCCAGGCTATCAGGTTCAAAAAATGAAATCATCTTCCAAACTATTTCGCCATTGTGTCCTGTTTCTTCTATCAACCATGCTTTAGTTTCCATGTCTTATCCTTTAAGTTTTTCTAATATAACCTTTGCATTTCTAACACAAGGTATAGCGTCATATCTTGGATCACCTTGAGTTAAACCTTCTACCATCCAATCTAAAGCTTCTACAAGCTCATTAACATCTCTAGCCAATGCCTTTCTATACTCAAGATCAGTTTGAGTTTGTCTATGGACTTTTAAAAGCCATTCTTTGGTATCAGGTTCTTTATTCTTCATCTTGATTAATCATTCTTACATTTTTAAGTTTACGGGTATTGCCATCAAATACAAATTCTACATTACATCGACTAGCGCGTCTTTTATTTGTAGCGGCACAAAGACCTACTTTATCATAGTGTCTTAAAAATACCGAATAGGGAGCTACTACATCTTCAATTGGTGCTGGTCTAGTTTTTGCTATATCTTGAACATTGAGTTCGCCATTTAACTGACGAACCCAAGTTTCTAAATTACCCATTGTTGTATCTTGTGTCATTTCTTGTCCTTTTCTTTTTAATAAAATATATGATTTGCTATCGCTATCTTAACTTCCTTTTGTCTTGCCCAAAAAGGTTTTGGCATTTGTTTCGTATGAAAGAATTTTGCCCCCCTTGTTGGATCATCTATCCTTTTTTCTAAAATCGCTTTTGCAAGCGGTTCTAAATAAGCTATCTGTGTTTTAGTTGGCATCCCATAATCAATAAACTGATATTGCGCGGGTTGCTTCATTATTTGACAAATAGTTTTCGGATAATTTGGATCGGCTTTGCGGTTAATCGCAGTATAAGCAACTGCAACTTTTCCAAGATCAGGTTCACCCCTTGCTTCACCAAACATAATTGCTGATAGACATAAGATTTCATTTATCATCTTTCTTCCTAAAATGTTATTGAAACAGACTTTTCATCTTCCCAAGAATGGGATCGTATCCAAGTAGCGGGATACGGAATAAATTGTCCACCCTGTTTAAACCATTCAGGCGATTGTTTCTGCCATTCAATAGCTTTCAACACTTCTTCTATATTAGGTCTTATCGTATTCCAAGCCTTTCTAGCATCCTCTTTCTTCTTCTTTTTAGGGAATGCCTGCCAAAAGACATCGAAGTCTTTGGATATATATGTGTTTATAGGTTGTTTAGTTATTAAGTTATTAAGTTCTTTAGTTAGTGAGTTAGCATTGGGTTGGCATTGGGTTGGCATAGAACCCTTGTCCCATCGCTTCTTGGCGGATTTAGTGGCTACTTCAATGCGTTCTTTATAGCCATCAATTTCAGTTTTAGACCTTCCTTGAATAAAACCATCTTCAGTTTTAGTCCAAAAATCATTAATGACATTCCTAATAGCATTCTTTTCATCTTCAGTCCTTGCGTTAAATAATCTAAATAATTTATCTTCTTCTAAAGGGAGCGGTGTTTCATCAAGATAGAATTGATCTAGTAGTTGTCGATAACATCCATGCTCCAGCAATGTTAAGTGTGTTGTATCTTTTCTGTAATCAGCGATGTTATGTTGATAATAATGCAATTTGTTACTCCTCTTTTATCTTGTCCTTTTTTATTATTAAACGATTCTTATCGTTCTTGCAAGTATTTTTGTATTATTTTTTGAGCTTCCTCAAATCCATAAGCAACTTCCGCACCATAACCCATTGATTCTGCTAAAGTAAGGAACTGTTCTTGGTTTTGTTGTAATCTTGCACTTTTGTCTGCCTTCATCTCTAAAAATAGCCCATGAAGCCCATTTGCGGGGATCATAAGGAACAAATCAGATACCCCTGCGGTTACTCCCTCTTGTTTAAGTTTAATAGCCGTTCCGATGTGCCTAGCACCGCCATTTGGGATAGCAAATAGGCATTTAGCCATTAATGGATATTGCATCCTAAACCATTTAATAAGCAAAGTCTGTGCCAGGTGTTCGTTATTCTTCATAAATATATTTAAAAAATAGTTGTATTTAATTTTGATATAGGCATAATAACACCTAGCAACACAATTTATTAACAAGAAACTATAAGGAAACTAATATGAAAAGCGCATTTATAGCAATAACTTTCAATAAATCTACCAACGAATATATTTTAGATATTAATTCTAAAACACTTCCAAAAACAATCATTGAATTTGATACAAACAAAATAAATTTACTTATTAAAGCAAAAAATTGGATTGAGCAAAATAAAGAAAAATTTGAAAGTGAATCATTTTTTGAAGGCATTTTTCTTTCATCAAGTTTAGTTAATCGCATAACTTATGATGAATGGGATTTTATTTGTGGTAAAGAGCCAACAGGCGATGGTCCAATGCCAACTGCAATTAGACAATCAATGTAAATAATTAAGGAAACTAACATGAGAACACTATTAACCGCACTATTAATCGCACTCCCGATCATGGCAATCGGGGGTGAATCACCTAAACTTCGATACAATTGGGTTGAAGATAAATACAACTATGCCCCTGCATCAGCCAAGCTTAAATACAATTGGACTGCCGACAAATACGAATTTGTTGCACCTAATTCAAAACTCAAGCATAATTCGCAAAGTGGTAATTACGAGTATGTTCAAACACAAATTGATCCCTATAAATCAGAAATTGAATAAGAAAGGATAAGACAAGATGAAAAAAGACTTAATTCTCGGATGTATCTTTGCTACGGCATTTTGGGCATGGTTCGCAATCTGCCTTTATATCTTAACTCCAATGGTATTTGATTGGTTGGGTAGATAATATGGCTACCGCATTAGTTAGATTAATTGAAGGTAAAAATATAGTAGGAATGTTTGTATATCGCGATCCCGAAGATTTATTTTGGTTGGTCGATCAAGCTACAAATCCCTATGAATGCGAATTTATAAATCTTAAATATGGCGGTCTTATTTGGAAAAATGAATCACCACCTCTTTTTTCTGATGCTTTTTTTAATGCTTGGAATGCTGATGATGATGGTGAATCTATTGGTGGTATTGATGATGAATTTTATGATGGCGCTCAATTAGATGAATACGCTTTTGAGCAAGCAATAGATTCTGATTGGACACCAATTACTAAAAAATTTAAAGGCGAATAAAAATGTTGCCAAATCAAGAAGATAAGGTTAAAATGCACAAGAATCAACAAGTTACGGGGGCAAGTATGTCTGACCAGCAACGAGAGATGCAACACAAGATTCATATTCGCACTATGATGAATCCTGATCCTGATTTTTTAGACCTAGAACCTCATATCTCTTTACAAGAGCTTATTGAGCATCATATTACTTTTAACGCTGAAGTCTTTTCTGATTTTTACGATGAGATTGAAGTTCAAAATCAAGTAAAGAATATTCTTTATGATCGTGAAGATGATAAGCTAGGTCGCATTAAAGATGTTTATGATGCGGAAATTAAAAGAATTGCAAAGTTTATAGCTGAAAACTATGAAACAAATAGTTTTGCTAAATGGGCTTATAACGATACAATATCGCATGTAATTTAACGAAACTTTTTAGGACAAGATAAGATGAAAACATCCGAAAGCATCAAACAGATAGCTGAAGCTTTAGTGTCGGCGCAAAAAGAAATTAGATTTGCCGCTAAAGATTCTACTAATCCTCATTTTAAATCCAAGTATGCCAATATTAATTCAGTTATTGAAGCGGTTAAGAAGCCACTCAATGATAATGGTATTGCAATACTTCAATCATTAAGCCCATCAGACGACAATAAACTCCATCTAACTACTCGATTACTCCATAGCTCGGGCGAATGGATTGAGGATACTGCCGTCTGTCCTATTCAGAAACAAGATCCGCAAGGATTAGGATCAGCAATTTCTTATATTCGCCGATACTCCATATCTAGTCTTTGCGCGCTTTATGCCGATGATGATGATGGTCAATCAGCCGCGCTCAATGCCGCAGATTACCTTCAAAAAATAGCTCATTCACAAAATTTAGAAGAACTCCAGGCTAATTATAATTTTGTAATGGGCGAAGTTAAGAATGATCGCACTCTATCTAAAATGGTTATTGAAGCTAAAGATAAAAGAAAGGCGGAGCTATGATGGAAGGATCAAGAAACAGTAATTTTTACGGAGTGACGCTACCCTATTCAGCGCAAGAATTAATGGCTATAGAAGCCCGTAAAACAAGAATAGAAGCTATTAAAAGAGAGCTAGGTGATAAATACTTATTAGCCCCTTTATATGGCAAAATTCAAAGCCCTAAATTATGAATGGCGGATTTTCTTATAAAGAAAGAAATAATGTCATTAATATAGCGGAAGTATTATTTAAATCATATTGCCAATCAAAAGGATATTTTTATAGAAGATTAGGATTTGATGAGAAGAACGATCCGATTCCTAACTTTTATGATCTAAATACTTTTATTAGAAATATGCCTGATTTTTATATTAACAATAATGGTAAGGCTGGCTTAATAATGGTAAAAGGAACTGCCAATATTAAAGCTTCAGAAATTAAAATGCTTCCAATGTTTATGGAATGGTATAGCTCTGAAAAATGCCCTTTGCTCTATGCTTTTTGTTTTAAGAATCACAAACCTTTATTGCTTCATCCTGATAGATTAATAAGCCTTTATGAGCAATCAATAGATCAGCAATGGCATGATGGCGTTACTTATAGAAATTTAAATTTAAACAAGGAAACTACATGAAATTAGAAGAAAGAATTATTAGGGATGTAATTCAGGGATCGGAAAAATGGCAAGCGCTTCGCATCGGGAAGATAGGCGGTAGCCGTATTGCAGATTTGCTTACTGAAGGCAGATCAGGTGGCGAATCATTAACCCGTAGAAAATATAAAAATGAATTAATCAGGGAAAGATTAACAAGTAAAAAATTAGATACTTGGAAATCGCCCGCAATGATAAGAGGTATTGAGCTTGAGCCGTTGGCGCGTTCCTGGTATGAAGTTAAGCATAATGTTTTTGTGGATCAAGTAGCCATTGTTAAACATTCTACAATTGAAAATGCTCAATGCAGTCCTGATGGGATTGTATTTGCTGACAAGCCATATTTGATTGAAATAAAAGTGCCTGATCCGCAGAACCACTTGGACAATTATTTAACAGGCGGCAAGCAATTAGAGCAGTATTACGATCAATGTATGTGGCAATTAGCCTGCATGCCTGAAATGGAGTTTTGTGATCTCATTTCTTTTGATCCCGAACTTACGGGATTGGAAGGATTTGTGAAGCGTATTTATCGAGATGATGAGTATATTAAAATGATGGAAGATAAGGTGATCTTGTTCTTACAGGAAATAGAAACTACTGTTAATAACTTAAAGGAAATACAAAATGGCAATAACCCATGATTTAATCGCTAAAACAGGCGAATATGTAAACAAAGAAGGCGAAACAAAAGCTCGCTGGACTAAAGTTGGAGTTGCAATGTCTAATAAACAAGGCGGCACTTCACTTCTTATTGAATCTATCCCTGTCAATTTTGACGGCTGGGTAACAATGAGAGAACCGCAACCTAAAGATGGCGCAGGATCAGGTGCAACTTTTAATACAGGTGCAGGCGATTCAGCAATGCCATTTTAATGATTTTACTGATGTTTAATGTTTAGCGTTAAACGATAATCTTTATACACATCGTGTGTATAACTTTAGGAGTTTATTATGTGGACTACACCATCAGCAACAGAAATGAGATTTGGTTTTGAAGTAACTATGTATGTTATGAATAAATAAGTTATACAAAAGTATAACTTTTTATAGGTGAATAGCGTTCTTCAGAAAATCGGTATTTACCAATAATTAAGGGGCTTAAAATGCCCCTTTTTTATTTGATACAATATGGTATCAATTATGAGATCATTTAATGTAGTGATCGCCCGTATTGTTATTAAGACCAATCATATCGACCTTATCTTGATCCCATGATGTTGTTTCATCGGAATCATAATAGCGTTCCTCATAAAGCTTATTCTTTTTATTGCCCCAAATCTTTTCGTAGTTCTCATCATACAAGCTTTTTTGTTTAAGCTTATTAGTTGATCCTTTACCAGCTTCACTATATTTACTTGCCATAATTTTCCTTCACCCAATTAGAAAAGTTAATTAAATCGTCTTTATCAGCCGTAGATTTCATTGTATTAGCTTTTGATGATATTACTTGAATATTGCCTTTTGTGTAACCTTTAGCATTATCTATTCTATCAAGGCTAGGACTTAAATCGCGATTTCCATCAATGGATTTTTTTAAGGGAAGTCCCAAAATGGGACAGGTTTCAGGAATAACTATGTCTGATACTTCTATATCAAAAGGAATGCCTTTAGTTTTGGCTCGATATTGAGCTTGTTGAAATAAATTCTTTTCTCGATTGCTTGCCTTCCAATCTCTTAAATACTGACATCGATTGCTTTTATCTTTTAAAGGCATGATTTATTTTTTAAATTTAGAATTCGCCCATTCATAAATTCTAATGCAATACCAAACTATTGATAATACTGCCGCAATAGCTGGTAAAAATTTCATTACTGCACCAAGAGCCGTAACTCCCGAAACTGTATCTAATACATGCTTTGTGTGATCTTCCATATTCATGTTATTTCTTTCTACTAATTAATGAGATGGCGTTCGAGAGCCATAAACAAATCGCCGCTAGAAGATATATAGCAGAGAGAACCATCAGATAATAAAATAACCAAATAATTTTTATTATCGTAATAATCAGAGCCAATATCTTTGATTGTTTTATTTTGTAGAAAATCGAATATGTCATCAATGGTTTCATGGGAAGTTTGCATTTAAACTTTCAATCACTATTTCAGGATTAACAAATTTGTTAGCATCATGCTCTGTATCTTCCCACCATAAAAATTGATTTTCAACCAAATTATTCCTATCTTTCAATAGGTTAATATTTTCAGGGTGTCCAAATATCAGAGGATCAGAAACCGACCATAGAACTATACCATATTTTTTACGATCCCAACAAAAATGTTGCATAAAAGAATCGCAACTTATCCATGTTTTGCATTGATCAACAAGCTTTCCAAGCTCATCAAGTGTTAAGTTTTTTCTAAAGTCATCAACTAATTGTTCTTCACCATCAATCCCAACTTGAACTATTGGCTCATCAATCAGTCTAATAAGTTCCTTCCAGTAAGGATAGTTTTTAGGATTAGTCTTACCATTTCTTAAACTTTTAGAATATGGGCTAATAATAATCATAGATATAACTTCTTATAAGCATTTTCCAAGCTATCAGTCCATTTCCATTCAGCCATCTTTTTATAAATGCTCCATTGATCCACATCGCCAAATAAAGCT
>CAIYXB010000029.1 GCA_903930015.1 uncultured bacterium | reverse complement strand
TTATCATCAGCTTCAGCCTGAACTAATTTACTAAGTCCATTTGCTATATAAAAGACGAAGCTTCCTTTACCAGCTTTAATGGTAGTGTCAGCAGCTTTGTAAAATAAATTCCAAACTTTATCATCAGCCTTAGCCTGAACTAATTTACTAAGTCCATCTGCTATATGATCGACCAAGAATTCTTTACCAGCTTTAATGGCAGACTCAGCAGCTTTGGTAAAAATATCAATTAATTTTTTTTCTGGAGGGGGTTTTCTGTAAAGTAAGGTTCTAATACCTTCTTGAGTTCTTAAATTAGTATCGGGTTTGTGTAATTCACTTAGTGCATCTAAAACACCACTACCTCTAGAGATTAAAGTAGGAAGTTGATATCGAGATTGAGTAAAAGAACCACTTCCAAGATTATTAACTTTAATACCCATGGAGTTTATCTTAACAGTTCGTATCAAAACTGTCAATACTGATTAGAGAGAAAAATAGACAGCATTGTGCTATACTGTAAATACTGGTTATTTATAAAAATAATCAGTATTTTGGCTCTTGTTTTACATATTTGTTGAAAAAGTATCACAGATTATGTAAAATGATGGCCAGAGTGAGATTCGGACAAACTCACTTTAGAAAAATCCTTAAAAGGTTACGGGATGATTCAAGCACTGCCAAAATTAAAACAAGCCCTCAGTAAAAGGGCGGATCTTTCTTCAGCTACTGTAGAGAGACAAGTAAGCCGCTCGTCAAAAGTTCAAGATCGCGCTGATTTAGAAAAACTTTCTCAAGAGACCGGCGTTGATATCAAATTTGAAGGTAATCCGCAAGATCAAGTCATAGTTTTTGATTTAGATGAGACATTGATTGCAGGTGATAAAACTCCTATAAATGCTAAACGTGAAAAAGCAATTAACGCTTTAGGTGATAGAAAAGTTGAAACTGTTCCTAAAGATCATCCAATGAATGAGCGTGGTGTTGAAATCAAATACGTTCTTCGCCCAGGAGCAAAAGAATTATTAGAATATCTACATTCAAGAGGTTATAAAATGATCGCTTGTACTCGCAATTATGCTGATCGTGGAGATGCAATCTGTAACCATGATCCAGTACTAAGTAAATATATTTCAGGCTGCTTAGGTCGTAAAGATTTACAATCAGCAGCAAACAAAGACTTTAAAAATTCTCCACATCATCCTGATAATCTTAGTTTCGGTGTTAGGTTTAAAGCAAAGCTTAGTAATATTTTTATCGAGTATCCAAAACACTTATGGAGAAAATTCAAATCCATATTTAATGGAAAAAATATTCGTTGGAATCCTGAAATTGGAATTTTAGGTAAGTATCCACCAAATATGCTTAAGCTCCTCGCTGCAAAGGGTGACACAAAACTCCAAGGCTTAGAAGCCCCAAGATTTTTGGTTGATAATTCTGATAAAAGAGAAACGCGAGATTCGCTCAGATCTGGTGATTGGGCTTATATAAATTCTAATGATGATGCAAATGGAGATGGCAAGAAAACACCATTTTTAGATATGGATAAAGTAACTAAAACTGAATTAGTAGATTCAGAGACTGGTGAAAAGAAAGAGGGCTATCTATGGGTGAAAAATGTTATTGAGGGCATAGAACGTGGCTGGAAAGAACAATATAAGTCTTATGCGGGTAAAGAACCTAAGGCTTAAATGTCAGTATTTATAAGGTTCTGGGTCATTGCGAGAAATGGATTGCCACAGCCACTTCGTGTCTTCGCGATGACCGAATCAAGCGTCATTGCGAGCGTTCGAAGAACGCGTGGCAATCCATGTGTGAGCGTTGATTAGTGATTTTAGAGTTTGGATTGCTTCGTCGTCACTTTGTTCCTTCTCGCAATGACATCATTTACTCAACAAAAAGTGTTTCTGTTTTTATGTAACCAGTGTCTAAATCTTCAATAGTAACATGCACTGCAACTTGTC
>CAIYXB010000028.1 GCA_903930015.1 uncultured bacterium | reverse complement strand
CGATATAAGAAATTGGTTAGGTCTCATATGCAGATTGGAAATGAAATATCTGCTGGAGTAAAAAATGTTTTAACTCAAGATTCAGCTTTTAACCAAACACAAGCAGCTTGGCGTTTTTTTAACAATAAAAATTGTACTCTTGAGAAATTATCACAACCCTTACTTAAAGCGGCACATGAATTAAGTGAACAAGAATGTGATCAATATCAATTAATCCCTCATGATTGGAGTTGTATTTCCTATAGAAGCCATAAAAGTAAAAATGACACTTACCAAGTAAATAACAAGGCTATTGGATATGATTTGCAATCTAGTTTGATGATAAGTGATCGTCACGGAGGTCCTTTATCTTTGGTAGCGATGAACTTAAAAACAAATGAAGGAACTTTAAGCACATATAGCAACATGTTAAAAGGGTTAACTCACTTAGAAGAACTATCAAAACGAATCGATTGGCTAGAGTCTCAATCTTTTAAAAAGCCGTTAATACATATTATAGATCGAGAAGCCGATTCCATTTCTTTTTTAAGATCTGTAGAAAAAAGAAAATGGGTAATTAGAATAAATGATGATAACTATGCTTATGACGGTACAAGCGATCAGAAAATAAAAAACATTGCTAAAGGATTATTATTTTCACAGGCTCGTCTTGTTAATTACAAAGGCCTGAAAGCAACCCAACAAATCGCAGAGACTATGATTACAATAACGCGAGCTGCGCGCCCTAATCGTAAGACTGTAGATGGTAAAAAGCTACCACGCATACGCATTAAAGGAGAAGCACTAACAGCACGTCTAGTAGTAAGTCGCATAATTGACAATTCTGGAAAAGAGTTAGCTATGTGGTATTTGCTTGCTAAAAATTTGGATTCTGTTTCAGCATCAACCATTGCCTTATGGTATTATTGGAGATGGTCCATTGAGAGTTATTTCAAATTAATGAAATCAGCAGGGATGCAACTTGAATCATGGCAACAGATTACGGGGGAAGCAATCGCTCGCCGTATATTGGTAGCTAGTATGGCTTGTGTATGTGTATGGCGAATTGCTCATGCTAAAGGACCTAAAGCAAATGAGTTAAGAATTATTTTAGTCAGATTAAGTGGTCGCCAAATGAAAAGGCAAAAAACATTTACTTTGCCTGCGTTACTTTCTGGATTGTGGTCACTTTTATCATTGCAAGACTTATTAGAAAACTACAGTATAAGTAAAATTCAGTCACTGATTGCTGAGGCTTTCGGGGATAAAAATTTTGTGTAGATACTTATGGTTCTTAACACTGGTCCATGATGTAAGGTAAGTGTTATCTGATAAATGAGCTTCTAATTCTTTACATTCAAACTCAGATAATATCGTTGGACGTCCTGTATAATGAAAGCTTAATAATGATTTCATTCCACCAGACTCATAATCTTTTAAATAATTTCTTAAGGTTTGATCATCCAATAATAATACTTTTGCTATTTGGGCATAACTCCATCCATCATTATATAATAATATGAACTTCATCCTATCTCTTTTACGACCATCTTTTTCCAATTTGTGATCTCGTATCAAAGACAATCTTTCTTCAGATGCTAAAAAATTTGTTTCTAATTTGCTCATACTCACATTTTACATCTTTTAATCTATAGTTGCAATTTCTTTTTCAGACTGAGTATATACAAAACCCATCTTATGTAATAATGAGATAATACCCTTCTTGCTATATTCTTTTTTGTATTTTGCTTTAATATATTTCCTGATTTGGTATGATGTAAGGTAAGTGTTATCTGATAAATGAGCTTCTAATTCTTTACATTCAAACTCAGATAATATCGTTGGACGTCCTGTATAATGAAAGCTTAATAATGATTTCATTCCACCAGACTCGTAATCTTTTAAATAATTTCTTAAAGTTTGATCATCCAAT
>CAIYXB010000027.1 GCA_903930015.1 uncultured bacterium | reverse complement strand
CAGCAATTCTTAATGAGAATATTCTCAACTAGTAAACTCTTACAGATGTAGGTCTGGCCAATTATGAAGCTAGATGTATGAATAGAGGTATGAGCCTTAAAAAATTAGTTGGATTTCAGTCTCTTTTAAACTCAGTTAAAGAAGTAATAGAGCCACTTAATAGTCAAGATCTACGTGATCAAACTCGAATTAATTACACAATCTCAGACTGTGTACTGTCAAACTTTGCAATGATGTTTTTTCAAGATGCATCAATGTTGCAGTTCCAAAGAAAAATGGAAGACGAATATCAAAATTCTAATTTGAGAAATTTATTTGGGATAAAACATATCCCATCAGATTCAACTTTGAGAACAATGCTCGATAAAATCAATCCTAATACTTTTGCGCCAATATTTTCAAACATAATCACTAAGCTAAATAGCTCAGGTGAATTAAAGAAATTCTCTATCGATGGTAAGTATTTGTGCTTGATAGATGGATCACAATATCATTGTTCTAATAAAGTGAATTGTAAGCATTGTCTAACCAAAAATCATCGTAACAAAACAACAAGCTATGCTCATCAAGTATTAGTACCGGCGATTGTTAACCCTAAACTCAAAGAAGTGCTCCCCTTAATGCCGGAGGAAATCAGGAATGAGGATGGCAAAGAAAAACAAGACTGTGAAATCAACGCCGCAAAAAGATTAATTCCAAAACTAAAACAATACAACTTGCCCTTTATTCTCTGCGGAGACGCAATGTTTGCTAGTCAAAATATCATAGAACTCACTCAAGAAAACGGTTTCAGCTATATACTTACCACCAAGTCGGAAACTCTAAAAGAGAGAGTCGGACAGTCTTCTAGGCTTAGAGGTAAAGAAGTTATTGTTAAAAACAAAAAATATCTTTATGAGTGGTTGAATGAAGTTAGCTTGAATTACAATACAAAAACTATTATGGTCAACTATTTTTCATTGAAGATTATTGATATTGAAACAGCAGAAGTTAGTTACAAAAATTCATGGGTCACCGATTTGAAGATTGAAGGTGAACTAGTAGAAACCTTTGTAGAAGCAGCTCGTAGTAGGTGGAAAATAGAGAACGAGTGTTTTAATATTCTGAAGAATAATGGTTATGAGATGGAACATAATTACGGTCATGGAGAAGAATATTTGGCTGCAAATTATTTTTTACTGACTCTTTTATCTCATTTGTTTCATCAGATTCATCAATTGGTTGATGAGGTTTACCAAAAATTACGCGCTAAAAAGGGGCCGTTAGTAGTTTTATGGAATGATCTAAAAGTTGCTATTAAAATGATAATTTTTGATAGTTGGGATCAGCTTCTTAATTATCTTCTGAGTCCACCAAAAATTTACGCATCGCAATTAATGACAAGCTAGCAATATTAACAACAAAAACCGCTCAACAGCACTCGCTGATTCATTTTGCTTGCCTATTTGATAAATTACCTTTGGAAATCAGCTCTCTAACTGGTTTCAACTACAGCACTTCATGGATAAGACCCTTTAATCTCGCTCTAAATCACAAAGAAGAAGGTAAAACCTAGCAAAATCTACATTAAAAATATTTTAATCAAGAATTGCTGATAGTGACTCCCTGTTGACATATTATGTTGAATTGTAGCATTGCTTAGATTCTAAGATCAAATTCAACTAAAGTAAAAAAGTCTTCTTAAAGTCGCTATATTTAGTATCAGAGTAAAAAATATAATAATTAAAGTAAGTACGATTAATAAGGCTTTATTCTCTGTTAATAAATCATTAATTGACTTACCTTTAAGAGATTTATTAATGATAGTAAGAAAGAAATTTAATATTAGCAAACTAGCAAAACTAAAAAGACGAACTTCACCATCAGATTTGCCAGCATTTATGCTTAAAAAATAAACCGCAATAACTAAAGAAAAAACACAAAAGCCTTGAAAGATACTAATTATAAGGTTTCTAGTGTTGAGTATTGCCTCAGTCATTTTTCTGGGTGCTTTCGCCATAATGTTTTTATCTGCGGGCTCAGCTTCAAATACGACTGAGCAAGTTGGATCAATAACTAATTCCAAGAAAGCAACATGAATTGGAAATAAAAGCACGGGTAGGTCTGCAAAAATAACTGGAACGAGAGTGAGCCCTGCAATAGGAACGTGAACAGCAAGGATATATGACATAGCTTTTCTAAGGTTGTCAAAAATTCTTCTACCAAGAGCGATCGCTGATACTATTGAACTGAAATTATCATCAAGTAATATTAAGTCTGCTGATTCGCGGGCAACGTTTGTTCCTGCCTTACCCATTGCAATACCCACATGGCTACTTTTAAGTGCTGGTGCATCGTTGACGCCGTCACCAGTCATTGCAACAATTTCTTGATTTGCTTTTAGAGCATTTACTATTCTTAGTTTTTGTTGTGGTGCAACCCTTGAGAAAATAGTTATATTAGAGATTTTCTTTTGTAATTCGTCGTCAGATAATTTTTCAAGCTCAGAGCCTATTATAAAATTCTCTGGATTTTTTAGTCCTATTTCTTTAGCGATGCTTTGTGCTGTTACATGATAATCTCCAGTTATCATAATGAGCTTGATGCCAGCGCTGTAACAGTCTTTGACTGCTTCTTTGATTCCTTCACGAATAGGGTCGGCAAAGGCAATTAATCCTGAAAACTCAAAATCAATTTCATGCTGTTTGTCAGGTAGTTGCTTTAGGCTAGTCCTAGAGTTTGCAACTCCAAGCACCCTTAAGCCTCTAGCAGCCATCTCCTCGACTCGAGTTGTAAGTGCTTTAGTCTCTTCTTGATTTAAGTGGCACAAATCGAAAATAGCTTCTGGAGAACCTTTTGAGTAAAAAGAAAACTCTTCAGTGTCAGGTAAGTCCCACGCTCTTGACATCGCAAGTAATTCTTTAGATAGCGGGTATTCTTGAACTAGTTTCCAGTCTTTATGTAAGTGTTCTGAATCTATGAGCTTAGATTCAACAACTTTTACAAGTGCTTTTTCCATTGGATCAAAAGAGTGTTCTTTACTTGCAAGAATAGCAAACTCAATTAATGAATGAAATTCATTTGGTATAGCTTCTTTGTTGACTTTGTATGAGTTGCCTGCTGTAAAAACCTCACTAAGTGTCATCTTGTTTTCGGTTATAGTTCCTGTTTTGTCTGTACATAGTACAGAAATAGAGCCAAGAGTCTCTATTGCTGACATATTTCTAGTTAGAACTTTTTTGTTTGAGATGCGCCAAGCACCAAGTGCCATAAAAATAGTCAAAACGGCAGGTATCTCTTCTGGTAGCATCGCTATTGCAAAGGTGAGTGAAGTAAGAAACCCCTTAAGAAGATCACCTCTCATAAACCAGAAGCCTATTATAACGAGGCATAAGACTCCGCCGATTATAAGCATCTTTGCAACAAGTTTGCCCACTTCTTTTTTAAAGCGAGAATCTTCTTTTGTGATCGTTTGAATTGATTTGCCGATTTTTCCAAGTTCAGTATGATTGCCGATGGCTGTTACTTTTGCGTAAGCTTTTCCTTGAGTGATTAGAGTTCCACCATAGGCAATTTGTGAATCATGTTTAGCTACAGGTACTGATTCGCCGGTGAGGGAAGATTCATCAACCATAAGATTTAAGGCGCTTAAAAGTAAAGCATCCGCTGAGATTTTATCTCCTTCATTTAAAATTAAAATATCATCTACTACTAATTCACGACTAGAAATATAACTTTCAGTCCCTTCTCTTATTACAAGTGCTTTTGGGTTTGTTAGTTCTTTGAGTGCGCTTAGAGTGGTTTCTGTTTTCCATGTTTGAAAGAAAGTAATCCCAATAATTACTATTACAAACACTGATAAAATAAGCGCCCCATCTTTATCACCAAGTATTAAATAAAGTATGCAACAGAGTATGAGAAGAATAAACATCGGTTCTTTTAGAACCTCAAGAATTATATAAAGTAAATTCTTTGGTTTAGATTCATCTAATTCATTAAAACCATATTTAAGTTGTTTTTCTTTTACTTGATCAGTTGATAATCCCTGATAACTTTGGTTATGATCTTCCATATTTAAATAATGCCATAATCAATCTGTCTTTCAGTGGACTTTCTTTTAAGGATTCACTGAAAAATAAAAAATTCTAGTAACTCGGCAACTCATGCTGCGCATGGTTGCTACCCTTTATCTGGACGCCCGATTGAAAAACTTCATTTTTCAGGGCATCCTTAAAGCTTTGAGCTAATAGCCTTAAAACTTTTAATTTCAACTTTTATCTCGCTTGAATAATGACATAAATATTCATTATTAATGGGTTTAATTCCATACGCAGTTAAATAATTTTCTTTGATAGATTTCAGCTGTACTTTTTTTAATTGCCATTTTGGATGTTCTAATTTACCTTGATATACAATTTGTTTTTTACTTTCTAAATATGAATATCTTTCTGTTAGCCAATTACTAAGTTCATCTTTTTCAATTTCATTTTTAATTTCAAAATCTGCAGTAAATTTAACAAGATGATCTCTATTGTCAGACCTAATGCACTCTATTTTTTCTTTTAAATCATAATTGATCGATGCTTTTAAATAGTTAAGCATGAAAAATTTTCTGGCAATTTCTATTAGTAATGACTTAGTTGCATCCAGACTAAAAAAATATACTGCGGAATGATTTTTATATTTTACATAAGTTCTTAGATTAAACTCTTGCATTGAGTCAAAATAAGGCATAGCAGATAAACCAAATGGTTTGATATCCTTCATCAAAAAAGCTACAAAACTTATATAGGCTTTACCATTATAAAGGTCAAGTTCTAGTGAGCTTGGTATAAGTTTTTTTAGAGAATTAGCATCAACTTCTTGATGGATAAATACTAGATTAGACCAAGTTTGTTGCATCAAAGACATAACTTAATAATATAGTAAAGCAGAAAAGTTTTCTTCAAATTACAACAACCCTTTCGCATTCGGCGCAGCTGCTGTGGCAAGATTTTTGTTGTTTTGCTTTACAAAACTGGTATGCAACGCCAATCCGATATGCTTCAGGGTTATTGTAATTTTACGAAAAGTTTTCTACTTTATTATATGAATTATAAATTACAATATAAAAAAATCTTCAGCTGGATGTTCCTTAGGAGCTTGTTTCTCGCCAAGCATTTGCAGAATGTTGATTTCAATTATTCTTGCGATCGCTGTTACTGATATGTCAGTAGGTCTATCTTCAAAAGGGTCTTGGAGATACACAGCAGTCCTTTCAATAAGAAAGAATGATAATGATAAAACTACATTAATGAAGATCTCAAGACCTTGAGCAATATCAAGCAGTCCTAGTGGCATCATAATCGCAAAAATATAAATAGATAGGTGAAGTAGTGTGCTATAGGTTCTTGGAAAGACTGTAGTCTTAATTCTCTCGCTCATACCCATTAAATCACAGAGTTCTCCAAGTGTACTCATCAAATGAATTTGTTGAAACTCATTAATAATGCCTTTTTCATAAGCTTCTTTAATTTGTTTTGCATGTAAATCTAAAAGAGCGTTTGGACTATTCATGTGAGATTTTACATAGGCTAATTCTTCAGGGCTAATATACTCAGATAAACGATCAAAGTTTTTTTTACCTCTAAGTGTATCTCCTAATTCATAGTTCCAAGCAATCTGTCTTTTTGCAAGCGTTTCAGGTTTATTAGTTTGATCTTCTTTATAGAAACACAAAGCCTCTCTTGTTAATGATCTACCCTCACTTAAAATTTTCCCCCAAATCTTTCTTGCTTCCCACCAGCGGTCGTAAGATTGAGCTGTCCTAAAAGCAAGTAACAAAGAAATTAATGTACCAAGTATCATTACCGCAGAAAATGGTATAGAAAAAAATAAATAGTTTTCGTTTAAGAATGAAATCGAAATAGATATAACTGCAATTACAAGAAGCTCAGTTTTAACTCTTTTTAGTAAATATGATATTGGAATTCTTTTGTTTAAAAGCATGTATTTAATTATATTAGAGTTCTTTCAAACCAATTTAGTAGTTTTGATAAAAGGCCGCTACAATTCCTCCACTAATAATGAGCCAAATTGGATTAATTTTAAATTTTGTAAGTAGGATCAAACTAAAACTAAAAATACCTAGACTTAAGAAATTAATCAAAATAGTTTTTCCTATAGTAAAAGTTACAACTGCCATCAAAGCAAGAGATGCAATGTTTATGCCATCAAGGATAGTACTTACATTTTTAGATTGTCTAATTCTATTAACAAAGGGTGCAGTGATTGCTACAAAGAAAAATGCTGGTAAGAAAATTCCTACTGTTGCAACTATAGCTCCTGGGAAACCTGCAAGTATATAACCTATGAAAGTAGCTGTAGTAAAAAGTGGTCCAGGAGTGAATTGTCCGACTGCGATGGCGTCAAGTAACTGAGCTTCAGTGAGCCAACCAAATTTATCTACTAAGTCAGCTTTTAGAAATGCTAGTAAGACATAACCACTTCCAAATAAAATTGAACTAACTTTTACAAAGAACATAAAAAGCTTAATTAAACTAAAATCTGTTGGATTATTAGGATTGATTATAAAGTTAGTATTGCTTGTCAATTGAGTTCCAACAAATAGGTAAGCTAGAGATTTACTACTGGTAGTTATTTTTTTTAAATTTTTAAAAATCAAATTTAAAAATCCAGCCGCAAAAATAACTAAAATTTCACTAACCCCTAGTGAATATGTTATTGTCGCGATTACAGCAATTAAGCACAGTGACTTAGTCTTAATTGCACTTTGCCCAAATCTAAATAAAGCTAGTAGGATAATTGTCACTATTACAGGCTTGATCCCAGAAAGTATAATCTCGATTTCAGGTAATGTGCCATAGCGGACATAAGTCCAAGCAAAGCATGTAACAATAAGTACTGCTGGCGAAATAAAACAAATCCCAGCAATGAGTAGACCCTTCCAGCCAGCCAACCGATGACCTATATGAATTGAGATTTCAGTTGAATTAGGACCAGGTATTAAATTTGTTATTCCAATTAGATCTAAAAATTCTTCTCTAGTTAACCAGGTTTTTCTGTGAACAATTTCATCTTCCATCATTGAAATAGTCGCTGCAGGACCACCAAAAGTAATTGTGCCTAATTTAAGAAAAACTAGTGCAATGTCTTTTAGTGAAATACTCTGATTCATTTGCTAATTAGTTTAATGGTGTTACCATCTTTGATAATTTCTTTTTTTTGCTGCTAAGTAAAGAAAACTCAAGCTCGGTAAGGCTAACAGTAAGTATGTCAACTTCATCTATAAAATACAACCAGCATCTTCAATAATCTTTGCCATATAATAGAATTTGAGTTCAAATACAATCAATCTCGTCATATTGATGGTGATCTGCCAATAGAAATTCAACGCAAGAAAAAGTAATTTAGCCTACTCCTTAATAGCTTCTTAACTAATTCTGAGAAAAAAGTATATAGGAGTATTGCATTAAGTGATAAAAATTGAATTTTGAATTTTAAAGTTTTTTTTGGCTTATGTTTTATTATGCTAATTATAGTTGGCAATATTTTTGTTGCCAGCGCTAGTGCAAACACTACTGGACCTAGTGTTGCTAGTTTAAGTCCTCAACCTGGAACTAAAGGTGTTAATTTCAGACAAGTTTATGCAATTGAATTTGATCGTGCTGTCGATTTGGATGCAGGTTTTTTTATTCTAAGAAATTTGCTAGATGATTCTATCATTGCTTCGTTTGATGTTAAGTCATTGTTTGTAAGATCCCAATTTAAAACAGTCTATTTAAATCCAGAAGTTGATCTCAAAGCGTACTCTCAAATATACGTGCAAGTTACTGAGGGTGCTGTTGTAGATGAGAGTGGAAACCCGTTTCCGGGTATACGTGATAATTCTTGGAATTTCACTGGTTCAGAACCTGAGATTCAAGATCTTCCAATCATTCTTGAGATTGATGCTCCAACTAATAGATCATATAAAGATTCATCATTTGTAAGGTATGATTATTCTCTCAAGCGTTCTGATCACAGTAAAAAAATAATCTGCAAAGCTAAATACACTGGAATTCAAAATAAACCAGAGCTATATCTATTTCCAGTGGGATCAAAAGAAATTTTAATGAGATTTAGGTTGTTAAGAAGACAATTAAATAAGCTCAGAGAAATCGGTTCGGATCATAATATAACAATTGATGTTACTTGTTCTGATGGAACTAGTGATTCAAAACTAGTTAAAATATCGATTTAGTTTTTAGGTGTTTGTACTTCTCCAATCTACTTGCGTTGGGATATCCAGTGATGATTCTTGATTTGGTTTGCACTAATTTAAAGAAATGAACTAAAATAAAATAGGAATTTAAAATTATGCGTAAAAATATATCAGCGGGGTTTTTTGGCGATCAAATTGGCTACTCAAGAGTTGTTCGTGTGGGTAATATTATTGCGGTGTCAGGCACTGCACCTGTAAATGCAGATGGCACAACAGCTTATCCTGGTGATGCTTACGCACAAACCAAACAATGTTTTCAAATTGCACAAACTGCTCTTGAAAAAGTTGATGCGAGTATAGAAGATACTATTCGTACTAGAATAATGCTTACTGATATAAATCACTGGAAAGAAGCTGCTAAAGCACACTCGGAGATATTTAAAGACATAAAACCAGTTTGTACTTTTGTTGAAGTCAAAGGATTTATTAATCCAGAATGGTTAGTTGAAATTGAGATGGATTGTGTGAGTGATAAAGCTTAGGAAAGTTATTTAGCTGACCCTCTCTTTTTAAAAAGCCATTTAAAACTAAATACATATTTTGTATTATCCAAAGCTCTTGCAAAAAAACCTTTTTTCTTTTTTGACAAAGGTTTTGCAGCTTCAGTTAAAAAATCTTTTTTCTCTGAAAGTATTTTGATTCCATCTTTTTGCAGTTCATTGGGATTATTACCAGCTATTGTCCATTCAAGTTGAGCTTCTACTTTAGATTTATTTGAAGCTTTGACATTCAAAATTCTCTGTGCTTCTGCAATTGATTTGTAAACGGAGTCTTGTATGTCAATCCCTTTCTTACTTGCATCAGCAATATAATTTAAGGCATCTTCAAGTGGGACTGATAAGATCGCAAGCTCAGTCATATCAGGTTCGTTAGGTTTAATTTCTTTTGGCGTCTCACACTCAGCCACATATTCAGCTTTTGATCCACTGCCAGCACCGACGGCATCTGGGATTCGGTGAAGCTTTTGTATTGTAAGACCCATTTCTTCTTTGGTTTCTTTTTTTGCATTATCATCTGTGCTGTGACCTTCTGCAGCTTTATCTTTATTGAAACCAGCAATAACTTCAAGCGAAAGACCTTTGCTTTTTGGAGATTCCATTCTTTGGGGTCGTAGATGGGTCGCAAGCAAAACATGTTCTTTGCCATTTTTTTGATAATCGGACAGATCGATACACCATCTTCCTCTCCATCTGAACCAGGAAATTTTGTATAGGCGTACTTAAGTTTTGGGTCGCGAGGATGAGTCCATTCGACTAGTTTTACGTAATCGTTTTGACCAAGTGCTTTCTCCATTAAAGATAAAGTGTATCACATATTATGGAGCCGTTCTTAGGTGTTTTGGCTTATTTTTTAGGGTCTTGTTTATTGAAGTGGAGTCTTTGTGACACTTTTGGATCGAAGGTTAAGGGAAATGGGGTCAGACCCCAACAGCTAGTAGAATTGCCTAACCCATAACCGAGGTAAGATAATATGCTATATTTACATCGTGACTAAGTGGTCAATACTAAATCTATATACTCCAAATTTAACTCCGGTTGCACGAATTAATTCGCGTAATCAATTAATAACACCGAATGGTTCTCTAGCAATAAATTGGCCTCGATTAAAAACAGAAGCACCAAAAAAATTGAGAGAAGCTGGACAACTAGCTGCAGCAAGTGCACAACGCTACCTAACTCTAAAACGAAATCCAAATCAAAGTATTTCTGATACAAAACGATTAGTTCACCCATATAGGGAGGGATAATTTAAATTAGCTCGAGACAAAAGACTTATACTTGGAAATCCTCAGGATAAGCTTTTAGCCTTGAAGCTCTATGATTCTGAATATGTTTTTTCAAAAGAAGAGATTGATGTTTTAAAAGAATTGAGATTGAAACATCAGGGTATTCATTTTGATTCCAGTAATTATAGTGAAGATGGAAATCCAGATTTAGTGAATATTTATGATGATGTTTTTGGATCAGATCGATTATCGAGTGAGCAAAAACGTTTTTTGGATGCAATAGCAGTTTGTATAGTATTCCTCTAATGTTTTGTTAATCAGTTTTCGCTACAATTAAATTTAAATTTTCGTTTTTTATACTTACGGAATGTTTCTGTAACAATACGCAATAAATCATTTTTACATTTATAAAGAATATTTTTATGGTCGGATTCTTTAATAATTTTCCAAACTTCTTCTGAATAATTCAGATCTGGGCTATAAGGCGGTAAGTAAAGT
>CAIYXB010000026.1 GCA_903930015.1 uncultured bacterium | reverse complement strand
TTGATGTAGTTATACTTGATCTAGGTCTCCATGATTCTGTTGGTATTATGACTATAACAAAATTCAAGAGTGTTTTTCCAAACATGCCAGTTATCGTTTATTCAGGTGATAATCATGAAGAAGCTATTCAAAGTGTACTTACGGCAGGGGCTGATGCTTTTGTGAGTAAGCATGATGGGCATCCTTCGGAAATTGTACAAGTTATTGAACTTTTTAAGACCATCAAAAAGTGATTTTGCCCTTTAGGGCATAATAGGATTAGAAATGATATCCAAACTAATAAATTCATTAATTCTTGAGCTAAGGTTCGCAGTATCATTCTTAACTTTATTACCAGTCTCGCCAAAAGAAAAAGTTCCAGAAAAAGATATTTCTAATTCAATAGCTTTTTTTTCTTTTACAGGATTAATATTTTTATTTGCAACACTAGTAATTATTGTTTTAAATGAAGCTTTCCAAAACCAATTTGTGATGGCTTTTTTTATTATTCTTGTACACACTCTTTTGAGTGGTGGGTTACATCTTGATGCTGTAATGGATAGTCATGATGGGCTTGCTTGTAGTGATAGACCTCGTGAAGAAATATTAAGAGTGATGAAAGATAGTCGGGCAGGAGCTTTTGCTGTTATAGCTTTGGTCTTGGTGGTTATAGCTCAATTAATATTTATTAGTCAGTCTAAATATGAACTAGCAAATTATCACTATCTACTAGCTTATGTACCAGTATTTTCTAGATTCTTTATGGTGTTAGAACTTATTTTTTTTGTTGATAGTAAAGAGCTTGAAGCAAAAAGCTCGCTTTTAGTTTTTAGCCAAGCTCATAAATATAGAGCACTTGCAATAAATTTATTTGTAGTGCTTACTTTGTTTTTTTTCTATCCTATGGAAAAACTTTATTTATTTGCTTTTGTTTTAATTGCACTAGTTTTTAGTGTATTGATTTATAGATTCCTAAACCATAAACTTAAAGGTCAGAATGGTGACAGTATTGGTTGTGGATTGGTTTTAAATGAAACCTTCATGTATCTCCTTCTATTTTGGTTTAGCGCGCAGGCTTAATTAGGTCTCGTTAAAAAAGCCCGATAACTGCGTTACTCTCGCAGCTCAAAGTCATCATTTACCACCCAGTAAACTCAGCCTTTTCGCTGCTCGAAAGCCTTGTTCTCGAACTTTTTTAACGAGACCTTGGTTTTATCGTCAATACTTAATTAAAAGTCCGCTTTGAGTCGCGGACTCCAGGCGGACTTTTGGGTGTTAAAATACTTTTTATGACCAAAACAACACCGAAATTCAAATTATCAAAAAGACTGGATTTAATCCCACCATATTTATTTGCACGTATTGATGAAAAGAAAGCTGCGGCAAAAGCGCGTGGAGTGGATGTAATCAATATGGGTATTGGTGATCCAGATCAACCAACCTTGCAAGCTGTTGTTGATGAGATGCACAAAGCGATTGACGACTCAAGTACACATGATTATCCTCCTTATACAGGTACTTTAGATTACAGAAAAGCTTGTGTAGAATGGACGGCAAAAAGATTTGGTATTAAAGAATTTGACCCTGTTACAGAATGTCTTGCAACAATTGGCTCAAAAGAATCAATCCACAACAGCTTTCTAGCCTTTGTTGATCCTGGAGACTATACGCTAATTCCTGATCCTGGTTATCCTGTTTATAATACAGCAACTATTTTTGCTGGAGGTATTCCGCACAAAATGCCTTTACTGGCTGAGAATGATTTCTTACCTGATTTTGACAAGATACCAGTTGACATTCGCAACAAAGCAAAAATGCTGTGGTTAAATTACCCAAACAATCCTACAAGTGCAACAGCGCCACTTGGTTTTTTTCAAGAAGCCGTTGATTTTTGTACTAAGTACGGAATAGTTTTGTGTCACGATCAATCCTACTCAGAGATTTACTTTGATAATTACACTTCACCTTCAGTTTTTAATGCTAAAGGTGCAGAAGATATTGCAATAGAATTTCATTCTTTTAGTAAAGGTTTTAATATGACTGGCTGGAGAATTGGTTGGGTACTTGGAAACAAAGAAGCTATCCAAGCTTTATCTCAGGTGAAAACAAATGTGGATTCAGGAGCGTTTAAAGCAATACAAAGAGCTGCAATTGCTGGTTTGAATATTCCACAACAAGAGATTACTAAAAAGAACGAAGAAGTTTATGCAGTTAGAAGAAACGCTATTATGTCTGGGCTAAAAGAATTGGGCTGGAATTTTACAGCTCCAAAAGCAACTATGTTTGTTTGGGCACCAATTCCAACTTCTTATACGTCATCAGCAGAGTTCTGTGAGAAGCTTCTTGATGAATGTGGAATTGTAGTTTCTCCAGGTAATGCTTTTGGTAATGTTGGTGAGGGATTCTTTAGAATAGCAATGACATCTGAAGTGTCGCGTATTGAAGAAGCGTTTAAGCGTATGAAAGAAAAAAATATACGTTTTGATTCTTAGTCTAAACTCTTTCCCAGAGAAAGTCTACTAATAATATTTGCAAGTTGCCCTTGTGCTGTGTTCGGATTAACTAAGTTGTCCCAATAATCACCTACGGTGTTTATTTGCTCTGCTTCAAGTACTCTGGTGTTAGTATGTAGAAACTCACCTAGAGAGTTAGCCACCTTAAGTTGAAACTCTGTTGGAGTTTCTTTTAAATTAACCAAATATTCATGGAGTATTTTAGCAATAGAAGTTTTTGCTTCTTTGCTTTTGGCGTTTCTTATACTAGTATTGTAAGAGCAATTTTCTTGCGCCAACTGTTCTTTAAATCGTGCGAAATCTATCATCTCTTCTGGCTCTTTACCCGTTTGGATTTCAAAAGAGTCTAAGTGAACGTTATCTATTATTTTATTGATTCTAAATTGTGCTCCTTGAGTCATGAATTCAAAAGATTCAAGCAATTTTTCTTTTAATAAAATTTTGTAGGTATCAATTAATTCAGAGAATTGGCTCAAGTGACTTATGATTAGATGCTTGACCAGATCTTTATGAGCTATTTGATTTTCGTTTAGCTCTATTTCTTTGCCAAGTATGAAATTTACACAAAGCCTATCGATTTCTTCTAGTTGAAGATCTGGCTTCTCTTGAATATCTTTTGAAATTTGTTCAATTATTGAACGCGCTTTTTAGGGATCATAAGTTGGAAAAAGATCATATTGGGTTTGTCCTTCTAAAACTCTTTGTGCAAAGTCCTTGGGATTGTTTTGTACTTCTGTTTTAAAAGTTCTGATAGCTTGGTCAAGCCAGCCAAGAAATACTCCAATATCATTTTTGCCATTCAAATCTTTTTGATAGTGTACTAGAGTTTCAATAGGATCATGATTATTCCCTGTCAAGAAATGAATTTTTGGAAGGTCTAGTTTTTTAGCGTCGATAATAATCAACATAATACCATCCTTTGATCATAAATAGCTACTGTCCATAGTGGTTTTCACCTAATTTTAAAATGGGAATAATACAAATATGGGATTTAATTTAAAAGAAGCTTTTCTCGGAAGAATCTCCAAAGAAAGTAAAGAAGATTTTGTATTAAATCAGGACTACCTTGAAAAACTTTCTGTTATAGAAATTGGTGCTTTAAATGGAGAGATCTTGGATGACTCTGCACATTTTAATAAGTTTTTTCCTACTATAAAAAGTTTTTTGAAAAATGCTTCAAAAATTTCTAAAAATCCAAATAAAACAATGAATTTAGATTATTTAGATTATGGTGTGCGTGTGCCTCAGAATCTAAGTAAGGAGAACGATGCGATAGATTATGTTTTACCTTTCTATAATTCTATTGATAGTAGGTCCGGGGTTGATTGGCGTAATGTTTTGCCTATCACAATTCTACCTGCTGTTTTAGGAGCTTTTGGTGCTGCTCTAATTAACCCTAATTTAGTTACAAGTAAATATGGTAAAAGAGCAAATGAACTTGAAGTTAGAGTTGTAAAATCTCTTGCTAAAATTTTAGGTTATAAAGAGTTAGATAAAGCTTGGGGACTTGCTTTGGAAGGTAGTACTAAAGGCAATATGTATGGTTATCTTTTAGGTTTAAGAAAAGCATTTCCACAAATTAAAGAAGAAGGTTTGATGGGTTTACAAGAGAAATTCCTTTTTGCGAATTCTCAAGCTGGACATTTTTCAAATTTTACTAATCTTGCTGCGATCGGAACAGGAAGAAAAAATGCAATGAGAATCCCTGCTAATAAATTTGGTTGTATTAAAATCCAAGCACTAAAAGAGAAGCTTGAAGACTGCTATCAAAAAGGAATTATTGTACCTACAATACTGCTTACGATAGGTACTACAGATCATTGTGCTATTGATGATGTTAAAGCTTGCTGGGAAGTAGTGGAAGAGCTAGCGAAAAAATATCCTAATCATCACAGACCTCATATACATTTGGATGCAGCGATTGGTTGGTCTCTTACTTTTTTTAATGACTATGATCTTGATAAAAATCCTTTAAGCCTTAAGGAGAGTTTCCTTGAAAAGCTGCCAAGGATTCAAGAAAAGTGCCGTAATTTACATTATGCAGATTCAATTACTCTAGATATTCATAAAACTGGCTTTACTCCTTATAGTTCAAGTTTTTTTATTGTGAAAAATATAAGAGATTTTGAAAATATGATGTGGGGTTCTGATGAATTTAAATATTTTGATCCTAGTAAAGACCAGTTATCTCCAGTTCAATATTCACTTGAGTGTACTCGAAGCTCTAGTGGGGTTTATGCAACTGCTATGGCATTAAAATCATTAGGTATTGAGGGCTATCAAACGCTTTTGGCAGCTGGTTTACAGTACTCACATTTATTAAAAGAGAAATTTGTTAAGCTTGGTAATATTGCTGTTGTAAATCCAGACCTTGGTTTTACTTGTTTATTTAGACCTTATCCGAGTTTTATTAGCAAAGCCCAAGATCTTTACGAGCGTGAGATTCACGACCCAGATTTTCATCTGGAATCTTCAAAGTTAAATTCTTACATGGATAAATTTTACAAATTTTGGCAAAAGCATAAAAGTCCCTCAACTCCTTTGTTGGATTTTGTAGCGACGGCAGCTTGGTCTCAGTATGGTAGCCAAGATTATGAGCTACCTAGTTGGAAAGCTTATATGCTCAATCCTCGTGTAGGAAAGCATATGAAAGCTTTTATGAAAGAATTTTTGGCATTACGTGCGGAGTTTGAGCGTTTGTTGCTGAAGAAGAGTTAAATGAACTCAAAACTCTTTGTCGTGATTTTATAAATTCTTGATATCTTTATATTCACCTAATATATTAAATATTCTTTTGTAAATCTCTTGTTCTTCATCAGAAGCTTTTAGGTGTTTGTCGGGGTGTAAATCGGTTTGAAGTTTTTTGATTGTTTGTTTGTCTGCTTGATAATCCATCACTTCGATTAATTGGTTTGCAATTTCTTTCGCATCAAAATTATCAGTCGCGGCAAGGGTTTGAGCGACATTGTGGATATAATCTTTGATAAGTGGATTTTTGGTATTATTTTTCATTTGGTTTAATTTGGAGATAGTATCAAGAGTTTCCTTGCTCTGTGCAGGCTTCTCTTCTTCAACAGGTTTTTCTTGAGTTTGTTTTGTAGTATCAGAAAAAGATTTTCTGAAACCAAAATACAATAATCCAGCAGTAGGAATAGCAGTTAGAAAAGATAGGAAGGTAAGTATTTTTGATTTAACGAAAAATAATAATGCTGTGACTCCTGCTCCTGCAAGTCCAGCTTTTTGAATAAAAGTAAAACCTTTTTTCTTTGCCATGTTTTCAGCTTGACTGCGATTGCTTTGTGTATCGTAATTTGTTTGATTTTTCTGCTCAGATCTAGAATAAGTTGTATTTCTCGGCTCGAAGTCGGGCTGAGTTTGCTTTTGATATTTAGCTTTGCTTTCAGCTGTTCTCATCTATTAAAGATCCTAACACAATATGTATTACGAATTCAAGTGAAATTTAGGATAGGATTAAAAAGCCTTTAAAATCAAGTGTTTTAGGGTAGAATTAGCTCCTGAATTCTAGGAGTAGGCGAATCGGCGACCCCAGCTTTTCTGTTTCTAAAATGTCCGATTGTCCGGACCTGACCCTAAAATGCCCCAATTATCTTAAACGCCTGCTATTATTATTATTAACTATGTCAGCAGTTAATCAGCTTAATCTCTTTCAACCTAAGAAGCATCTTGGCCCTAGGTCCAAAACAGCTTTATTTAGCGCTCTAGACCAATTCCTTAGGGTTAGATTAAAGAATGATGATTTAGAAACAGTAGGTAATGCTCTTTATCAAGGGCTTCCGGGGATAGAAAATAAAAAGGGTTATATTAGACAATTAGTCGAAAATGTAATCTCAGTGCCTGATTCAAAGTTAGAGAGAGGTCTAGCCCAGCGCATTAATTTAATTGATGAAGTTGGAGGTGATATATTTAAGAAATTAGTCACAAAAGTAATCGCAGCGCCTGATTCATCGTTAGCGAGAGGTCTAGCCCAGCGCCCTAATTTACAGCAAGAAGCTGGAGAACAATTTAATCTATTAATGGGAGCATTAGTCGAACAAGCAATCGCAGCGCCTGATTCATCGTTAGCGAGTGATCTAGCCCAGCGCCCTAATTTACAGCAAGAAGCTGGAGAACAATTTAATGTATTAATGGGAGCATTAGTCACAAAAGCAATCGATGAGCCTGATTTATGGTTAGCGAGAGGTCTAGCCCAGCGCCCTAATTTACAGCAAGAAGCTGGAAACCAATTTAATGTATTAATGGGAGCATTAGTCCAAAAAGCAACCGAAAAGCCAAATTCATTTTTAG
>CAIYXB010000025.1 GCA_903930015.1 uncultured bacterium | reverse complement strand
TTACTGTCTCGCTGAAACCTGTAAATAAATTCTTGAAGCTTGTATTTGTTGCTACCACAACATTCCAGTACAGCATTAAACTCTTACATTGGCCAGGGTTAATCGCTCGTTTTAATTATTTAATAAAGGAATCATTGCTGATAGCGAAATATTATCAATTAATCTGGTCGATCCAAGCTTTGCCGCGACAAAAACTCTATTCCTGCGAGTTTCTAAATAATCAAGCTCAAAACCAAGTGAAATAAGGTCTAATTTGGCTTCATCTATACTTTGCTTGCCCTGCGCTACGGACTTAAGAGCCTTGTTTAACTTAGGAGCAATCAATCTTTGCTCAGGACTTAAGTAGATATTGCGTGAGCTCATTGCAAGCCCATCTGCTTCACGAAAAATCTCTGCCTCTATAATTTCAAGCATAATTTGCTCTGTTTTTACCATGTCTTTGATGATTAAGAGTTGTTGATAATCTTTTTGCCCAAAGATCGCGTAATCTGGTTTGATAAGATCGAAAAGTTTATAGACAACAGTACAAACTCCATCAAAATGACCTGGTCTGTTCAAACCACATAAAGCCTCACTGAGTTCTTTGTTTGCAAAGTGTGTGATTTCAAGTCCTTGAGGATAAAGCTCAGACGCATCTGGCAAAAATAAAAAATCTACATTTAAAGATTCAAGTTTTTTTATATCATCTTCGATCGTTCTTGGATATTTACTTAGATCTTCATTGGGACCAAACTGTGTCGGATTTACAAAAATACTTACAATCACTTTCTTGGCGTAGCTTTGCGCGATCTTCACTAAAGACAAATGCCCTTCGTGTAAAGCTCCCATAGTTGGCACAAAAGCAAGTTTTGTATCGCCTTGAATTTTTTGAAGATCATTTTTTGTTTTTAGAATTTGCATTATCTCTTGTAAGTCTTAGGAAGTCTTAAATTAAGTGAAGTTGCAACTTCATAGCTAATCGTTCCAGCTGCTTGCGCCCAAGCCTGGATGCTGATTTGATTTCCAAAAAGTTCAACAATGTCACCAACTTGAGCAGTGGCGCTTACATCATCTAGGTCAAACATGATTTGATCCATGGTAATAGTTCCAACTTGGGAGATAAACTTACCTTTGTAGTACGCTTTTATTTTATTAGACATTACTCGGTGCACGCCATCAGCGTAACCTAATGGCAAAGTGATGATCTTAGTGTCTTTTTTTGCAAACCAAGTCCTTGAGTAGCTTACAGATTCGCCTTCTTTGATCTCTTTTACAAAACTTATTCTAGAGTATAAAGAGAGTAATGGTTTTAAAAGAGGGTTTTCTAGTCCATAAAGTTCAATGCCAACTCTAACAAAATCAAAATTCTGATTTTTGCATTTGCGGGCTGAGACACTTGAAGCTACATGTAATTTAAAATCGAATTCCTTCATCATTTCAAAAAATAAATCTTCTTGCTCTTGGATAAAAGCATCATTCTCTGGAGCTGCGATGTGAGTATAGGCTGTTACTATCTCAATAGATTCCAGAGCTTTAATTTGCTGTATCTCTGATATAGACTTCTGGGATACTTTAAAGCCAATTCTATTCATTCCAGTGTCAATTTTTAAATGGATTTTTGCTTTAAGTTTATGTTTTGAAGCTATTGAGTTCGCTTCAAGAGCGGTTTGCAAGTCAGCTATCGTGATGTCAATATTGCTTGCAATTGCATTTTCAAGAGCCCAAAGCGGAGTGATACCAAGTACCATGATTTTTTTTTGAGTAAGCTCTCGTAAATTTAGCGCTTCATCTATGCTTGCAACGGCATACGCAAAAACAAAATCATAGCTATCCATAAGTTCAGCAAGCACATTTGCACCGTGTCCATAGGCATCAGCTTTTATAACAGGAATAAGTGGTTTTTTGAACTCTTGATGAAGATATTCTATGTTAAATTCTAAATTAGAAAGATTTACTTCAAGCCAAGCATCACGTCGAAAGCTATTCGATTGAGATTTACCAAGTCTAAGCATTTACTCTCTCTAGGATATTTGACTTAGATTTCTTAGATTTAAAATAGTTTGTCAGAATTATTTTAAGCTCATCTTTGGAGAAATCTGGCCATAAAGTTTCTGTGAAAATCAGCTCAGAGTTTGCTACTTGCCATAATAAAAAATTGCTCAAGCGCTTTTCACCACCGGTTCTAATCATTATCTCAGGGTCAGGGGTTGTTGGTGAATATAAGTTTGCACTGAGATCATCTTCCTCTATACTTGTTATATCGTGGTTAGCAAGCTTATTAATAGCGCTTGTTATTTCCATCAAAGAACCATAATTTAAAGCGATATGCAGATTGAGTTTTATGTTCGAAGCTGTTTCTTTAGCTAATTTATCAAGATTCTCTTGAATGTTAAAAACTTGAAATTTTGAGATATCACCTAAAAAATCCACTTTGACTCCAAGCTTTCTTAAATCAGCAAGCTCTCTTAAAGCAACTTCTGAAAGCAATTTAAAAAGAAAATCTAGTTCGTGAGTATCTCTTTTCCAATTCTCTGTAGAAAATGCGTAGACTGTTAAATGTTCGATATTATTATCAAGGCAAAATTTAGTAACTTTTTTTAGAGCTTCAACACCCTCTTTATGACCGGCAATTACAGGTAGGTTTTTTGCTTTTGCCCAACGACGATTACCATCCATTATGAATGCCAAGTGCTTAACTTGATTAGTGTTTGAAATGTGAGGCATTAAATAGACCTGGCACAAAAGATTTTGTGTCAGGTCTATTATATCAAACTGAGTATGAGAGAGACCGCTGCATAATTTCAGATTCAAGGCTTGCGAGCGCGAAAAAGCGGAGTTTACTGATTGTAAATGAGCATTTTGAGCGCGAGTATAACGCAGAAGATGAGTTATGCAGTGGTCTTGGAGCTGCTATTTAACCTTAACTACAATTTCACGTGGTGAACCCTCTGCAAAGTCATATAAAACAGGTGGAATCCTTTCGCCATTTTCATCGAGAGGTACTCTTTTGTAATATTTAATATCCAAACTAGTTTTATCACCGACTTTAATTAGTTCTGGATTTAATGGAGCTAAAAACACTTTGAATTTTACGCGTGAACTAAGTGCATCACTTACTGGTAATTCTATTCTTGCTTTTGAAGCTGATGTTGTTGTTGGTAACGTGATATTTTTGGCAGCTGCACCAGAGACTCCATCTCCTTCAATGTGATCGATCGAAAACAAATTTCTATTAAAATATATATCCATAAATAAACTTCTGTTATCAATATCATCAAAACTTGAATCCTTAGTGCTTACTGTTGCTTCAAATTCAACAAAGCCAGGTGACATAATCACTCCAGAGACATGTTTGAAATCTCCACCACCACCAGAAAAATTAAGGTCTAGATCATCAAAATTAATGAATTTTTTAATTAAGTCGATAGCTGCAACAACTGTAGTCACAATAGTATTTATATTTTGATAGAGCTTTTCTAAATCTCTAATCCTTTGTAAAATGCTTGCTGACAATAAAGCTTGTCTTCTTAGTTCTTTGAGATCTTTTTTGCTGATTCTTAAATAAATTTTGTCTTCGTCAATTTCTTGCTGCGGGCTTTCCTCAAAGCTATTAGTTTCTAATTTATAAGTTAGTACTTGAGAGTTCTTTTTTTCTTGTTTAGTGGCAGCTAAGACAGCTCTAAAATTTGTAAAAAAGACAAGTAAGGTTAAGAAATATATAAGTAGTTTTCGCATGATGTTCTCCTTTTTTCTTGTGACTACATCATTTGTACTAATATTTTCGTAAGCTAAGAGGGGTCAAAAGTCCTCTGAATTAAAATTAATCCATTTGGATGATAGATAACTATTGATTCTTCTATAAAAGTCGATATAAAGAGCAGGTATTTGGGGGAACCTAGTAAATAGGAGATCTCTCAATGAGCGGTGTAAGCTTTACTGGACTAAATTCTAATTTTGATTCTGGTGCATTAATTAAACAGTTAGTAGACTTAGAGACTCAGTCTAAGGTGCTGCCGTTACAACAAAAGAAACAAACACTTCAAGCAGAGACTAGTTTTCTTGGTAACGTTAGTTCATCTATAAATAGTTTAAAAGGTGCTTTAAAGTTTGATTCTATTATCAAAGGTACTGAGTCACTTGCTCCAAAGAAAGTTACTAGCACTGATACCGAAAATAAATTTTTAAAGATTACCACAACTGATCTTGCTGTTCCACAAAGTTTTGATATAGAGGTTTTGCAGACAGCAACAAATACTTTAAGTAAGTCAGCAAGTCCACTGTCTTTAGGAATTACTACTGCTTCACAATTGACTGACTTAAATTTAAAAGGTTTTTCAGATATTACATCTGGGAGTGTCACTATTGGTGGTGAAACAAATAGCTATACGGCTGCAGGTAAAACAGTTTTAAAAACAGCAACGCCACTAACACCACCTGCAACGATCGATGTAACAACTATCCTTGATAATGCAAACTTCGCAGGAGGAGTGGCACTTACAAATGGAACTATTACTATTAACGGTCAAGAGCAAACTTTTGGTTTAGATACAGCAACTGCTACAGTTCAAGATCTATTAGATTTTTTTGAAAGCTTTACTGGAATTACTGGAGCATCTTTATCTAACGGTAAAATCAAGCTAGATGGAATCAGTTCTATTAGTGCTGGTACAAGCAATCTAGTTGATGCACTGGGTTTTGTTTCTAGTAGCATTAGTGGAAATAGTTTGACTGGTACTAAAAATATAACAGAACATACACTTGCTGATTGGGGAATTAATGGTACAAATTTAAGTATTAATGGAGTAACAATTGATTTCGCTGCTGATGTTGCTGCTGGACCAGCAGACCTTAATTTTGACCCTAACGTAAATACCATGGCAGATTTGGTTGCTGCAATAAACAAAACATCAGCTGCTAATTCTAGTGACGCACTTAATTTGACGGCTGCATTTAGCACTACTACAAATGAGTTCACATTGACCAATGCAATAGCTAGTGCTGATCCAATCTTAGTAAGCTCTACAGATTCTAATATTGTGACGGCACTTGATTTAACAGATCAAACTCCTGGTAGTGATAATGCACTAAGTACGGTACTTACTTTTTTAGAAAGTTTTTCTTCTGTCACTTCAGCTACCCTTGTTGACGGTAAAGTCGTGCTTGCAGGTACTTTCCAAAGTTTAGGATCACCTGGTAATACTTCAAATATGCTAAGAGCACTTGGCTTGAATAACGCGAAGATCGATACACTTTCAGGTACTGTTACAGGTGTTCAAAATCTTGATGCACCTGAATCTACAACAACACTTGCTGACCTTGGTGTAACTGGTACTACGCTCACTATTAATGGGGAAGCCGTAACTTATGAAGGTACAGATACTGTCCAAGATTTAATAAATAAAGTAAATAACAAGGCAAATACTAAAATCTCTGCATTCTATGATGCATTAAATGGAGAAGTTGTTTTTACAAATGTTGATACTGGAGCTTTAGCACTTACAGTGAGTTCTGATGGTAATTTAGATTCAATCTTACATCTCGATGATCCTCTTGGGCAGACTCTTGGTAAGAATGCAGAATTCACAATCTCAACTCTTAATGATGGTGAGGTTCTTGTTTCAAATTCAAACAGTGTCTCAGGACTTATTGATGGAGTTACTATTGATGTTTCAAAAGTAACTACTGAACCTATCAAAATATCAATTGCAAAAGATCCTTCAGGTTATGAAAAAAGAATCAATGATATTCTATCTGGTGTAAATGACTTGGTGAGAGGGTTAAACGCAAAGAATGATTCTTTTAGTAGGGGACTTGCAAATCGACTAAAGAATGTTATGGGTAGCATTCCAGGAACCTTTGGTGATGATACTTTTACCTCATTTATAAATGTGGGTTTAAAAACTCAACTTGATGCTGATGGTAAATTTGTTGGTTATCAATTAGAGAGCGGAAAATTCAAAGAAGCATATAATTCGGCACCAGACGAATTAAATAAATTACTTTGGGGTAATGATAAGGAAGATTCACAGTTTGGGCTTCTTAATTCCGGTAATCAAGGCGTGCTTGCAAAGTTAAGTGAGCTGCTAGAAAGTTATAGTGATTCAGGAACAGGTGTTATTAAGCAAGTAAGAAATTCTATTAGTTCTCAAATTAAAAGTCAGGACGATAGAATTTTAAGAGCACAAAATAGTGTTGAAACTTTGAGATTAAGACTTACAAAACAATTTTCACAATTAGATGTGACAAATGCTCAAGCTCAAAGACAACAAGCTGCTTTATCAAGTTCGGGATTATTAAAATAATAGTGGTAAAAAAAGTTCTAAGTTATGAAGAAGCTTTAGATGGTATTGAAGCCATTGATAAGAAGATAATTGAGAATTTAGATCATGATGATCGCTACGGAGATATTATGTTGCTTATGCAGCAGCGTCTTGTTTATATATCAGAGATTACTAGGTTAAAAGATAATATTGAAGTTTCTGATTTAGTTCGAAAAAAAGCACAATTAGTATTTGAACTAGGTAACAGAATGCAAGAAAAAGTTAAAGATAAGAGAGATAAAATTAAAATTCGTTTAGACAAAAATAAACGTTTGGAAATTAAAAATAAAAAACTTAATTACTAGACTATTTAAACAAGAATAAAGAATAAAGAATAAAGGAATATAATAAACCGCACTTGGGAATATTGAAGTTAAGCATCATGGAAAGGGATAGAACAAAATTAAAACAATGCGAGTACTGTGGTGCTCTTATGAGTATTTCTCTTTTTGGCGGTGTTTGTAAAGATTGTACCGAAAGGGACAAAGAGCTATTTGATAAGGCTCGAAGCTGTATGAATTTTGGCGAAAGAGTGCTTCCAGAAGAGCTTGCCGAAAAATCTGGTATTGAATTAAGGCATATACAAAGATGGGCTGAAATTGGCCGCTTTGGAATGGATTGAGCTAGTTTCAAACAAAATTTCTAATCAGTTGTTATATTTATATAGATGCTAATAGATACGCATGCTCATATAGGCTTTGATGCTTATGATGAGGATAGAGATGAAATGATGCAAAGAGCTTATGAAACTGGTGTTCATAAGGTTCTTCATCCATGCTGTACTTTAGACGAGTTTTCCAAATTGATAAAGTTAACTGAATTATATGATGGTAATTCTAAAGTTGATTTATTTACAGCAGTTGGTGTTCATCCTTGTAATATAGAAACTTGGAATTCTTCAAGTAAGGCTTTTTTAGAGGAGCAGGTTGTAAAATATAAGGATAAAAAACTTAAAGCGGTTGGAGAAACTGGCCTTGATTACTATCATTGCACTGAAGCAAGTGAGCAAGAGAAGCAAAGAAATATTTTTCAAGATCATATTGATATTGCAAAAAAACACTCACTGCCAATTATTGTGCATACTAGAGATGCTTGGGAAGACACAGAACAAATTTTAAAAGCAAATTATGCAAGTGATAAAAATGCTCATAATGGAGTCATACACTGCTTCACAGGCTCAAATGAAAATGCCAAAGCGTTTTTGGAGCTAGGTTTTTATATCTCTTGGTCAGGAGTAATTACTTTTAAAAAAAATGACCATTTCCGAGAAACAGCTCAGGATATAAGTCTTGAAAGATTTTTAGTCGAGACTGATAGTCCTTATTTGGCGCCTCAGGATAAACGTGGGAAGAGAAACGAACCTAGTTATGTTAACTATGTCGTAGATACTTTAAGCAAGTGCTATCAAGTGCAAAGAGAAGAAATAGTAAAACAAAGTAGTCAAAATGCGCAAAAACTTTTTTCTTTTTAGTTTTGTTATTTTCTGTTTTTTAATTTGTCAGGCTGCTTTTGCACGAGTAGATTATCGCGGGCTAATGTTAAAGGGTGATTTTGAAACTGTCATTAAAAACTTTAATGAAGAAAAAGATCTAAAGAAACTCTTTGATGATGAGGCTATTATTCTTATACACACACTTATCATGGAAGGAAAGATAGCTGAAAGTAAAGAATATGTTGAATATTACATCTCCAGATTTCCCAAAAATATGAATTTCATTGAATTGAAGAGAGGAATTGATTTGTATAATCTCAATTATCGAAGTGACATACTAACCTCTAATCAAAAAAAACATATTGAGTTTATCAATACTGACTTTAAGGTGCTGCAGGTAAATTCATCAAATAGAGAAGATACTCTTCATGAGATTCTGAGACTTGAAAATGAATTTTATCTGCCAAGCAAGTTTGATTATGCTTTTTCCCTCAATGAAAGGGGTTTCAATGATCTTATTGAAAAAAATGCTATTGAAGAGATACGAGCAAAGCAGAATATACTTTTTCCTAAGACA
>CAIYXB010000024.1 GCA_903930015.1 uncultured bacterium | reverse complement strand
AACCCATTGGAATGACCAGCTTGAAATAATTGAAATAAAGCGAGAGACTTATTATTGGCTAAATGTCAACGAATTACGTAACCCTTACAACAATGACATTTTTGAAAACTTAATTGGAATACTATGCTTCAGGGTGTTGCAAATTTTCCGAAAACTATTCTGATTTGATTGCTTAGGCAGCCCGAATTTTTGCGACGGACACGGTTAAGTTAGCTTAAGTTATAAATCCTGATGAAAATCACAGGTGTCAGCAAAAATGAGCGGTTGTCTAAGTAATCAAATCAGTATGAAAACCAGAAAAATCACAAAGCTCTTCCACAAACTTTGCCGTCATTAGTTTTTTGTATGAAGACTTTATGTTGTCTATCTGTGGTTAAATATCCTTCAAAGACAGCTTCTTTGATACTGCCATTAAGTCCAACATAAGTAACAAGTAAATTTCTTTTCATTGCTTGATCAATTTCCACACCTTCTTTATTAGAATATGTAAGCCAAGATTTTTTATCCTCTCTAAGTTCAAAAAGATAATTATCATAAGACATATCTACACCTTGCTCTATTTCAGCTTCATTACTAAAAACCTTTGTAGAAGCTTCACTTGAGATATCAATCAAAAGATCATAAGGTCTTTCTCTTGGTGGTAGTTTAGGGTCAACAATTGGTGCTTTATTTTTTGCAATTTTCTTTGCTTTGATTTGCTGTACTTTTTCTTTAGTAATTTCTTCTTGTATTGAAGCCTGCTCAGCAAGCACCTTACTAAAAACATCATTCTCAGCTTGCGTGATTTCATCTTTTGTTAGGACATCTGCACCAGAACCAATTTGCGAGACACCACCAAACGAAGAAGCTATTACAAGCTTCACACCATCAGTAATACAAAAACAATAAGCAAGTGCAGCTTGGATATCTTTTGGCTGCAGTGATCTAAAATTCCTCAAGACATCTTGGTGACTCATACCTTCAGCAAGTGCAAGCATAATATCTGCAACAGGCACTCTGGTACCGCGAATACGCGGCTTACCGCTACAGATATCTAAATCTATAACAACCCTTGATTCAGCTAATTCTTTCAAATTCATGAATAGCAAAAAAGAACTATCGAAGATAGCTCTATCTTATTTATACCTCTTTCACATATGTCTATCACCGCAGCGCATTAATTCAAAATAAGACGCATGTACTAGTATGAACCAAATCAATATAATAAATGCGATTTATCTAAGATTTATTAATCAACTAGAACAAAAAGCAAAATTAGAATATAATTCTCATGTCTTTATGGAGTATCTAAATTACTTAACACCTGTAGCATTTCTTTTTCTTGCAACCGCATCAGTAGTATGCGCACTTGGGATGATCTTTAACCCAAATCTTGTTAGAGCAGGATTTACATTGATTGGTTCTTTTGTTGCAATTGCAGGACTTTATTTTATGCTTTATGCAAACTTTGTTGCAGTATCACAAATACTAATATACGCAGTAGGTATAGTGCTTGTAATAGTATTTTCAATAATGCTTTGCTCACTGAAAGACTCAACAGCAACACCACCTGATGATGAGACAACAATAATGCAAGACATTAACAAAAGAAGAGTTGTAGCATTTGTGATCTGCTCTGGTGTGTTTGCATTACTAAGTTTTATAGTTAATAGCCAGGACTGGTCAGCGATCGCTCAGCTTACTGGAGCTGAAATACACATGCCGATTATAAGTGAAGTTTCAAGAACTTATACTGCACAAATTGGTTACTTGATGCTCAATAGATATATATTACCTTTTGAATTAATTTCAGTGCTACTTCTGGTTGTTCTTATTGGTGTCATTATACTTTCAAAAAAGGATGTTAAATAAATGCAATTAGACATTTCAAATTTTAGTTTTTTTACAGATGGTTTGACTCTGAATCATTATCTAACTTTATCTTCACTACTTTTTAGTATTGGTTTATATGGAATCATTACCAGAAACAATGCATTTAGAGTGCTTATGAGTATTGAAGTGATGCTCAATGCTATTAATATAAATTTTGTTGCTTTTGCACATTTTATTGATCCACTTGTTGTCCAAGGACAAGCATTTAGTTTATTTATCATGGCGATAGCAGCTGCAGAAGCAGCAATTGGTCTTGCACTACTTTTATTAATCTACAGAAATAGAGTAAATATCCGAATGGACTCCTTTAATACCCTTAAGTGGTAATAAATTTTGCCCCTCCACGACCGGGTCTTTT
>CAIYXB010000023.1 GCA_903930015.1 uncultured bacterium | reverse complement strand
TAATCATTAACTATGCTGTAACCACACTCTCCGCATTGTCCTAGTTCACTAAACAAGAAGCCTTTTGTGCTTTTTCTTTCTTCAGTCCAGTTTACTGGTCTGTATTTGGTTTCTAATTGTTTCTGTACTTTATCAAAGAGAGCCTTAGAGATCATAGCTGGATGAGAACCAGGGTGAAGCTCGCCTTTGAGTTTAAAGACCCCATAATAAAATGGATTAATAGGCATTCTTTGTATTGTGGTGTAATGAATCTTATTCCCGCTTCTGGTTTTGATTCTAGCTCGGAAGAGCTTGCTGACTATATCAGGGAAGCTTAATCTCGCTTCTGCATAATCTTCAAAGATACTTTTTATTAATTCAAAGCTTTCTGGATTAGCTTCTATATTTTTCTTTTTGAGATTGTTGATATAACCAAGCGGTGCAGGTCCTGGAAACTCACCTCTGCGTATTTTTTCTCTATTGCCTCTCTTCACGCTTTCAGAAAGATTATCCACGTAAAGTTTTCCAAAAGAGAATGCTAGAGAGAGATTGAATAAGCCATGGGGTCCAGCCTCGAAATGGAAACTAGGAAACTTGAGATCTTTAATCACTCCTTGATCTACAAGATGAATGATTTTTCCGCCCTCGATTGCGTTACGAGAGATTCTGTCAGGAGCCCAAGATAGGATCCCGTCAGCTTTACCAGCTTGAATATCACTAAGCATTTGATCAAAGATTGGTCTATTATTAGGTTTACGAGCAGATTTACTTTCTATAAATTCATCAACGTTATTTAGCTGATTCCTACTAGCAAACTCTCTCAATTCTTGAAGCTGAGAATCAATAGACAAAGCTTGACGCTCCTCTTCTTCTGAGGATTTTCGGACGTAGATGAAGTATCTAAGCATAGCGTTAATTATAGTGCAATATTTCCACTGCTGTGTTAAATTTGGCCGATATGTGGTATAATTAATACAGCAGCGTAAATATGAGAGTCGAAAAGTACCAAATAAAAGAAATTGCAAGCCTTATCCTGGGCCACACCTTTAGGGTAAACCCTGAGGCTGGTATCGAGGGTGATAGCTATAAGCTTGTCCAAGTTAAGGATCTAGACCATGATGGCGCAATTCTTTTAGGTCAGCTTGAAACTATAAATTATAAGTTTAGCAGAGGGGTTGAGTTGGTTAAGCCTGGAGATGTAATTTTTTGCCCAAGAGAGCACAAGTTAGTAGCGGCTTTGATCACTGAAGAGCTTGATCCAACTGTTGTATCTGCACCCTTGGTTTTAATTAGAGTTCATTCTCGGGAGATAGTTGATCCAGGCTATCTACGATCCTATTTGAATTCAGCAATGGCAAGAAAACAGTTTCAGAATTTATTGAGTGGTTCAACTATACTCACTATCAACAAGACAGAACTTGCTGATTTTGAAATCTTGATACCTTCTTTAGAGAAACAAAGAATATTTGCTGAGATGTATTTTTATTCAGAACAAGAAAGGAAATTAAGAGAGAAATTGCTCGAACTAAGATCTCAAGAAAGATCTAATTTAATTAATCAAAGTTTTAGACAGTTATTAGAAGTTAAATAAAGAAAGGAAAAATTATGACAAACGCAACAGCAGAAAAAACAAAAGTAACCCAAGAGCAAATCAATAGCATTGCTTGGGCGGCATGTGATACTTTCAGAGGGGTTGTTGATCCTTCTGAATATAAGAACTATATACTTGTATTTTTATTCTTGAAGTATATAAGTGATTCTTGGAAAGATCATTATGCAGAATACAAAATGCAATATGGTGACGATGAGGATAGAATACTTCGCAAACTTGAACGAGAAAGATTTGTTTTGCCTAAGGGTGCAAGTTTTGATGATATCTACTCTCAGCGAGACGCTGATAATATTGGTGAAATTATTAATATTGCTCTTGATGCAATTGAGGAAGCTAACAAAGCTAAATTAGATGGTGTTTTCCGTAATATTGATTTTAATTCAGAGTCTAATCTTGGTAAGACTAAAGATCGTAATCGCAGACTGAAAAACTTAATTGATGATTTTGCTAGACCAGAGCTTGATCTTAGACCTTCAAGGGTTGATCAGGACATTATAGGAAATACTTATATCTATCTTATAGAGAGGTTTGCAAGTGATGCTGGTAAGAAGGCTGGAGAGTTTTTTACGCCAGTACAGATTTCTAGACTACTTGCTAAATTAGTTGAGCCAAAAGCCGGGGATAGAATTTGTGATCCTGCCTGTGGATCAGGTTCATTGCTCTTAAGAGTAGCGGAAGAGGTTCCCTCGAAGGATTTTGCTCTTTATGGACAAGATAGTAATGGTGGTAACTGGACTCTTGCTCGTATGAATATGTTTCTTCATGGTAAGGATTCATCAAGGCTTGAGTGGGGAGATACTTTAAACAATCCACTACTGATCGAAAATGACAAGCTAATGAAGTTTAATATAGTAGTAGCTAACCCGCCTTTCTCTCTTGATAAGTGGGGCGCAGAAGATGCTGCCAATGATAGCTTTAAGCGTTTTTGGCGTGGCGTACCACCTAAGTCTAAAGGTGATTATGCTTTCATCAGTCATATGATAGAGACTGCTCTTGCACGTGAAGGTAAGGTAGGCGTTATCGTCCCTCATGGAGTGCTTTTCAGGGGTGGTGCCGAAGGTAAAATTAGACAAAGTTTAATCGAAGATAATTTACTCGATGCTGTTATTGGACTTCCGAGTAACTTATTTCCGAGTACTAGTATTCCAGTCGCTATCTTAATTTTTGACAGATCTAGAGAAAAGGGTGGAGTAAATGAAGCAAGAAAAGAAGTTTTGTTTATAGATGCTAGTAAAGAGTTTCAGAGTAATAAAGCTCAAAATTTACTAAGAGAGGAAGACGAGAAGAAGATCATCCAAGTATTTAAAGAAAGAAAGACTGTTGATAAATATTCATACTTAGCTAAGCTTGATGAGATTAAAGAGAATGACTTTAACCTTAATATTCCTCGCTATGTGGATACTTTTGAAGAAGAGGAAGAGATAAATATAGTAGAAGTCCAAAAAGAAATAGAGAAACTAGAAACTGAGTTAGTCGAAGTTAGATCTAAGATGGATTGCTACTTAAAGGAGCTAGGAATATTGGAATAATGAACCGGTCGCAATTTGTGACTGGTTCGGTGTCATTGCGAGCGTAGCGAAGCAATCCATAAAAACAAAAGGATATTAGATGAAATCAAAATCAAAAACAAAGCCTAAAAACACAGCACTCGTAGCTTTCAATGAGATAAGCCATAGAATCCTTGAGATTAAGGGGCACACAGTCATGCTTGATGCTGATCTGGCTGAAGTTTATGGTACTAATACGAAGGCATTAAACCAAGCTGTCAAGCGTAATATCGAACGTTCCCCTGATGATTTTATGTTCAAACTCACTAAAGAAGAGCTTTCTGAACTGGTCACAAATTGTGACCGGTTTAAGAACCTAAAGCATTCTACTAGTTTGCCGAATGCTTTTACTGAACATGGAGCTTTGATGCTCGCTTCTGTACTTAAAAGTGATATTGCTATTCATGCCAGCCTTGAAATAGTAAGAGCATTTGTGAGAATGCGAGAAATGATATTAGCAAACAAAGATTTAGCAAAGAAAATTGTAAGTCTAGAATCAAAGCTGACAAAGCATGATGGTCATTTCAAAATAGTTTTTGATGCTATTAGAGAATTAATGCAAGCTAGTCATGATCAAGTCAAAAAACCAGTAGGCTTTCATGTGAATATGGACAAGGAGAGAGCTAAGGTTTTAGAAAAAGCTAATGAGCTTGTCAAAGAAATGACTAAATTAAATGAAGAAGGCAAGCTCAACGAAAAAGCAGTAAAAGAAATGTTGAAAAAGAGTGGAGTGATTAAAAAATGAGCAAGAAAAAAAATAATTTAATTATTCGTAATAGTACAGCAGAGTTTCTAATTTTTACTAATCAAGCTGCTGAAGATGGTATCGAAGTAAGGTATGAAGATGAGACTATATGGTTGACACAAAAACTTATGGCGGAATTGTTTGATGTTGATGTGCGAACTATAAGTGAGCATCTGCAAAATATTTTTAAAAGTCAGGAACTGGATGAAATTTCAACTATCCGGAAATTCCGGACGGTTCGAAAAGAAGGCTCCAGAAGGGTTTCAAGAGAAATAGAACATTATAACTTAGACGCAATTATTTCAGTAGGCTATAGGGTGAATTCACTTAGGGCAACACAATTTCGTCAATGGGCGACACAGGTTCTTAGAGAATTTGCTATCAAAGGTTATGTCTTAGACAAAAAAAGATTAGAGAATGGTACTTACCTCGGAGAAGACTATTTCGAAAAACTTCTTGAAGAAATTAGGGAAATACGCCTAAGTGAGCGTAGGTTCTACCAAAAAATTACTGATATTTACGCGACAAGTATTGATTACAACAAAGACGCACCAACTACAAAAGAATTTTTTGCAAAAGTACAAAACAAGCTTCATTACGCTATTCATGGATCTACTGCCGCTGAATTAATATTAGAGCGAGCTGATAGTAATAAACCCTATATGGGACTGACCAGTTGGGAGAATAGTCCTGATGGCAAAATTCTCAAGACAGATGTTGGCATCGCTAAGAATTATTTGAGCAAAGAGGAAGTTGAATCACTAGGAAGAATAGTCAATGCTTACTTAGAACTTGCAGAAGACCGAGCTAAGCGACGTATTCCAATGACAATGGAGGATTGGGCTAAGAGGCTTGATAGATTTATTGAGTTTGATGATAGAGAAGTTCTACAAAATGCTGGTTTAATTAGTGCAGCTATCGCTAAAGATCATGCTGTGAGTGAATTTGAGAAGTATCGTATTGTTCAAGACAGATTATTTGAATCTGATTTTGATAGAGATATTAAAGCAATCGAGGAGGAAATAAAAACAATAAAGGGCAATGAAGGTGAAGAATCAGAATAATGACCATTTCGTTGACGTCAACGATATGGTTCTAATTGCCTCAGAGACTGAAAGCTGTTTTAATACGAGGGAATTAAGGTAGATGCCATTGCGAGCGAAGCGAAGTAATCAAGAAAAATATGAGGATAGAATTTTGAAAACAGATTTAATAGCACAACTACATCAAAACTTTGAAGATCATGTTCATGAGGAAGAAGGTGTTGAGTTTTGGCTGGCAAGAGAACTACAAGAATTGCTTGGCTACAATAAATGGGAAAACTTTGAAAAAGTAATAGCTAAAGCTAAGACTGCCTGTAAAGGCTCTAAACAAGACCCTTCTGACCATTTTCTTGACGTCAGGAAAATGGTCAAACTTGGTAGCCAAGCAGGTCGTGAGATATTTGATGTTAAGCTCACTCGTTATGCTTGTTACTTAATTGCCCAGAACGGCGATCCCCGTAAAGATGAAATAGCTTTTGCTATGACATACTTTGCCGTGCAAACGCGCAAACAAGAAATATTAGAACAAAGATTTGCAGAGTTAGATCGAGTACAAGCTAGAGAAAAGCTATCAGCTACAGAGAAAGAACTCTCTGGGATTTTATTTGAGCGTGGGGTTGATGGTCAAGGCTTTGCTCGTATTCGTAGTAAAGGTGATACAGCTCTTTTTGGTGGCAAAACCACTCAACAAATGAAAAGCAAATTAGGGGTGCCAGAAAAAAGAGCACTTGCAGACTTTCTTCCATCTGTAACAATTAAAGCTAAAGACTTAGCTACTGAAATTACTAATGTAAATATCAAGAAAAACTCACGAATGAAGAGGGAGCTTGATATCAGTTCTGAACACATCAAAAACAATAAGGATGTTCGGAGCTTGCTTGCAAAGAACGATATAATCCCAGAGGATTTGCCAGTCGCAGAAGACGTTAAAAAAGTTCAGAGACGTTTAAACTCAGAAGGTAAGAAGCTTTCGAAAGGGACGAAGAAGTTGAAATGAGCTATCCGGAATTCCCGGATAGCTGACAGGTTATACAATGGCACATGAAACACTAAAATCAACAAAAAGTAATATGCAAAAGATGCACTTTGCTTTTAATTTCCTCGAATTCGAGGGAATTAAAGTAGTTGTCATTGCGAGCGAAGCGAAGCAATCCAGAAAAATGAAAGGTAAACAGTGAAAGCGTCATTGCGAGGCGAAGCCGAAGCAATCCAGAAAAAAACTAAAAGGTAAATTATGGCAGTATTAGAAAAGATAGAAGAGAAATTATTAAGAAGGCTTGATGAATTAATTGAGAAAGGGAAAGCCGTGCTTGATACGACCAAGCCAAATTCACCAAGGGTACACGGTCCTGAATATGTTGACATAATTATTTTTGGAGAATGGAAGAGTAGTTGTTTGAATCTTTTATCTACTTTGCCATTAACTAATAATCATTTCTATACTGAATTCCTAGAAAAAGTAATGAGTAATAATAACCCAGTGACGCAGTATGGGATTGGTGTTTTACTAGGCTTGAAAAACTCTATCGCAAACGGAGATTTGCAAAGTCCTATTAGCTTCATCCAAACAGAAATCTTTTCTGATTTCCTTGAAATGGCAGAACATATCTTTGAACAAGGACATAAAGATCCACCTGTAATGCTTGCTGGTGCTGTACTAGAAGATAGCCTCAGGAAAATTTGTATCAAAAACAAAATCACTGTGCCTGCTGATAGTAATATTGCTAGCCTTAATCAACTCTTGCTTCAGAAGCCTGTCTATAACAAGATTGTATTTAAGGATGTTGATAAATGGAAAGCTATTAGGGATTTTGCAGACCATGCAAATTTTGATCAGTATGATAGAGATAGAGTTAAAGATATGCTTGAAGGAGTTAGGAAGTTTATTGGGGAGTACTTGGGGTAATGGTTAAACAAACAATTTCAGAAAAATGGCTGATGAAAAAACTTTCTGAAGTCTGTCCACTCCAAAGAGGCTTTGATCTACCAAGTTCAGCTTTAATTGATGGAAGTACACCAGTTGTATATTCAAATGGTATCCACAAATACCATTCAGAATATAAAGTTTGTGCTCCAGGTGTTGTAACTGGACGTTCAGGAACAATAGGCAAGGTACATTATATTGATAAGAACTATTGGCCTCATAATACCACTTTGTGGGTAACAGATTTTTGTGGAAATTATCCCAAATATATATATTACTTATTAGTGTATTTAAAATTGGATCAATTTTGTGCTGGTAGTGGTGTACCAACTTTAAATAGAAATGATGTTCATTCTCAAATCATTGGAGTACCCCCTCTCCCAGAACAACAAAAAATCGCTGAAATCCTTTCTACATGGGATGAGGCGATAGAAAAGCTGGAGAGCTTGATTGAACGAAGAAATAAAAAAAGAAAAAAATTACTTAAGCAATTACTATTTGGCCATGGGCTTGGAAATACAAAATTAATCCATAAGCTTGGTGAAATAGCTTCTCCCTGGAATTATCAACCTCTATCAGAGATATCAAAATTCATTAATAGAGGTATAACACCTGACTATGTAGAGGAGGGTGGTATTAAAGTAATTAATCAGAAGTGTATAAGAAATGCCTCAGTTGACTTATCACTAGTGAAATATACCAAGTTAGACCTCACTCAAGCTAATGAGAATAAATTAATTCAATTTAACGATATCTGTGTAAATTCAACCGGACAAGGTACATTAGGCAGGACCGGATTATTCAATGGTACAGACAAGGTTTTAACTTTTGATTCTCATGTAACTTTGATAAGAATAGATTCTGGTAAAGCAGACCCTGTTTTTATTTCCTATTTTTTACATATGAGACAGCCTTACATTGAAGCCCTCGCAGAAGGAAGCTCAGGGCAAGAGGAATTATCCCGAAATGCTGTCAATAAGCTGTTAGTACCAATGCCACCATTTGGCTATCAACAAAAAGTTGGTAAATTTTTGCTTACTTATGATGAAGAAACAGATGGATTAACAAATAGTGTTGATTTAATCAAAAAACAAAAACAAGGTCTAATGCAAAAGCTTTTGACAGGAAGAGTGAGGGTAAAGAATTGAGTTTAATCACTTTTAATGAAGCTATTCAAATTGCCGAAAGCTCAGGTGGCAATAAACATCTTTTACTTGGAAATGGATTTAGTATTGCTTGCAGACCAGATATTTTTTCTTATAAAGCTCTCTTTGAAAACTCTCAAGAATCTTTACCAGAATCGGTTAAAACTATTTTTGAAAAATTGAAAACAACTGACTTTGAGGTAGTTATTAAAATTTTACTTGATTCAATAGTTGTCTTAGATTCGTATTTAGTGGGTAATGAAAAACAAACTCAAATAAAAAGTGATATTGAGGTCCTAAAAAATAAGCTCATAGAAGTCCTATGTACAAGCCATTTATCTTATCCAGCAGAATTGAAAGATTATCAGTATGAGACCTGTGCTAGTTTTTTGTCAAACTTCACAAATATTTATACTCTAAACTATGACTTGTTACTCTATTGGACTTTAATGTATGACAAGGCAAAAAAAGTTTTAATTACAAAAATAGATGATGGGTTTAGAACAGATGAAGATGATATATCCAGTATTATTTGGGAGTCAGGCAATGTCGATGGGCAAAATATCTATTATTTACATGGTGCTCTTCATTTGTTTGATACAGGTCCTGAACTTATTAAAGTTACATGGAAAGAAACTGGCATTACTTTAATCAATCAGATCACGGAAGCCTTAGCTAGTAACCATTTCCCTTTAATTGTTGTTGAGGGATCTTCAAGTAATAAGTTAACGAAGGTTAGGCACAGCGATTATTTAAGTAAGGGCATAAGAAGCTTTCGTAAGATTGGTGGAAGTTTATTTATACACGGACACTCCCTTGCTGATAATGATGATCATTTCTTGCAATTAATTCCTAAGTCTAAGATCACTAATTTGTTTGTTAGCTTGCATGGAGACGTTAATAGTGATGATAATAAAAAACTAATTAAAAAAGTTAATTCATTTGTTGCAAAAAGACTTGAAAAAAAACAAAAAGTTTTAAATGTTTATTTTTATGATGCTAAATCTATTGATATTTGGGCGAACAAATCAGAAGAGGTTAAAAATTAATTACTATGTCAAGGAAAAAATATACAACTATTGCAATTTGCTACGACTTTGATGGGACCTTATCACCCCATAACATGCAAGAGAAATCTTATATTCCTGAATTAGGACTAAAAACAGGCAAATTTTGGCAAGAAGTTAAAAGTCACGCTAAGAAACATGATATGGATGAGATTTTAGCTTACATGTTTAAGATGCTTGAATTGGCAAAGACTAAAGACGGGTTCAAATTTACAAAAAAGGCTATTGCTAGTCATGGTAAAGATATTAAGTTTTTCCCTGGGGTAGATGATTGGTTTAATCGTATTAATGCTTACGCAAAGAAAAAAAATATAATTGTTGAACATTACATCATATCTTCTGGCTTAAAAGAAATGATAGAAGCTTCTAAAATAGCTAAATACTTGAAGCATGTCTATGCTTCTGCATACCAGTATGACAATAATGATGTAGCATGTTGGCCTGCCTGTGCCGTAAATTACACTAATAAAACTCAATCACTATTTCGTATCAACAAAGGGATAATTAATTCTTGGGACAACTCAAGAATTAATAAATTTATGAAGCCAGAAGAAAGACCTATTCCTTTTTCTCATATGATTTATCTTGGTGATGGAGAAACCGATATACCTGCTATGAAGATGGTTAAATATCAAGGTGGGTACTCTATTGCTGTATATGATCCAAATAAAAATGGTAATGCAGATAAACCTTCTGCAAAACAACTCAGCCAAAAGCTTTTAGAAGAGCAAAGAGCAGATTATGCTTTGCCCGCAAACTATAGTGAAGGTAAAAAACTGGACAAGTTAATTAAAAATATTATTGACAAAATTTCTTCAGAAGCAGAGATTACTAAATTAAAAACATAATTTTTATCAAGGACACACTACCATGACAACCACCCAAACCAAATTCAAAACCGATGAAGCCAGAGTATCTCAGATACCAGCTTTACAAGCTCTGATGAAGCTTGGCTATAACTACTTAACGCCAGAAGAAGCTTTGAAAGAGAGACAAGGCAAGACTTCCAATGTTTTGCTAGAAAACATTCTGTATAAGCAATTAAGCAAGATTAATAACATCAAGCACAAGGACAAAGAATATAAATTTAGTGAGGCTAATATTCAAGGTGCAATAGAGAAGCTTAAGAATCCGGTCTATGACGGACTTCTAAGAACCAATGAAGAGATTTATAACCTCCTGACTCTTGGTGCAAGCTTTGAGCAAACTATAGAGGGTGATACTAAGAGTTTTAGCCTTAAGTATATAGACTGGGACAATATTAATAATAATAGTTTTCATGTTAGTGCTGAGTTTAGTGTCCAGCGTAAAAATAATGACAAGGAAGCTAGACCAGATATAGTGCTTTTTGTGAATGGTATTCCACTTACTGTAATTGAGTGTAAAAAACCAAGTGAAGATGTTGAACAAGCTATCAGCCAGCAGGTAAGGAACCAAGGCGAGACTTATATTCCTAATCTATTTATTTATTCTCAGTTGCTTATTGCTACTAACAAGAATGACGTTAAGTACGCTACAACGGCGACCCCTTCTAGGTTCTGGGCACTATGGAGAGAAAAAGAAGACCAAGAAAACGATATCAAGTCTGTTCTAAATCTTCCGTTGACATTAGAGCAAAATGATCGTTTATTTTCTGGAGAATTTTATCCATATAAATCTGAATACTTTCCAGAGAAAGCTTGGGCTATAACAGAACAAGACCGTAAGCTTTATGATCTATGTCGCCCAAGAAGAATCTTAGATCTCATACAAGGATTTATTGTTTATGACGCTAGAATAAAAAAAATCTGTCGTTATCAGCAGTACTTTGCTATAAAGAACACTCTCAAGCATATCAAAACCTTTGATGAAGCTGGTAAGCGTAAGGGTGGTATCATCTGGCATACTCAAGGTTCAGGTAAGTCTCTTACCATGGTGATGCTCGCTAGAGCAATTATTAGTGATCCAGATATAAACGAGCCTAAGATTATTTTAGTAACAGATAGGGTAGATCTTGATAAGCAGCTTAAGAATACCTTTGAGAGTTGTGATCTAGAGCCTCAGAGAGCAAGTTCTGGTAAGAATTTGATAGAGATTTTAGAGAAGAATAAACGTACTATCGTGACCACTATAATTAATAAGTTTGAATCAGCTCTTTCTACTCGTAAAGGTTATAAAGATGATTCTAAAAATATTTTTGTACTAATCGATGAGAGTCATAGATCTCAACATGGTAGTCTTCACCCCAGAATGAAACAAATGTTCCCTAATGCTTGTTACTTGGGCTTCACGGGTACGCCCTTAATGAAAAAAGACAAGAATGATGCTATTAAATTTGGCGGAATTATTGATAAATATACTATTGACCAAGCTGTAAAAGATGGTGCTGTAGTCCCTCTACTCTATGAAGGTAGGCATGTAGAGCAAGAAGTAAATAAGAAAGCTATTGATACTTGGTTTGAAAATATAACTAAACCACTTTCAGATGAACAAAAAGCAGATCTTAAGAAAAAATTTAGTAGAGCAGAAGAGCTTAAGAAGACAGATCAAACTATCTACTGCACTGCTTTTGATATTTATCAGCATTATGTAAATAATTGGCAAGGAAGTGGTTTTAAGGCTCAATTAGTCGCACCAGATAGACCTGCAGCGTTACAGTATAAAAAATACTTAGATGGCTTTGGTAGTTTAAGCTCAGAGGTCATTATTTCTTTAGGAGATTCAAGAAAAGGTTATAAAGAAGTTGATGATGATTCGACTGATGAAGTAGTTAAGTTTTCAACTCGTATGGTTGGTGTAAATGGAAGATATCGTAGTGAAGAAGAATATAATGAACAAATTATAGATCAATTTAAAAACTCCGAAGAACCCCAGATTCTAATCGTCGTAGATAAACTATTAACTGGTTTTGACGCTCCAAGTAATACGGTTCTTTATCTAACCAAAAAATTAATGGATCACACTTTATTACAAGCAATTGCTCGTGTTAATAGACTCTATGATAATGAGGAAAGAGGAACTAAGAAGGATTTCGGTTATATTATTGATTATGCGAATGTTTTAGAGGATTTAGATAAGGCTTTGACTCAATACAGATCATTAGAAGGCTTTGATGAAGAAGATTTAGCTGGAACCTTAACGAGTGTTTCACAAGAAGTGGCAACGCTTCCATGTAAATCATCACAGTTATGGGCAATTTTTAATGGAGTCAAAAATTCTCATGATGAAGAAGAATATGAGAAGTTACTTGCTGATAGAGAATTAAGAGACGATTTCTATGAAGCTCTATCTGCTTATTCTAAGACTTTTAAAATAGCCTTATCGACTGAAGCATTTATCAATGATACGACTGAAAAACAAATGAATAGCTATAAAGCAGATCTTAAAAGATTTATGAATCTAAAAGTATCTGTAAAAAAACGTTACGGAGATAATATTGATTATAGGGACTATGAACCGCAGATCAAGAAGTTGCTTGATACTTATGTCACAGCTAGCGAAGTTACTGCTTTAACTAGAGCTATTAATATTCTTGATGAAGTGGAGCTGAATCATGAGCTAGAGAAGCGTGGCAGTGCTGCTTCTAAAGCAGACTTGATTGCTCACAATACTCTTAAGCATATTGAAGAAAAAATGCAAGAAGACCCAGCCTTTTATGAGAAGTTTTCGAATTTGATACAGCAAGCGATTGATGATTTTCGTAATAAACGCATTTCGGATTTGGAATATTTAAAATCTGTACAAAAAAGTTATAAAAGTGTCAAAGAGCATCGTGACGAGGATATGCCTGAAGAATTAGAAGGAAAGGAAGATGCGAAAGCTTTCTTTAATTTATTGAAAAAAAATATGAGTAAATATTTTGGTGATGATAAAGTTGCGGTAAATACGGTATTGACCAAATCTGCTCTTGCCTTTTGTGATATTTTAGAGAAAAGAAAGATAGTTGATTGGCAGCGTAATGTTGATGTCCAGAAGTTAATCATGAATGATTTTGATGACTATCTCTATGATGTAGTTAGGGACAAATATAATGTCAAACTTAACCAAGAAGATATGGATTTGATTATTGAAGCTAGTCTTGAGCTTGCCAAAAACAGATCAAGGGGATAAATCTTGAAAACAAAAATAAAACAAGCAGCCATCATTTATGGTAGTAAAAAGTTTCATTATAAGATTCTAAGATCTGATCGTAAAACTTTGAGTATTTTAGTAAGTCCAGAAGCCCAAGTGATTATAAAAGCTCCAATTAATGCTCCAGAAAATAAAATACATCAGATTGTGAATAAAAGAGCTAGATGGATAGTTAAGAGACTTGACTATTTTGACCTTAAGCTTAAATCTAAACTTCCTGAAAGGCAATATATAAGCGG
>CAIYXB010000022.1 GCA_903930015.1 uncultured bacterium | reverse complement strand
TTTTTTATATCCATATTCATAGTGAATAACCTCTAGTTATAATGTGTCACCTTGAGTTTAAAAATTGGTTAAGGTTGAAGAACTTTTATTAAGATGCTCTTCCGCCGCCGCCCTGACCTTGTGCGTCACTTTGAGCAAACAATTGTTGTGGCTGTTGAGCACTTTGTTGCTGCTGTTGTCTTGCTGCTGAAGATTCGCTGCTTCCGCCACCATCTTTCTTAGCTGCTGCTACCAAAGCCTGGCCAACTGCTCCAGCTCCAGCAAAAGCTTTTGACAGTCCGTCAGCAAGTGCTTTAGCTGTTTCTTGCGAACCTTTAAGCATTGCTTGCCAATTTGCCATGTCATTAGCATTGTTTCGAGTTGCGTTTAAATCTCTGTAGGCACTTCCAGGAGGCTTGCTAATATTACCTCCAATGATTCTTTGCTCGAGTGTACCAGGTAATCTTGTCGAAAATGCTTGGACTGCCTCTGCTGTTGATTTTGCAATTTCACCTTGATCATTACTTGTTGTATTGCTACTAGTGCTTGTTGTAGTGCTGCTTAGTTGTGAAGTTTGAATAGATTTCTGAACAGAATTACCACTAGTTGAAAATGGACTAGCTGAAAAATTTGTTTTTGGAATATCACGGCTCACGCAATTAATAAAACAAAAATACGTTAAGCTTTGGTTAATGCCCCTCCACGACCGGGTCTTTTTGCGACAATTTTTAGGTTAAAAGGATTTCTTTTTATTGAAAATCAGTAAATTTACTGGGAATTTTCCTATAGTTTTATTATTACGATTATGGAAAAAAGAAGAAGCTTGTTTAAAAATGCCATCTATCATGTTTATAGCCGCGGAAATTGCAAAAAGACTATTTTTGAGGATAAGAATGATTTTGAAATGTTTTTAAACATTTGCAATAAATTATCTCTCGAAAAACCATTTAAGATTTTTAGTTACTGTTTGATGAATAATCATTATCATCTGATGATTCAGACTCCTGATGGAAATTTATCAGAAATTATGCATCATATTAATCAAAGGTATGCGACATATTTTAATGCAACTCATGATGAGATTGGTTATGTGTTTCAAGGGCGTTATGGAGATAATTTAATTGAAGACGATAAGGAATTTTTGACAATACTTGCTTATATTAACCTAAATCCTTATCATGCTTGTTTAGTAGATCATGTTGGTGATTGGTCTTGGTCTAGTTATAATGAACTCTGCCAAGGCTATTCCAAAAGAAATTTTTTAAATGTTTCTTATCCACTTGGAATTTTAGGAAAAAATGATTTTCGTTTATTTATAGAATCAAATAAAAGAAAGATAGACAAGTCTATGTCTTATGATTTGAAATTTATAAAAGAAAGAATACTACCCTCTCTTAAAGATGAGATTCTCGAGATTGATAAAATGCAAAGCAGCAGCATAAAGAGAAATTTTCACAAAATTAAGCTTCTTGTTGGTAAAACCACTTTAACAAACGCAGAAATCGCCAAATATTTAAATCTACACCGTCGAACCGTCGATAGAGTGAAGGCAAAATTGTCGCAAAAAGACCCGGTCGTGGAGGGGCAATCTTTAATTAAAGTCCTTTAAAATTAGGTCCACCAGCACTATAAGCAGCGTTTACTCTTAGGTTTTGTTCTGGACAAATTAACTCACAAGTACGACATTGTACGCAGTTCTCTAATGACATTCCATGTACTTTTACGCCACCATCACGAATATCAAGTCTATGAACCTCTGCTGTGCAGTCTGATACACAAGGTACATCAAGCCCCTTTGCTTCATAGGTTTTAATACATTTTAAGCAGGTCTCTGCCGAAAACTCATCAATATGCTCTGGATGTACTTCGTACTTAGTTTGAGCATAAAATACTGCATCTTCCCTGCTGTATATTGTAGTCTTTTGATATTTTTCGTCACTTTGATTGCGTGCAATCATCTCTTTTGTGAAATTAGGATCGATATGCTCATATCCAGGCATATAGCGAACTTCGTCATTGATTTCATTTGGTGCATTCAAATGAATTAAAGCACTAAAAGTTTGCACAGTAAGTCCAATTGGGTTTGCTAAGAAAGCTTTTAGGCCGCCCCATAAAAAACCACCTTTATCAAAACCATCAACAAATATTGGTAAGTATTTTTCTAATAGGTCTGGGTTTTTTATAAATGCTTGTCTGAAATATCTATTTGCTTTGTATTTATCCATGAAAGGAGATGCAAGTAGTTTTTTTTGATATTTACTTAATTGCTCTTTTGAAAAATCTCTTTTTGAGAAACTTTCAAAAACAACTTCAGCTCCTATGTATCCAGACTCCATCGCTTTATCAACACCCGCAAGTGCTTTTACATCTAGTAAACCAAGTGCATCACCCATAAGAAGAGCACCATCTACTTGAAACGCTTTTGGTAAGCTTGCTGGACCACCTTCAGGAAGCACTGCCGCGCCATAATGCAGCAATTCTCCATCACGAAGTATATTCTGTAACCATGGGTGTTTTTTTAATTCTTGTAATTGTTTTTGTGGATGAATATTTGGATTTTTTGAGTCAAGCGAGATCACTTGTCCGATTGTAACCCTGTTGTGATCTAGTCCATATACAAACCCACCGCCGAGTGTTCCATCTAAAGTAGGAAATCCAAGTGTATGCCAAACTTTACCTTTAAGATAAGGAGCGTCTGACCTTAGTCTCCAAGTCTCTTTGACTCCTACAGACCAGATCTGAGGATTATCAGCAAGTTCAAATTTTTTGATTATATCTTTTGATAAAAATCCTTTATCAGCAAAACAAAAAAGATCTCCGTGAACATAGTCCTCAAGGTCAACACCAGTGTTTGATACTTTCACTGCTGATATCTTGTCGTTTTCGTAGCGAATCTCTGTTGCTGGAAAACCATTGTACATATCTATATCCAGGTTAGGCACAGTGGCAGCTTTTGCTTGCAGGGTTTCAGCCATCCAGGCAACAACATTAGAAAGTGTTAGAACGTAGTAACCTTCCTTGCAAAAATCAGGCAATAGAGCTCTTGTGATAGCTGAAGGCACATCGAATTTCTTTTTTCTTCCAAGTAATGCAAAACTACTCTCTTCGCAGATTGATTCAATTGGCATTCCATCTTCGATGTGATTAGGAAAAGCTTTATCAAAGATTTTCTTGTTGACAACTGCTCCTGAAACAATATGTCCACCAAATTCTTCGGACTTTTCTAGAATTGCTACAGACAAATGCATCTCTGGTTTTAAAGCCATTAGATCACAAAGCCTGTGGGCAAGCGTTAGATTAGCAGGACTTGCTCCTATTAAAACTAAATCATAGGTAATAGGTCCTTTTTGTTTAGTTGTATTTTTAGCTAATTCTTTTTCTACTGTTGCCATTTAAAATCCTTTAATTAATTTTTATACTGCTGCTAATTCTTTTTTTCTATCAAGTGCTTTGATTTGCTTAATCATCTCAGGGATAACTTGAAAAAGATCCCCTACTATTCCATGATCAGCAAAAGAGAAAATTGGTGCATCTGGATCTTTGTTGATCGCGATAATCTTGTCTGCTTTTTGCATTCCTACTCTGTGTTGCAATGCTCCTGAAATTCCGCAAGCGATATAAAGCTTAGGTCTCACTGTTTTACCAGTTTGTCCTACTTGGTATGGATAAGTAATCCAGCCTGCATCAACGGCTTTACGTGAAGCTGCTATTGTCGAATTTTCAAAACAATCTGCAAGTTTTTTTAGTTGATTAAATGCTTCAGCGCTTCCAACTCCAAATCCACCAGCAATAATTACTTCAGCTTCGCTGATATCCATTTTAGTTGATTCTTCACGAAGAATTTTTGAGATACTCACTCTAAAATCATCTTCTTTAAAGCTTATTTTAACTTTTTTAAGCTCAATGTCTGAAAGCTTTTTGCTATTTGGTTTTGGTTGTGCAAAAACTCCAGGTCTAATGGTTGCCATTTGAGGATCTTTCCATGGTCCAAGTATTCTTGCTTTTAGTGACTCACCAAATGAAGGTCTGTTTGCATATAAACACTCTGGGAAATATCCGATTTTAGTTTTATCCGTACCAGCTTTATGTTCATAAGGTCCTATATCAAGTTCGATAGTATCTGCTGTAAGTCCAGTCTCATAGTAAGCTGCTATTCGAGGTGCTAAGTCTCGTCCCATTGTTGTTGAACCCATCAAAAGAGTGTGCGGTTGAGTTGCCCACGTATCTATTTCATCGATAATCACTCTTCTGTAAGTGAGAGTTTTATATTCTTCTAATTCTTTATCATCAGCAAGATAAATTTTATCTGCACCAGCTTGGACTATCTTTTCTAACTGAGAGTCCATGTTGTGTCCCAAAATAAAACAACTGAGTGGGCTACCTAATTTATCAGCTAATTTTCTGCCTTCGCCAAGTAATTCCAAAGTGACTTTTGCGATTTCGCCTTTAACTTGTTCTGCGACTATTAATACTTCTCCTGCCATGATTATAATTTTCCTTGTTTATACCTTTGATAATTCTTTTATTACAGAGTTTTCAGTTTCAAAAACTTCTGTAACCATGTCTTCAACGCTTTTACCTTGATGCATAGTACAGTTACCACCAACAGTCCCAATCTTCCAAGTCGCAGAAACAATAGTCGGTGAGCCTGCTAGCCCGCAAAGCATATCGTCTGCTTCTACTGTAGCAAGGTCAATTATTTTCACGTACTCTTTTTGAAGTTGTTCGTTTCTTTTTAAACCTTGTACAAATTTAGCTCCTCTAAAAGTTTTAAATTCAAGTTTGTTATAGCTGTTTGCAATTGTCATTAAAGCTGGTAATTTAGCTTCAACTTCCATCGCACCACCTTCAATAATTTTTCTTGCATGAATTAAATTATCTTTGATCTCAAATCCTTCAACGTAAGTAACTTGAGTTAAATCAAGTCGCTCGCAGATTTCTGGTCCTACTTGTGCTGTATCTCCATCTGTGGTTTGTAATCCACAGAAAACCAAATCTGGTTTTCCGTCTGATTTAAAAAGATACTCTAAAGTCTTTGCAAGCGCGTATGAAGTTGCAAGCGTATCAGAGGCCGCAAGTTTACGATCAGACAGAAGGCAGGTCTTATCCACACCATGCTCTAGAGCTTGATACAAAATATCAATTGCAGGAGGAGGTCCCATAGAGACTGCAGTTACTTTTGAACCTGGTCCACCCATTCTTTTTGCTGATAAAGCAGCTTGCATTGCATAAGCATCAAATGGGTTTAGCATTTTACCTGCTTTTGCTCTATCGATCGTACCGTCTGGGTTTACGCCAGCTTTAGATCTTGTGTCTGGAACTTGTTTTACCAGCACGTATATATTTAAATCTTTATTTGCCATTTGATCGTATTTCCTTATTTATAAAAATTAAATTGTAAGAAGTTCTTTTTCTTTTGCACTTGCAACATCATCAATCTTCTTAACAAATTCGTCTGTTGCTTTTTGAATATCATCTTGTTCTTTTTTCTTATCATCTTCAGTCAAGGAGTCATCTTTTTTGATTTTATCCATTTCATCGCGACGAATATTTCTGATTACTACTTTAGAATTTTCAGCTTCTTTTTTTACAACTTTTACAAGTTCTTGTCTTCTTTGAGCTGTTAACTCAGGAATCGAAATTAATATGCGATTTCCATCGTTAGTAGGTGTAAAGCCTAAGTCACTATCAGTAATCGCTTTTTCTATATCTTTTAGGGCAGATTTATCAAAAGGCTTTATTTCTAGGGTACGACCATCAATGGTAATAATATTTGCCATTGCGTTTAGGGGTGTTTTTGTACCGTAGTATTCGGCTTGCACTCTATCTAAAACAGTTGGATTTGCTCTTCCTGTTCTTATTGTTGCTAATTCTTTTTCAAAAGACTCAACAGCTTTTTTCATCCTTGCTTTTATATCTGACATACAGCTAAATAATAGCTAAAATTCAAGAAATTAATAGGTCTTTACGTAGACCACTATTCCGCACTATTATTATCTTATTGGTTTCAAGAAAATTCACAAAAAAAATATCTGATCCTTCCTAAAAGAAACTTAGAGGATTCAGTGAAAAATAGAGATCTTTCTAAAAGATTTTTATTAACTAAAGCCTTAATTAAGAAACAAAAAAATACATTTGAGGGTCCTTATTTATGTGATAAAGTTTGGATTCGTCATGGACAACATTGTTAGTTTATCAATAATAGCCTCAATACTCGCGATACTTTTTGGATTAGGTTACGCGGTTTGGATTTATAAATTAGATACTGGTACTGACGCTATGAAAGAAATTGCAGCCGCAATTCAAGATGGCGCAAAAGCGTTTTTAAATAGACAGTATACGACTGTTGCAATTGTTGGTCTTGTTTTAGCTGTCTTTATATATTTCTTTTTAGGTTTTAAGATAGCTGCTGGATTTATTTTAGGTGCATTTTTAAGTGGTCTAGCAGGTTTTATTGGAATGAATGTTTCGGTGAACGCTAATATCCGTACAGCACAGGCAGCAACTATCAGTATGAAAGATGCTCTTGATGTAAGTTTTCGTGGTGGCGCTGTTACAGGATTACTTGTAGTTGGACTTGGCTTACTTGGTGTTGCTGGTTTTTATGCAACTTTAGAGTCAATGTATCCTGGTCATACTGAAGAAAACGTATCAGCAATGGTTGGTCTTGCTTTTGGTTCTTCTTTAATTTCTGTTTTTGCTCGTTTAGGTGGTGGAATTTTCACTAAGGGTGCTGATGTTGGTGCTGACCTTGTAGGTAAAGTTGAAGCTGGTATTCCAGAAGACGATCCTCGTAATCCAGCTGTGATCGCTGATAACGTTGGAGACAACGTTGGTGATTGTGCTGGTATGGCTGCTGATCTTTTTGAAACTTACGCAGTGACAGCGACTGCCGTGATGCTTTTAGGTGTACTTGTATTTAGAGATGTAATAGCAGCTGGTAATCATGCTCCGATTCTATATCCACTTGCAATGGGTGCACTTGCTATTGTTGCATCCATCGTAGGGAGTTTTTTTGTAAAACTTGATGAAAGCCAAAATGTAATGAAAGCACTTTATAAAGGACTTATCGTTGCTGGAATAATTGCTGCAATTGGTTTTTATTTTGTTACTGATTTTGTGATGTCAGGTCTTGAAATCCCTTCTATTAATTATTTTTACTGTACTTTAGTCGGTCTTGTTTTGACTGGTCTTTTTGTGGTTGTGACTGAATACTACACTTCAACTGAATTTAGACCTGTTCGTGATATTGCGATCGCTTCTGAATCTGGTCATGCTACTAATATTATTTCGGGACTTGCTGTTTCACTTGAGGCAACTGCAATCCCTGTTTTACTTATAGTTTCATCTATATTACTTACTTTTAATTGGGCTGGTGTTTATGGAGTTGGAGTTGCTGCAATGAGTATGCTTTCAATGGCAGGAATTATTGTTGCGCTTGATTCATATGGTCCAATTACTGACAACGCTGGTGGTATTGCCGAGATGGCAGGTATGGATGCTAAAGTTCGCGCTGTTACTGATCCTCTTGATGCTGTTGGTAATACTACAAAAGCTGTTACAAAAGGCTATGCGATTGGTTCTGCTGCTCTTGCTGCGATTGTACTTTTTGCAAGTTTTAAAGAAGATCTAGCAAAAGGGATTTTAGAATCTAACTTATTAAATGGCACAAATTTAATTGTACCTACTTTTGATATCTCTGATCCTTTTGTGCTCAGTGGTTTGTTTATTGGTGGAATGATTCCTTATTTGTTTTCAGCTCTTGCAATGATGTCTGTTGGTAAAGTAGCAGCAGCAGTTGTAAAGGAAGTAAGAAGACAGTTTATCGAGATTCCTGGAATTATGGAATTTAAAGCAAAACCAGATTATGCGCGTTGTGTTGATATTGTAACCAAAGGTGCAATTAGAGAAATGGTAGTTCCTGCTTTGCTACCTGTGTGTATCCCTCTTGCTATCGCTTTAATAGGAAAGATATTTTTGAATGATGCATCTCCAATGGGTGCAGCAAAAATTATGGGTGGAATTTTAGTTGGAAGTATTGTTACTGGTGTGTTTCAAGCCATCTCTATGACTTCAGGTGGTGGAGCTTGGGATAATGCTAAAAAGTATATTGAAGATGGACACTGTGGTGGTAAAGGTTCTGAAGCACATAAAGCTTCAGTAACTGGAGATACAGTTGGTGATCCTTATAAAGATACTGCTGGTCCAGCAATTAACCCTATGATTAAGATCATCAATATTATTGCTTTACTTTTGATTCCATACCTTTTTTGAGTATAGTAACCCAAAAAACTTTTCGGAAATTTTTCAACACCCTGAAGCATATCGGATTGGCGAAGTATATCGTTTTGCTACGCAAAACAACAAAAACCTAGCCACAGCAGCAGCGCCGAATGCGCAAGGGCTGTTAAAATTTGGAGGAAATTTTTTTGGGTTACTATTTTTTAGCTAGAAACACCTAGTGTAAACTTTGCCAGAAATGCTAATATGTATTAGCGAGATTTATCTAAGGCTCGTTAGGATTGAGTATATTATCTAATATAACTGGGTATATAAAATCTATAGGACAAATTAGTCCTATCAAATCTTTACGTAATGTTTTAGATAATTTTGTCGATAAAGTAACTTTTGGCAGAGGTTTGAAAATTTGGGCCAAGCCTTCTCTTCGAGAAATAAAAGCTAAAGAAGATTTTTCTGAATTTGAACTTGCTAATGGGATGAAGGTGATTTTCAAGCAATCAAAAGGTAATGGGATTGATGCGAGTATACGTTTTGATTCAGGTGCATCCAAAGATCCAAAAAATAAATCTGGACTAGCTCATTTTTTAGAACATATAGTTGTAAGTAACACAAAAGAGTTTGGTAAAGAAATTGATGATGTTGTCAGAATCAATGGTGGCTATGTTAATGCCATGACTGGTAATGATTACACGAAGTATGTTGTCACATTGCCAAAAGATAAATTAGATTTGACACTTAGAATTTTAAAATCTTACATGAGTCCTTTGAATTATGATGATCAAGTTTTAGCTAAGGAAAAAGGTATTGTTTGCTCTGAACTAAAAATGACAGAAGCAAATCCTCAAAGAAAAGCACATTTTATTTTTCAAGAAACGCTTTTTGGCAAAGATCATCCTTTGACTAAAGATCCCATAGGAACTAGTAATGACGTGATATCTTTTACAAAAGCTGACTTAGATAAATTTCATCAAGACGAATATGTCTCTAATAACGCTACTTTGGTAATTAGTGGTGATTTTGATAAAACCCAATTTAAGAACCTGGTCTCTAGGCATTTTGGTGCTTTTAAGCCAAATGAAAAACTCATAAAACTCGACGCTTCTTTAGGTATTAAAAGCTCAGAACAAAAAGATCATTTACTTAAAGATGATACTTTAATTTCAAGCCTTGACTATGTATATAAAATCCAAAAGTTTAATCATAAAGATAATTTAATTTCTGATTTAATTTCTCAAGCATTATCTTCTGGTGATGATTCACGATTAAGGAAAAAACTTGTAGATGGTGAGATTAATGCTGGTAAAGCTGTTGCTTTAGAATTGGGTTGTTTTTCACATACAACAAAAGATTATGGACATTTTATTATTAGCTCAAAGCCTCTTGATAACAATAGAGAAGCAAATTTGAAAGTTATTGTGGATACTATTGAAAAAGAGCTTGCCGATATTGCTGCAAATGGACTTCAAGAAAAAGAATTTTCTAGATTGATAAGGATATTAGAAAACCGAGAAATCTATAAAAAAGATTTTCAGCATGCTGATTTGGGAGCTGTTGAAAATTATTTTCAAAATGCTAGCGTTTGGACTTTGTCTTTAAATTATTTAAGAGATTTAAAGTCAATTACAAATGATGATATTAAACAATTTGTACAAAAGTATTTAGTTAAAGAGAATAGATATAGCTTCACGACCGTAGGTAAGGGTTCTGGATTTGATGGAGGCTATAAAAATGCTCTTAAGGATAATCTTGTTAAGGTCGCAAAGCAAGAGCCAGAAAAGATCCTAGATGCTCAAAAGCTTGATCATATTAAGTCTCACTCTCGGGGTATTAGTAATGTTAGCGCTGAATTAAATGATTTACAAAAGTTTCAAAGTGCAAATGGCATGAATGTATTTTTTAAAGAAGACCATAGTTTACCAGTTGTTTTTATGGAAGCCTCCTTTAAAGGTGGTTCTTTAAGTGCTCCTAAACAAGATGAAATAGCTCTTTCAATGTTAATTGGTATTTTAGCAGAGACTGGTAGCTATAATCCTCAAACTGGCAAACGCTTAGATAAAAAAGATCTTGAGAAATTGAGAATTTTACTTGGTGCAAGCTTTAGTCAAGGTAGTTCTTTGGATAGTGCTTCTTTGGGTTTTAGAACTTTAAGTAAAAATCTCAATCCAACTTTAGGTTTAATGAATGAAGTTTTGAATAATTCTGCTTTGCTCGAGACTAACAATCCTCAAGTAGTTAAATCGGTTGAAGCAGAGCTGGAAAGAGTTAAAAAAGGAGCACTTGATATTCTTGAGATTATGCGTAAGCGACCTGGAGTAAAAGCCTCAGAAAAATTCTCCAATACTATGTATCCTATTGGGCATCAATTTAATCATGAGCCGATTGAAAAGCAAATTGCTAGAATTAAATCACTGACTCTTGATGATTTGCGAAAAATTTATAAGAAACATTTCCATGCTAAAAATGCAAAAATTACTGTTGTTGGTGATATTAAAAAAGAAGAGATTAATTCAAAGATAGTGCCATTCTTGGATTCTTGGAATAAACAATATCAAGAGTCTGTTATTGAGCCAGATTATTCTAGAATAGCTAAAGTTGAAGCTCCAAAAGCAAGTCTTAATATTGTGAGCTCCGATAATAATGAACCTCAGTCTTTAGTTATGATAGGTAATCCTGCTGAAATTACTGAAGATTCTCCAGATCATTATCCTGCTTTAATCGCTAATAAAATTCTAGGTTCTGGAATGTCATCAAGACTTTTTAGTGAGGTAAGAGAACAAAAAGGACTTGTTTATCATATAGGATCATCTATTGATATTTTAAGAAAGGGTTGTGGACCTTTTCAGGTTAGCTTAGGTTGTGATCCTCGTAATATCAAAAAATCTTTAGCAGCAACTTTATCTGCGATAAATAAATTTCTTGTAGGTGGTGTTAGTCCCCAGGAGCTAGAACTCGCTAAATCGCAGATAAAAAAATCATTTGCGATGAATGCTTTGGAAACTAGATTAAGTACTATTGGTACTCTATCTGGTTTACAAGATAGAGATAAGGATGAAGCATTTATCAATAATTTCAATAAAATGATTGATTCTATTACTGTTGAGCAAGTAAATAATGCTGCTCGTAAATTTATTAAACCAAAAAACTTTACTATTGTTGCAACTAAACCAAAAGATTTTGTAATTCCAGCTGAAGAACAGAAATCTGAATCGCGTGCTAAAAATATGAATATGGCTCTTGCTGCTTAGCTCAATTGTAAGGCCACATAATCTGCTTACATTTTAAGTAGTAATCATTAGCTCTATTGCAATGTCACCTCACCTCCGGTTCAGTGACTTTTGTCGTGACGCTCATCCTTCGAAGCAAGCTTCGAGGTATTCGCTTTACTCTAAATAATCAAATAAAACCACTCTTTTTTCTGCGCCTGAGCTTACGCAAACGCTTAGAAAAAAGGTGATTTTATTTGATTGCAATTAGACCTAATTAACACTAATAGCTTTATTTCAATTATTTTCAAGCTTAAAATAGAAATGAGGTGAAAACGACTAGCAAAGAGAAAATCACAGGATTTTTCTTTGCGTAGGGAAGTTTGAACCCATTGGAATGACCAGCTTGAAAATAATTGAGATAAAGCGATAGTTCCATTGTAGAGAAACTGTCAACAAATTATATAACCTTTACAGCAATGACTTTATCTATCCAGCATTAAGATTCAAATTCCATTTTGCTGATTTAAGTCTTTGTCTTAATTCCGGATATTTGCCTAATTCTGGATCAAGCTCAATTAGCTCTTTTGCTTCTGTTCTTGCAGCTTTAAGTATTTCTTCTTGATTACCAATACCTTGTAGAACAGATTCTGGGATTCCAGATTGTTTAAGACCTGTAATATCACCAGCTCCTCTTAATTTTAAATCTTCTTGAGCTAGAATAAATCCGTTATTAGTTCTTGTCATTATTCCAAGCCTTGTTCTAGTATTTTCACTTTGTGAGCTACTCGATAAAAAACAATAGGACTGTTTATCATTACGCCCTACTCGTCCGCGCAATTGGTGAAGCTGAGCAAGTCCAAATCTTTCTGCTGATTCAATTAATATCACTGTAGCATCAGGGACATCAACACCAACCTCAATTACCGTCGTTGAGACAAGTATCTCAATCTCCCTATTTCTAAAAGCAAGCATAATTTGCTCTTTCTCTTCATCTTTTAGGCGTCCATGAATAAGTCCAACTCTTAGGTCTTTAAAAATACCTTCTTTCAATATCTCATATTCAACCGTGGCTGCTTTTGCGGAGAGTGATTCTGATTCTTCAATGAGAGGGAAAACTATATAAGCTTGATTGCCTTTTTCAACTTCTGATCGTATTAAATCATGAGCTTCTGATTTCCTTTTTACTATAGTTGTCTTGATTGGCATTCTGCCAGCAGGCATTTCGTCTATCTCAGACATATCAAGATCACCATGTAAGGCAAGTGCAAGTGTTCTTGGAATTGGTGTTGCCGTCATAAATAGCTTCTCTATTGATTTACCGTAAGCAGTTTCAATTTCTTTCTGTGACTCTGAGTTTGCTGCAATTAGACTTAGTTGTAGATCATCATTGTTTTTGTTTAAAGCTTTTTGTGCAAGCATTTCTCTTTGCTTAACACCAAAGCGATGTTGTTCGTCTATTACCATGATGCCAAGATTTTTAAAATTAACTGCTTTTTGTATAAGAGCGTGAGTTCCTACTACGATGTTTATTTCACCATTAGCAATTTTCTCAAGAATGACTCTTTTTTCTTTTACTTTTTGTTTACCAATAAGTATGCCGATTTGTATACCTGTGTTTAGTTTATTTGCCCATTCCTGAAATTTTTTGTAGTGTTGTTCCGCAAGTATCTCTGTAGGTGCCATGATTGCACCTTGATAACCATCTTGTATCGCAACAAGTAAAGTTAAAAATGCGACAACTGTTTTTCCTGAGCCCACGTCTCCTTGTAATAATCTGTGCATTGGTTCTTTTGAAACCAGGTCAGGCAGTATCTCATTAAAAAATACTCTTTTTTGTGCATGAGTTAATTCGAAGGGAAGAATTTCTAGGAATTTATCAACTAAACCATTCTCAAAGCAATTAAATTGAATGCCTGAATATTTATGCTTGTGTTCGTAGCGAATTTGCATGAAGCGAATTTGCATTAAAAAAAAGTCATTGAAAATAAGTCTTTCTACCGCAGAGTCCTTTGCTTCAATGCTTTCTGGGAAATGAATATTTTTTATGGAATTCTTGTAGTCTAATAAATTTAATCTATCAATGATATCCCTTGGTATGAATTCATGAATGCAATTCTCGTAACTAATTAAAGTCCTATGTATAAGTCTTCTGAGCACTTTGAGAGAAAGCCCTTCTGTTAAAGGATAGATGGGGACGATCTTTCCAGTATGCGCTTTATCATTGCGATCAGTTTCTGTGAAATCTTCTGAAATTACTTCTATTGTTGGGTTTGATAGAGTTTTTTGTTTGGAAAATTTGTCTTGGTTTACTCTGCCCATTGCAAGGACTGTCGAGCCAGTAGGATATAATCCTTTGTACTGTTTTAAGTAGTAGTGTGTTGAATTGCCTTTGAAGTAGAAATTGATTTTTAATTGTCCCGTGTTATCTTTTAAGAAAATTGAAAGGATAATTAAACCCTGATTTGTCTGAAAGGCAGTTACTTTATGAATGAAGGCGATCACTGTCACGTCACTATCCATTACCAGTCCTGAGATTGGTGTGACGTCTGAATATGAAATGTGATCTCTTGGAAAATAATTTAATAAATCGTCACAAGTATATACTCCAACTTGCTTGAGTTTTTCTCCTAAAAAAGGACCAACCCCTTTTACATATTGAACTTCAAGTTCACTTATATTCACATTCTGATGAATTTCAATTTCATCATTTCTCTTTTGTACAGCAACTGCAGGCTCTACTGGCTTTTGTTCTTGATTGAAATATTTTTGAGTATTGATTTCATTTTGGTAATGATCTTTAAGGTCTTTTAGAGTATCAATAACCCTTTTACATAAATGCATTCGAGTTGCTAAATCTAAGTATGGATATCTTTCTAAAATAGAGTAGATTGTTGTCCATTTTGCACTTTGTGCAAAAATTTTCAATGCTTCTTGAGCTTTTTTTCTTACGAAAGAACTAAAGTCACCAGTCTTACCAACAGCATTAATATATTGATGTTCTTGTTCAAATTCAATAGCCCTTACTATTTGAATTATAATTTCAAGTGCCTTTTGCTCTGAATTTTGGTTTGTTTCTTGAATGGTTTATTTCACTTTTTTAACTTCAAACAGTTATAATGATAAAACATGGTAAATTTAGCCGAAATGCATAACCAAACCCCTAAAATTGCGAATAATATTTCTGAGCTAATAGGTAATACCCCTTTAGTGCGTCTTAATAGAATAGCGCAGGGTCTTGAAGCAAATATTCTAGTGAAACTTGAGTTTTTAAATCCAGGTGGTTCTGTTAAAGATCGAATTGGTTTTTCAATGATTGATGAAGCTCAAAAGGCAGGACTTATTACTCCCGGTAAAACCATTTTAGTGGAACCTACTAGTGGTAATACTGGAATTGCTCTTGCCTTTGTTGCTGCTGTTAAGGGCTATAAATTAATCCTTACAATGCCAGACACCATGAGTGTTGAGAGAAGAAAATTACTAAAAGCTTATGGAGCTGATTTGGTACTTACTCCTGGTGCACTTGGTATGAAAGGCGCAATAGAAAAAGCTGGAGAAATTTTAAAAGAGACTAAAGACGCTTTTATGCTTCAGCAATTTTCAAACCCAGATAATCCTAAAATTCATAGAGAAACTACTGCAATTGAAATACTAGATAAAACCGATGGGAATGTGGATATTTTTATTGCTGGTGTTGGAACCGGAGGAACTATTACTGGAGTTGGTCAGGTTCTCAAAAAACATAATCCTCATGTAAAGATCATTGCTGTTGAACCAGCGGAGTCTCCAGTGATAAGTGGTGAAGCTCCTGGTCCTCACAAAATACAAGGTATAGGTGCTGGTTTTATCCCAGACAATTTGGATTTAAGTGTTATTGATGAGACCATCAAAATCTCAAGTGAGCTTGCTATAGAGACTGCAAGAAATACTGCAATCAAAGACGGGATACTTTGTGGAATCTCATCTGGTGCTGCTATTGCAGCAGCTTTGCAAGTTGCAAAGAGACCTGAAAATAAAGGCAAAAATATTGTTGTCATTATTGCTTCTAATGGTGAGAGATATTTAAGTTCAGCACTTTTTGCAAATATTATTGACCAATAATAATCCTTAAATACTCTTTAAGGCGGTCAGATTCTACTATTATCTTGCCGGAGATGGCTTGCAATATCATGGCTAGCGCATGAAACACTAGCATAAATCAAGGATCTTTTCTAAATAGCTTTCATCTAAAGCTGCTTTAAGTTGTTT
>CAIYXB010000021.1 GCA_903930015.1 uncultured bacterium | reverse complement strand
GCTTACAACAATAGCCATTTGGCCACTTCATTTTGAATAGTGCTTCTGTACATTGAGTTTCTGTACCATACTCAGACAAGAATTCACTCAAACTTATGCCTTCTTGAAATTGATATTTTACTTTTGCCATGATTTTATACCCCTCTTTGTATACTTACAAATATAAGGGTATCATAGGTTTCAATAGTGGTTAGGAATTAAGGGGAATTAGGTTCTTTTATAATCTAAATCAGCAAACACATCACCTTTCTTAAGTGGATTTGGAAGACTTTGTGCAGCTTGAGGTACAAACTTTTCATTAGCATGTTTAGGTCTTGAAACTGATCTTTCTTTAGTTAAATGTTCAAGCCTATGAAATCCTTCATTACCCGCAATATGGTTTAATTTTGACCAAACCTCTTCGCTAAGCTTCTTAATCGGGTCATAGACAAGCTTTAAGGCTTTAGTTTTGTCATTAAATATTAAATCTTCAAATCTTTTAGATAGTTTTTTAAAATCACCATCATCTGTCATTAATTCTGCATTTAGACTAAAAAAATCATCCTTAGATCGATCTTTATCTGTTTCGAAAGGCGTGTTAAATATAATTGGCATTTTACTACCATTTTCATAAGTTCTATTAGATGGGTCTGACGGAATCTTAAAAGAATAAATTTCTTTAAGTGCTGATTTTGCTTCCTTCATGAATTCAGTGAATCTTTGATTGATATTAGCGTCGTCTTTTTTACTAAGCTTTAAACTATATTCTTTTTTTAATATATTTAATAATTGAGCAAGTGATTTTAAAGTTTGAGCTGGATTATACTGAATGACATTTTTATTAAGTAATTTTTCTCTTACTAAATCTTCTTGCGATCCTAATAATGCTTTATTTAATTTATTTCTTAGTAGATTAATTTGTTCGGGGTCAAAAAGTTTTTCTCTTTTAGAAGCATGCATTTCCCTGCGTTTTAATAAGCGATTATGCTTTGCGCTTGTGTCATCTCCAAGAACGCCTCTAACGGCAGGTAAGGTTATTCTGCTTCGTTGAGATTTACCATTTATCCTGACAACAGGCATATGACTATAAGATAACATTATTTGTTAAACTTTTGTCTTTATTTGCTTTAACTTTTTCTCATATTTAATTCATTATTATATATAGGTTCTTAGTTTAATGTTTAACTATAAATATTCAGATGAGCGAACCGGTAAATACACTAAAGGCAATTTTTGAAGGACTTAAAGAAGGTTTACTTGATCTTGTTAATTGGAATAGACCAGCCAGAGAAAAACCACCTGAAAGAGAAGATTGTTCTTGGCATAAATATTATAAATATCCTGAGTGGAGATCTTGGACAGCAAAAGAAGTCACAGCACAAGTAGTTGTTGTTTTAATTTTACTGATTATTATTAGACAAGGTATTGGTGAGTTTAGATTTATTCCATCAGAAAGTATGGAACCTACTTTAGTTAAAGGTGACAAACTCTGCGTAGAAAAAATTTCTCGGATTTTCAAAAAACAATACGAGCGTGGAGATGTGGTTATATTTTATCCTCCTGCTGCTGCTAAAGATGGAGAGGAAGTTATAAAGAACGATCCTTTTAATTTACTTGCAAGACTAACTGGTTTACCATTTTTACCTCAGCCAGAGGCTTTCATTAAAAGAATTATAGGCGTCCCTGGGGATAAAATAAAAATCATTAAAAATCAAGGTGTCTTTATAAATGATCAACCACTTTTTGAACCTTACCATCATAATAGTGTTGATTATTTACCTGAGTATAGTACTGATACTATTGAAATCCCTGAGGGATTTTATTACGTGTTAGGAGATAATCGTAACTATAGTTATGATAGTCATTATTGGGGTTTACTCAGTGAAAAAAGAGTAATAGGAAGAGCAGCCTTTTTAATTTACAGATCACTTGATAACAAGCCCGAAATCAAAGAAGTTCAAAGAATAAATTAGTATGGCTCTGATTGGATCAGCACTTTTTTTTTATAGTTTCAATTCTATTTTTCTCATTTTTAACATGGGATTATCCATTAATTAGTCCTGATGAACCTCGTTATGCTGAAACAGCAAGAGAGATGCTTGCTTCAGGGAATTTCATAGTTCCATATCTAGATGGCATTCCTAGATTAGTAAAACCAGTAATGTTTTATTGGCTTCAAGCTTTGTCAATGAAAGTCTTTGGTATTAATGAATTTGCTGCACGATTCCCGTCAGTAGTTTCAGCTTCTGGACTCGTGAGTTTGGGTTTTTTATTTGGATCTTTAAATGGCATAGGTTTTTTAACTGCCATAATTACAATGACCAGTCTTATTGTTGTAATTGCTTCAAAGCTTGCAATAACAGATATGCTACTAAGCTTTTTCATTACCGCAGCTTTAGTCTTTTTCTATGTGGGTTTTGATCAAAATAGTTACAAAAAAAAAGGTGAAGCTTATGGAGAGCATAGTTTTTCGATTTGGATTTTATTATCTCTTGTGATGATCGGATTTGGTTTTCTCACCAAAGGTCCTGTAGCACTAGTTTTACCAGCTGCGATTATCTCAATCTTTCTTTTTGTGAAAGGTGATTTAATGAGTTTTTTAAGGACCTTTATTGTTGAAATTGTTTTAGGGGTATTGTTGTTTATTGTTATTAACTTACCTTGGTACTGTCTTATTCATATTGCAACAAATGGAGAATTTACAAATCAGTTTTTCTTGGGTGATAATTTAGATAGATTTGTTAAAACTCATACTGCTCACTCAGCCCCATTTTGGTTTTATATACCAGTTATTTTCCTGGGACTTTTTCCTTGGTCATTTTTTTTAATTCAAAGTATTTTTGCACAAGATTTCTCATGTTCACTTAGTCTAAAATCAGAGAAAAGTAGACAGGAACAAGCTTTTGTTTTTGGTTCGATTTGGGCGATCGTGATATTTATCTTTTTTAGTTTATCTCAAACTAAATTACCTACTTATATATTGCCTATCTTCTTACCACTTTGTTTTTTTATTGCTAGGTGGTGGAATCAAAGATTTTCAAATTCGCGTAGTAATAGTTCCAATAATTATGGATTGCTTATTGGTTTAGTTAGTTTCTCTGGGTCAATTCTAATTATTTTCTTAGTCTATCTTTTTAAATTCAAAAAAGTTCTTACTATAATAGAGCCAAATGCCTTTTTACTGGCGCTAATATTGATTTGTTTAATCTATTTAGCTTCTAGTGCGATCGCCTTGACAAGCGTATTCTCAAATGCAAAAGTATCCTTTGTTTTTTTTGCAGTTGCCAATACAGTTTGTTTGATACTTTTGACAAACATGATTCTGAAACCTTATGCTTATCATCGAGATGGTGGGGCAAAAGATTTTGTTAGAGGACTTAGTCCACAAAACCAATTTAAGACTTTGCTTGAGCACCCAAGTAGGTTTAGTTTCTATAGGCAAAAAATAATTTCAAAATTAAAACCTACTGAGGTTAAAGAGTATTTTGTGAAAAATCCAAATGGGTTTTTAGTCTTAAAAACTAAAGATCTTGATAAACTTAAAAAGCAGGCTCAAAAAGAATCTTTTAAATTCAAAAGATTAGAGTCTAATAAAATTTATACTTATGTTAGAGCTTTTAATCCTATCCCAGAGCTAGTTGAAGAAAAATCATTGGAATAGAGATCACTATTCGTCATCGCTGTAAGGGTCACGTAATTCGTTGACATTTACAATTAAGCAGAATTATTTTGAAATTGACTTTAAATGATTTGATTACTTAGACAACCGCTCATTTTTTGCTGACACCTGTGATTTTAATCAGGATTTATAACT
>CAIYXB010000020.1 GCA_903930015.1 uncultured bacterium | reverse complement strand
TTCTAAAACGGCATTCCTTGCTCGAAAATAACTAGTAGTAATACTTATCTAAAGATAAAGTTACTACATGGATATCCTCCCACTTGCCCTATAAAACCTGCAATGCCCTTGTCAATTTTCCAACTGGGCAAACAATCAGGGTCAATTGCTGCACCCAACTGCACAACCATAAGATCTTTAAAATGTTGCTGTTCATCCCCTGGTAATGAATTGACACGTGTCCATTATCTTAACTAATGCTTCACCAAGCCGCATGGGCTCTGCACTATCAACATAAGTGAATGACTCTTCTAAAGAAAGCACGAATTCAGGGTAACTATGAAGGCGCGCGTTACCTAATTCAAAAACCTGCTGTGCCTTCTCTGATATTGCGGCAAACTCTGCATCTCTAGAGGCGTATGCCTCAATGGTTGCTCTAATTTCCACAATTGTTTTACCTAATTCTACTGCGTATGCTGAAAGATCAAATGAATCTTTGTTTAGATTGCTTAAAGACCACTTTCGATTTGCAATAATTTCAGGGGAGAAATAAGGATCAACATGCCACGCTCTGCCAAATCCAGGAACTATTCCTCGCAAGTAAGCTGTTTGGGGTTAGGAACTAAAAGGAAAAGGTTCGCTTTGCAATTAACTCTGCTAGGCGATCAGCATTTGCTACTGCAATATTTTCTGGATCACTTAAAAAAGCAATAAAACTGTTGAATACAGATAAACGCTGCCAATCTTCAGCACCTGCTAAATTTTCTTCATATGCAACTACAATTTCTGGCAATTTACCCTGTAATTTATAAACAGCAATTAATCTGTTATAAGCATTCTCTCTATCTATCGGATCAGCCATAGGATTGTGAGCTAAAGCATAGTGAACCTGATGACCCACATCAGGTGTTACAAGTTCTGGATGTCGAGCATGTATTGCTGACAAATGAACTCGCACATTTCGAGCATGTATTGCTGACAAATGAACTTGCACATTTAGTGTAATAGCGTTAGTTACATTAGGATGAGCAAGGATCTGATTAGCAACCGTTTGTGCCGCTGCAAAATCAGATATTTCGACATTTGCAGTATTTGCATAAAATCTTAATAAGTTTTCTAAAGCTGCAATCTGTTCTGCCGGCTCATTCTGGAAAAGAGCAATCAGTCTGCGGTGAGTAGCTAAAGCCTCAGGTAAATTTCTATACGGAGCTTCACTAGTACCATAAATTGAAATTAATTCCTTTAACGCGTCAACTTCAAATTCTTTAAACTCAAGCATCTTTTGGTAAACCTCAATTGCTTTGGCCAAATCTTTAACCTCTGAATCACCATGATGACGCAAATTTGCCAAAGATCTTAATAAGTGATTTGTTACTCCAGGTTTTGTTCTGTAATCCGGATACATTTCTAATAATTCAAGAGCTTTAACATGATTTTTTACTCCATCTGGTCCATATTGTAAAATCTGTATTAAGCGATTAAACGCATCACTACGGATGTATTCTGGTAAAGTTGGATCTATCATCATTCCTTCAGCCATCTCGCGTGCTCTGCTAGGATCTTTAATTCCATCTGGGCCTTCTTTTAAAAGGTACATTAATCTATTAAACGCATCACCACGGATGTGTTCTGGTAAAGTTGTATTTTTCATCATTCCTTCAGCCATCTTGAGTGCTCTGCTAGGATCTTTAATTCCATCTGGGCCGTCTTTTAAAAGGTACATTAAGCTATTAAACGCATCACCACGGATGTAATCTGGTAAAGTTGGATCTCTCATCATTCCTTCAGCCATCTTAATTGCTCTGTGATGATCTCTAATCCCATCTGGGCCTTCTTTTAAAAGGTACATTAAATGCTTATGCGCTAAATCACGCAAATCTTTTGGTGAAACTGGGTTATTTATCATTTCTTCAGCTATCTTAATTGCTCTGTGATGATCTCTAGTCCCATCTGGTCCATGTTGTAAAAGCTGCATTAAGCTATTAAACGCATCACCACGAATGTGTTCTGGTAAAGTTGGATTTTTCATCATTCCTTCAGCCATCTCGAGTGCTCTGCGAGGATTTTTAATTCCATCTGGTCCATGTTGTAAAAGCTGAAACATGTTAAGAAGCGCATTATTACGTAAAGCTTCTGATGAAGATTTATCATCAAAAGCCTTTTGTGCCATTTTATAAGCTCTTCGTTGATTCTCAATGAGTGGACTTGAGGCAAGAATTGATATCATATGACCAATAGCATTGGATACGATCCACTCACCTGCAGTCTCTTTCTTAGCCAAGATTTCCTCACAAAATGCCAAGGCTCGCGCATCATCCTTAACTTCTTCCGGACCATAATGCAATAATCCAATAAAGTCACCAAGGATCTTAAACTTATCGATGATATCATCACCAACCAAAAGCTCTCTGTAAAGCTCTGCTGCTAATTTTGCATCACCAGAATGATGAAGAATCCTTGCTTTCCTATATTTTGCCTTTGCTTTTTGTTTCCCTTCGCCATCTTTTTCCATAATGGCATCTAAACTAGATATCACCTTTGACCTGAACTCTTCCCGTTCAGCGGGATTACCTTCTATGAAAAGTTTAGCTATGGCTAAATCTATTTTTGGATTATACGATTCAGGAAATCTTTTTCTATTTGATCCCAAGAAGTCAAGTTGCTTATCAAAGCTCGAATAAAAACTAACTGTGAGTTTATACGCCATGAATCGCACAAAAAATGAAGGAGAATTCAATATAGGGGCAAACACTTTAGCAATATTTGGTTCCAGACCTTTCTTATCAGCAGAGAATTCTGGACCTTCTCTTAGCATGAAGCTTTTTAATAAAAATCCTATAAATTTCAAGTATGGATCTTCATTCGTGCTTAAAGCATTAAGTCGAGTATCAATATCTCCTAGATCATAGTTAGTAAATGGACAGTCCTTAGAAGAGAAACGCACTACTGTCCGGAATAAAGTTGCGCGAAGTTCTGTATGGGAGGAGAGGCCTTTATTTGCTAGAGTTGATGTATACCAAAACTTCAATTCTTACCAAGATAGGCCTCAT
>CAIYXB010000019.1 GCA_903930015.1 uncultured bacterium | reverse complement strand
CATTTTTTAAAGCCTAAATCTAGATCATAGATAAAGTTGTTTGCATAACTATCGTAATTAGTAAAACTGCTTGAATCGATAAGATTTTCAGGTAAAGCAAATGTTGTTGTCTTTGTGTTTGTAAGTTCAAGTTTCTCGCCAGGATTTTTTCTGTTAGCTCCATCTTTACTGAAATCGTAAGATGGTCTTCCTTTAACTAGTTCGATTTCATAACTACGCGTTCTAAAACTATTGCTAGCACTGGTTTCTATATTACCGCTGCTTAAAAAAGGTACTGTGATACTTTGTCCAACTACATCGATAGTACTTAGAGCCTCATTTAGTTCTTCTTGAAATTTGAATCTGTAAGTTTGGTTTTCAATCCCATCTCCATCTGTATCTATGTTGAGCTCGTAATTTGCGTTTGGATCAAAAAATACATTTGCAAAATCAGAGCTTGGTGTTTGAGCGTAATTGACTATGAAAGTTATAAAAGCTTCTTTACCTGTTTCATAACTGTTAAAAGCATAAAAATCGTTAATTGTTAAATTGTTTTTTTGTGCATTAAAAGCACCAGGTTGGGCTTTTACAAAAGGGCAAGATATAAAAATCATTAAAAGAAGCAAAATACGCATAGTTGTTAGCTTATCATCGTTCTTGGCTTCGGAAAATGTTAAGATTACAAGCTAGATTATTTAAAAATGTTTGATTCCTTAGGTTTAAAATTACAAGACACAGTTCAAAGACTTCGTGGTCAAGACAAGATCACTGAAGCAAATATTGATTCGGCTTTAAGTGAGATTCGGCGTAATCTGATTGAGTCTGATGTATCTCTAAAAGCAGTAAAGCTTTTTACTTCAAGAGTAAAAGAAAAAGCCTTAGGCTCTGGAGTCTTGCGCGGTGTTAAACCTGGTGAGCAATTAGTTAAGATTATTCATGATTCTTTGGTAGAAGTTTTGGGTGGTAATCTTGAGAAAGATAGCTCAAAAAAAGATCTTGAGACAAAAGGTCCAAAGTCTGTTCTTGATAAATTAGAACTAAATTCCAATCCTTCTAGTATTTTGCTTTTAGGTCTGCAAGGTGCTGGTAAAACAACAACAGCAGCTAAACTAGCTTATAAACTAAAAGAAAAATCTCAGAAGGTTCTTTTAATCCCATGCGATTTACAAAGACCTGCTGCAGTTAGACAGTTACAAATTCTTGCAAAACAAGCTCAAGTAGATTTTTTAGATATTACTAAAGAAAATTCAGATGATTACATTGTTTCAAGCCCGCTTGAGTTAGTGAGTTTAGCTCGACAAAAAGCACAAGAGCTATCTTCTGATGTATTAATTTTTGATACTGCAGGTCGTTTGCAAATTGATTCTAGTTTGATGGCTGAGCTTTTGATTTTAGAAAAGCAAATTAAACCGGACGAAAAGCTTTTGGTGATTGATTCTTTAATAGGTCAAGAAGCAGCGAATGTAGCACAATCTTTTAATACACAAATCGGCTTAACGGGGATTATTCTTACCAAGCTAGATTCGGATGCTAAAGGTGGTGCTGCGCTTTCTGTAGTTGAAGCTACACAAAAACCCATTAAGCTCGCTTCAGTTGGAGAAAAGTTAGAAGATTTAGAAAATTTCTTTGCCGATAGAATGGCTTCAAGAATCCTTGGTATGGGCGATGTTTTAAGCCTAGTTGAAAAAGCCGAAGAAAAAATAAGTGAAGAAGAATCCAAATTACTTGAAGCTCAGCTTGCCAAAGGTGTTTTTAATTATGAGACCTTTATAGGTTTTCAAAACATGATCTCAAAGCTTGGTAGCTTTTCATCAATCTTTAAGATGATGGGTATGGGATCTATGCTCAAAAATTTTGGTGTTGATGCATCTAATCAAGATTCAGTGCTTGAGCAAGGTCAAGAAAAAATGTCACGCTACAAAATTATTGTTGCAAGTATGACAAAGCAAGAACGCTTGAAACCAGAGCTTTTAAGTACTGATGCAACAGCTAAATCTAGAAGATTAAGAATTGCAAAGGGTTGTGGATATAAAGATGTTGATATCGCTTCTTTAACCGCAGAATTTAATAAGATGTCAAAGCTTTTTAAACAAATTGGTCCAATGATGTCAATGATGCAAGGCGCACCTGATGCTAAACAAGCTCCAGTAAATCCTATGGATATGCTTGGACAAATGATGGGCGGCATGAATAAAAAGCAAAAGAAAGCGCTGCAAATGAGTGGTATGGCTGGTGCACTCAAGGGTCCTAAGCCCAAAACAGGTCCTAAAAAGCCTGACAAACCTTCGATTAAAGGCTTTAACTAAAGCTTAACCCTGAGTTTCTAAAATCAAGCTGCTATGGGTAGCATATACGATAACAGTTTGCCTCAAGGAAATTTAAATGATTTCATGAAAAACTTTTCGTATAACGGTATCAAAAAATCGGATTTAAATAGAAGAGGGACCTTAAATAATAAATTCACTTCAGGTTCTATTGAAACATCAGATGAAATAAAAAACGCATCAAGTGAAAAAAATCTCTATAAAGAAAGATTTGATAAATATAATTCTAAAAATAAACCAGGCACTAGTTGGTTTAAGAGTTATAAAGCAGGACTCACTAAATCATATGATGGTGCATACGGTGAAAATTATAATCGTGATGTAAATCATACAAATTCATTTACTACTAATACAGATATTATGAGATACAACACTCATAGACCTGAAAATATACATTACAAAGCAAGGCCGATAAGTAGAAACGAGCTTAATGGATCAAATTCTCCTGTGGTTAATGATAATCTAGGAGAGCTTGTTAAAAATTTCGACAACGAAATCGATAGAACAAGACCGAGCGATATCTATAAAAAAGTTGATGCTGCAATTGAACTTGCCGAAAAACTAGAAAAAAGTAAAGCTAGTAAAGAGACTCAAGTTGATAACTTAGAGATTTTGATTGGTGTGTTTGATTTAATGGATAAATTAATCGAAAGAGATATTTCAAATCTTCAGGCAGTACGCAATGCGGATAAATCTAATCGCGGGGGAAATACAGGTTTGCAAACATCAACAGAGCTTAATGCGGTAGATGGTATGATTACAAGAACACGAGAGAAAGCAGAGCTAAATACTAAAAGAGCAGAACTTAATGAGAAATTAGTTTTAAAGAAAACTTTTAATAGATAGATTTATTTGTATAAAAAAGCTAAGATCTTTATATTGTTTATCAATATTTAGGAGATTATTCATGAAAAAAATTATTTATTTGGTTATAGCTTTGCTATTTTTAAATTCGTCAGCTTTTGCTGCTGATAAAGCAAAAGTTCAAGTTGGTTCAGTATCTGGTGTTGCAAAAGAAGGAATAGTAGCAGTCGTCCAAGGTGATTTTATTAATGTTGGACTTGCTGGTGTTGGTAAAAAAGGTGTTGCTACTGTGACAATACTTCTTCCATCAACTTTTAGTACTGAAAAAGGTTCTGAAACGGATCTTTTTTCTTTAGTAGGCGAGTCAGATGATGATAATCCTGGTGAAGCGGCTCTTGGTTTCTTGGGTACTAAGGTTGTAGGAAGAAGTGGACTAGGTTTTGCGCCAGCGGATAATACTGTTGTTACTGGAAAACTAAAAGTAGTTTTTTATGATGAAGAAACTAAGGAATTAAAATTTGTTTTATCTGCTACGGCAAGCCCTTATACTCAAGTGAAAACAACACTTTCTGGCTCTGAGACAACAACACCAACAAAAAATCTTGTAATCAAAGCACAAGGTATCGTCACTCTTCCATAAATAGTTCTGCTTATTGAAAAAAATGGTATTGATCTAATGGTTAATATCATTTTAGGTTTATCTAGCAAGTTATAATTAAACTAGCCTGAGTAGGTTATAAAAATTTTAAAAAGGAATTTATTTAATGAAAAAACTAATTGCACTAATAATATCAATGGCTTTATTTTTGCCAGTAATGGCAGATACTGGAACGGCAAAAGTTAAAGCTGGTCCAATAAGTATCAGTGTTGATAATGATAAAGAAGATCAATCTGTGACTGTGTCTAGAGCAGGAGATGTGATAACTTTTGGTTGTGCTTATTCAAAATCAAAAATAGATGGTATTAATAGCAGCTCAACAGGTGTTGTTTTTACTTTGCAATTTGACTCAATAACTGGTGATCTTGAAGAAGGTGTTACATACGATTTATCACATTCAGATCCAAGCAATCTAAATACAATTCTAGTTTTAGCTAGGTTGAAAAATTTGAAAGGTCTTGCAATTACTACTATTGCTGAAGAGCTTGCTGATAATATTTCAACTTCAACTGGTGAGTTAAAAGTAACTAAGTATGATCCAGAAACAGGTTTAATTTCAGGTGATTTATCAGTAAAAGTTGCTCCAGTTCTTGTAACAACAGGAGCAAAACCAAAAGTTTCTTCTAAAGGCGTAAATATTAAAATGAGTTTTACTGACTTGCTGCTAGATTAATTTTCTCAGTTGAATATTTCAGATAATCGCAAGCCCCTTAGAAATAAGGGGCTTTTTTTTGGAACTATTTTGTTTACTTAACGACTTTAGGTGAGGTCACAAAGATGTGGCTAATTTTTAATATAAAATTCTTGACGTTTAAGTGTATTCACTATATTCTTTGACGTATATGGAATCTCAATACGAAAATCTTAATGGCGCTAACATCAAAGTATTTGGTGCAGGTGGAGCGGGCTCAAATGCTGTAAATGGCATGATAGAAAGTGGTCTATCAAACATTGAATTTTGGGTGGCTAACACGGATATGCAAGCTCTTGATGTCGCACAAACAGCTCGCAAAATTCAGTTAGGATCAAAATTAACTCGCGGTCTTGGTGCTGGTGGTAATCCAGAAACAGGGAAAATGGCTGCTGAAGAAAGCAAAGAAATTATCGCAAAATCACTTGAAGGTGCTGATATGGTTTTTGTAACTGCCGGAATGGGTGGTGGAACAGGAACTGGTAGTTCTTCTGTAATTGCTGATTTAGCTCGCGAAAAAGGAATTTTAACGGTTGGTGTTGTAACTAAACCTTTTGGTTTTGAAGGACGTCGTCGTTGTAAATTAGCAGAAGAAGGTATTAAACAACTTAAAGATAAAGTTGATGCACTTATTGTTATTCCAAATGATAGATTACTTGAAATAACTGAGCGTCAAACTTCTATGACAGATGCTTTTGCTTTGGCTGACAATGTTCTATTACAAGCAGTTCAGGGTATCAGCGATATTATTACTGTTCCAGGTTTAATTAACGTTGACTTTGCTGATGTTAAGTCGGTAATGCTTAACGCTGGTAATGCAATTATGGGTATGGGTAAAGCTAGTGGTGAAGGTCGTGCTGTTAAAGCTGCGAAACAAGCTATTAATTCTCCATTACTTGAAGATAGCATTGCTGGTGCAACTGGAATTATTTTCAATGTAACAGGTGGAAAAGATTTAGCTCTTCATGAAGTAAATGAAGCTGCAGAGTCAATTTATGATCAAATTAGTGAGGATGCAAACATTATTGTTGGTGCTGTTATTGATGAGAGAATACAAGGTGAAATTCAGATTACTGTTATTGCAACTGGATTTAAAGCTGTTGAAGCAAGACAAGAGCAAAAATTACACGCAAGTGAATCAAGTCCTTTAAAAGACAAGGCTCCGTTTTATTTGAATTTTGGATCTAGTTTTGCAAAAAAATCTAGAACGACAACAACCTCAAATCCAAACAATGTATTTTTCTCTAATTCAAAAGAAGACCTAGACAAATCAACTATCAAAGCTAAGATTACTAGTCCTTCAATGGGTGATGAAGTCGCAGCTAAGGCTGAAATTAAATCAACTTTTGAAAATGCATTTCAATCTAATTCAGGATTTAATTCTAACTATGCTTCTAGCTCAAAACCTATGCTAGACACTTCTGTAGATATTCCTGAGTTTCTTAGAGTTAAGAAATAAGATCAGTGAAAATCTCGGCAATTAGTTTTGCTTATTTAAGCTTACTGTTTTATTGTTTTTCATGTTTTGTTAGTACAACAATGATGGCTATCTCGTTTCTTATCGGGACATTTTTTATTGTCATTGATATATTTATTAATCTTATTCAAAAAAGAAAAATCAATTTCACTCTAGGTAAAATTGAAATATTTTTTAGTTTATTGCTTTTATCAATGCTAGTTTCACAGCTAGTCGTTGATTCTGTTCATGGTGTGCATGAAAATTTTTTTGCGATAATTAGCTATGCTTATAAAAATTATTTTCAATGGTTTTGGCTAATTTACTTCTTTCAAAATTTAGATTTCAAAAGGGATTTTATTTTTGTTAAAGATGATTTTTGGACAATAAAAAATGTAATCTTATTTATTGTTGCGTTTGCGTCCTTGATAACAGCTTTTTATGTTTTATTTCAGCTCATTGGAATTGTAAATCTCAGTGAAAAAGGTCACTTTGGTTTTTTATCTCAGCCATATACTAGTTCTGGGGTGGTTTTAGCGGGAATTTTTTCTAGTATATATTTTTATATACATAAACAAAAACAAAAAAACTTAATTTCAACAGTAATTTTGCTGCAAGTAATATCCTTATTCTTACTGGGTCAAGTAAGCGCTTGCTTTGGGCTAGTGTTGGGATTTTTGCTTATTAATATCAAGCAAAGGGTAGTTGGTTTTAAATTTATTTTTTCACTCACTTTAGTTACTTTGCTTGTTCTTGTAATAGCAGCGCAGAGTGTTCCTCGCCTGCAAAGAAAGCTTTCTTGGTTTACAAGTATAGAAAAACTGACAAACAATAAAAGTATTCGATGTCGGTTAAGTCTTTGGCAGGAAAATTTTTTAGATTTTGAAAATAAATGGCTGTTTGGTCGTAAAGAAATAAAGAATTTTGATTGTGTTACAAAAGATAAGATAAATTCTTTAGAGCATGCTCATAATATATTTTTGCAACAGCTTTTTACTGGAGGTATATTTAAATTAGCAATTTGGCTTGTTTTTTATCTTTCTTTGTTTTTCTTTTTGATAAAAACCTATAGTGAGAACCAAGTTTTTTTAGGATATTTTCTAGCATTATTTTTTGAGGGCTTGCTTGAATATTGGTGGGGGGATTCTGAGGTTAGGAATATTTTTTTAATAATGATGTTTTGTGCTTTGCTTGCAACTAGAATCCCTAAAAGGTCCTGATAGCAGCTAAAATAAGTATTAGATGTTATCTAATCTACGTTTAATTGTTTTCTTACTAGCTTTTTTATTTGTTTCTTGCGCAAAGCCGCCAGCAATGAAAGAAGAAAAATCTATTTTTGTAAAATTTGAAGCAGCCTCTCGTGGTGAGATTATTGAAGAGTTCTCAACGGCTGGTGAATTAAAAGCGGATGAAGATGTTTTAGTTGCAGCTCAAAGAGCAGGAAGAATTATTTCTATCAATGTGCGTGAAGGCCAATATGTTCAAGCGGGTGCAAAATTAATTGAAATTTCAGGTAAGGATATTGATGCAGACTTAGCAAAAGCAAGTAAGGATTTTGATACATATAGAAAATTATTTAATGAAGGGGCAATTTCTCAAACTGATTTGAATAGTTATCAAGCCAATTATGATCGCATACTTTCTTTTAAAAATGATCTTATTATTAGAGCGACTGTCTCAGGTCAAATTGGTGAGATTATGGTTGATACAGGTGATTACGTTAAGGAAGGGGATAAATTACTAGAATTAATAAAACTTTACCCAATGGAGCTTACTTATACTATCCCAGAAAGACTTTTATCTAAAGTGAAACCAGGTCAGAAAGTGGTTTTAACGACAGACTCTTATCCTGGCGAAGAATTTAATGCAACTGTAAAATTTGTTTCTCCTAAAGTTGATGAAAAGACTAGAGCAACTTTAGTAAGAGCAACTGTTGAGCCTGGAGAACTTATTTTAAAAGCAAATCAATTTGTCAACGTAAAGCAAGTCTTGGAACTTAATAAAGGAATTTTATTAATTCCTGAGGAGGCCATTTATTTAGACCAAGGTCAAGAGTACGTATTTATTGCGATTCCTCTAGAAAATTCTAAGAATACAAATAATGATCAAAAGCCAGTAGCTTCAGGTCCACCGCCACCAACACATAAGGCTCAAAAAAATAAAGTTATATTAGGTTTAAGAAAACCGGGTTTTGTTCAAATTGTAGAAGGAATCAATGAGGGCGATTTGGTGATTAAAGCAGGACTAACAAGTATCTACCCAGATGCAAAACTTATACAAGTTCAAGAAAAGGTAAGTAATTAAAATTAATGGATAAAAATAAAATTACTTCATTATCAGATTTATCTATTGAAAGACCAGTTCTTGCAACTGTAATGTCTTTGATAATAGTCATTGCTGGGATTATTTCTTTTTCAAATTTGCCAGTGCGTGAATTTCCTGATATCGACCCACCAGTTGTCACTATTACAACAGTCTATCCTGGCGCTAATTCCAAAGTAATAGAAACTGAAATAACAGATATTTTAGAGGAAGAACTTATTGGTGTTGAAGGTATTCGTACTATGACCTCGACTAGCCGTGATCAGGTGAGTTCTATTGTAATTGAGTTTTTACTTGAAAGAAATATTGATCTTGCGGCTCAAGACGTTCGCGATAAAATTTCTAGATTAAATTCAAAATTGCCAGAGAATGCTGACTTACCAGTCATTTCAAAAGCAGACTCTGACGCACAGCCAGTAATTTGGGTGGGAGTGCAATCTGATACTCGCGATATGTTGAGCCTTTCGGAATATACAGATAGAGAAATCAAAGATTATTTCCAAAATATTCCAGGTGTATCAAAGGTTATTTTTGGTGGAGAGAGAAGAAAATCAATTCAAATTTTTGTTGATCCTCAAAGACTCGCTTATTACAATTTAACTGTGCTTGAGCTTAGAGAGATTCTTGCTAAAAACAATATAGAGCTTCCGGCTGGAAACATACTTTCAAAAACCAGAGAATTCAGTGTTAATGTTAATGCCAAAATTACCCAACTAGAGGAGTACGAAAATCTTGTTGTTAAATATTCGCCAGATGGCGTAGCAGAAATTAGGCTAAAAGATATTGCCGATTTAAAAGTCATAGCTCAAAATGATAGAAGTTTTGTTAGATTCAATGGTAATCAAGGATTTGGACTAGGAATAGTCCGTCAATCAAAATCAAACGCTCTTGAGATTTCTGATAATGTAAGAAAAGCATTAGGAGAATTACAAACAAAACTTCCTAAGGATATTATTCTTGATATTGGTTATGATTCGTCTCAATTTATTCGCTTTAGTTTAGATGAGCTTTATAGCTCCTTGATACAAGCAACTTTACTCGTTTTATTAGTAATTTTTGTTTTTCTAAGGAATATAAGATCAACTTTAATACCCGGACTTGCGATTCCAATTAGTTTAATTGGTGTTATGGCGGGCATACAACTTTTTGGTTTTACGGTCAATCAAATGACTTTACTTGGTTTGATTATTTCGATCGGGATTGTAGTTGATGACTCTATTATTGTCCTTGAAAATATTTATAGACAAATTGAGGAAGGTTTAGATCCTGTAGAAGCTTCAAAAAAAGGTACAAAGGAAATTACACTTGCGGTTATTGCAACAACAGCAGTGCTTGTCTCTATCTTTCTTCCAGTTGCTTTTTTAAAAGGAATTACAGGAAGACTGCTTTCTGAGTTTGCATTTTCACTTTGCTTTGCGACAATAATTTCTGCTTTCGTTGCTTTAACACTTGCTCCTATGCTTTGTTCAAAAGTACTTCGTTCAAGAAAAGCAAGAGAAGAAAAGGAAGCTAGTGAAAAAGTTGGTATTTATAAAAAGATACAAATTGTTCTTGAAGAGGCTTCTCAAAAGCTTGAAAATGGATACGAAAAACTTTTAAATAAGGTTCTTAAAATTGGTAAGACTTTTACTCTTGTTGTGCTTGCTGTTTCTTTTCCATTAATGATTTATTTGTTTATGATTTTGCCAAAAGACTTTATTCCAGATGAAGATAGAGGAACCTTTCTTGTTGTTTTACAAGCCCCGCGTGGTGGAAGCTTAGAGTTGATGGATAAACAAGTACGTAAGGTAGAAAACTTACTTGCAATGATTCCGGAAGTAAAAACGACAATTTCCATAGCTGCTTTTGGTATTGATGCTCCAGGGCAAGTCACTTCAGGGCTTGTAATAGCAAGATTATTAGACTGGGATAAGCGTTCAAGAAAAGCATCAGCAATAGTTGGGCCCTTGTACCCACAACTATTCTCTATGCCAGAAACTTTTACTTTGCCAATTACTCCAAAATCTGGTCCTGATAGTGGTTTTGGTTCACAACCAATACAACTTGTTCTTAAAAGTAATGATTTGGACTTTTTAGTCAAAGCTTCTAACGATTTAGTGCAAAGAGCTTTAGGCTTGAAAACTTTACTTTTTGCTCGATCAAATTTAAGTATTGATAAACCAGAACTTACTGTTGAGATTAATAGAGAAAAAGCTCAAAATCTTGGTGTAGATATGGCAGATATTTCAAGATCAATAGAATTACTTTTTGCTGGGGTCGATGTTACTGAGTTTAATGATGATGGTCAGCAGTACGATGTTTATATTAAACTTGCTCGCAAAAACAAAGAGTATATTCGTAATATTGGTGAGTTTGCTGTTAAAGCAAAAGATGGATCATTGATTCAGTTAAGCAATTTAATTTCAATTCATGAAACTGTTGGCGCTGAAGAATTACATCATTTCAATCGAAAAAAAGCAGTTACTATCCAAGCTTCTCCAAAAGCAGGAATCACACCTTCTGAGGGTTTAATTGAATTAGAGAAAGACGTAAAAGCTTATTTGGGATCACTTAAAGATAAACCATTAGATGTTGAAATTGATTATCTGGGCACATCAAAAGAGGCAAAAGATTCTAATTCAGCTCTATATTTTGGTTTTGTTGTTGCGCTTATTTTTGCTTATTTGTTTTTAGCAGCGCAATTTGAAAGTTTTGTAAGTCCTTTAATTATTATGCTTACAGTTCCACTTGCATTAGTTGGAGCATTGATAGGTATTTGGTTATATCAATTATTCCCGTTTATGACTCAAGTTTTGACATCAATGCTTGGACCGAAATTTTTCTGGCTTCAGTATGTTATTCCTCAATTTACAAATATAAGTTTGAACATTTATTCTCAAATTGGAATGATAATGTTAATTGGGCTTTCAACAAAAAATGGAATTTTGATGGTTGAGTTTACAAATCAACTTAGAGAAGAAGGTATGAAAATTGAAGAAGCGGTTTCTAAAGCAGCTAAACTTAGATTGAGACCTATTTTAATGACTGCAATTTCAACTATAGTTGGATTATTACCAATAGCACTTGCGCTAGGTGTTGGTACCGAATCTAGGCAGAGTTTAGGGGTTGTCATAATTTTTGGGATGGCAATATCGACAGTGCTTACTTTGTTTTTAATTCCTGCTGTGATGCGAATTATTTATAAAGGTAAGTAAAGCTATTTAAGTCTATAATATTTCTGATAGATAAGATTTACGGTGCTCTTTTGTAATACCATATTTATTAATAGCTAAATAATGTCGCTCAGTTCCATAGCCAGCATTATTTGCCCAGCCATAATCTTTATGCTTAAGAGAAATTTCTGTCATATGTTTGTCACGAGCAAGTTTCGCCAAATTCGCTCCAGCAGCAATTAAGGAGCTTTTAGTGTCTCCTTTTTTAATAGCTATCTGTATAAATTCAATTTCCAAATATTCTTCTTTTAAAATTTTTATTTTATCCTCAAGATCTTTAATCATTTTAGGTCCATCAACAAGTAAAACAATTTTTTCTGGCAGGTAGCCATTCATAAGTTCATATTGACTAATAATATTAATTAAGTTTTTGGTCATTGATATCCAAATACTCTCCACAATACCGATTTCGTCAATAGTGACAGCTGATTCAAAATTTGTCGCATAAAATAAATGACTATCTTGATCAAGGCAAGGTACATGAATTAAGGCTTCGGTAAGAGTCTCTCTTTTTGCTTTTGGGACTTTTTTGCTGTCTTCAAGATTAAGCAGTGCACTTAAAAAATTTATTTGCTCTAAATCGTCAGCAACATCTAGATCATTACAAAGTGTCTCTGCGTAGTAACTATCACGATCATTGGTTGTAAGTAATTGATCAGAAATTACTTGCCTCGCTAATTTGATTTCTTGAATTAGGTCATGCGGATTTTTATAAAAAGTGGAACAGCTATAAGCACCAGTGCAGACTGGGCCAGCGATTGATCCTCTGCCAACCTCATCAAAACCAATTAAAATACCATTGCTGCTTGCGATATATTCTCTATAAATTTGATTATCAAAAATCAGTAAATTACTAAAAGATTTTAATTGTTCTAAAGAAAAATCCTCGCGGTTAATTTTTTTAGTACTTAAAGCTTTACTGCGAAATTGATCTGGTCTGCGTTTACGTTTTTTGGTTTTAGTGAGCGCCATGTTGACCTTTTATTTTTTTTGCTAGTTCGAGTCTTTCCCCTGAAAAAAATTCTAAAAATTTATTTTTAAATTCTAAAGAATATTCTTGACCGCACATGATAGTGCAGGATCTCAGTAGCCTGACGTATTTTCTAAAAATATCAAATTCTAAACCAGTTAATTCGTTTTCTTTATTTGCGACTTCTTTACCTTGATAGGCTCTTAAATATCTATCAGAATTTTGAAGTTGATTTATACAATCTTTTAAGTTTGAGGCTAATGCATTTGATTTCCTTGCGATATTATTCAAAACAGGCTCTAAAGAAAGGAAAAACTTCTCATCATAATCGTTTAGCTCTTTATTGAGATCATTTATATCCATAATTATCTATTTCGCAACAACTCTATTATAATATTTTAGATATGAAAATATCTTATTTAGGACCAGAAGGATCATATTCACATATTGCGGCTAAAAATATTTTCTCCCAGAAAGATGAATTTATCCCAGCTTCTACAATAACAAATGCTTTACATGACTTATCTTCAGGATTAGTGCATAAAGCACTGGTACCTGTTGAAAATTCATCTTCTGGTGGGGTTGCAGAGACCATAGAAGCGTTTCAAAGCATTGAGGATATATATATCAACAATGAGTACATTTTACCCATCAAGCATGCCTTGCTAGTACCTCCTTCTTGTGATGATTTATCGTCAATTAACGAAGTAAGGGCTCATCATATGGCTTTAAATCAGTGTATGGATTTTATAAGATCTAATTTAGCAAACGCAGAGATCTTGCCAAGTTCATCAAATAGCTCAGCAGCAAAAGCTCTTGCAGCAAAAGTAGCAAATGATCCAAACATAAAATCTGCAGTGATTGCAAGTGATTTGTGTGCAGAGATTTATAATTTAAAATTAGCAAAATCTGAGATTAACGATTCAAATATGAATGAAACAAGATTCTGGATTTGTTCAAAAGAACCTGCGGATTTAAATACTCAAGCAAAAAATAAAACTACAGTAATTTTTCAAACAAAAGATGAGCCGGGAAGTTTACAGACCGTGCTTAGGTTGTTTGCGGTTAATAACATAAATTTAAGTAGAATAGAATCAAGACCAGCAAAAAAAGGTATAGGTGAATATCTCTTTTTGATTGACTTTGATCTACATAGAGATCAAAATAGCTATGAGGAGCTTTTAAGACAAGCAAAGCAGCACTTCACGTATTTTAAATGGCTGGGTTCTTATAGTTTAATAAATTAGATGTCAAGATTTCGTTATCAATTTACTTTAGTATTTATCGCACTACTTTTTTTAGGGCTAGTAGGGAAGTTGTTTTATTTTCAAGTTTTGAAGAAGAAAGACTTTGAGGTTGACCGTTCTCAATTTAAAAAAAAGATTGTCATTGCAAGAGGTGAGATTGTTGATAGAAACAACAAAATCCTTGCAACGGACATGAATAAATATACCTTAGAGTTTAATCCAGTAAAAACCAAAGAAGATAAAGAGGCTTTATTTAATAAATTACAGTCGATCATTAATTTAAATAATAAAGATGTTCTTTTTGCTAATAGGAGTGTGACTCTTGCGCATAATTTAAATAAAGAACAAGCAGACAAAATTAGAAAATTAAATTCAAAATATTTATATCTAAGAAAGGTTAGATCCAGGATTTACCCACAGGGAGATCTAGCATCGCACATGCTTGGTTATGTTGATTTGTATGGTCAAGCTCGCCAAGGGATTGAGTTTGGTTACGAAAAGTTTTTACAAGAGCATCCTGAGTCAAGCTTGGCATTAAGTATAGATTCTGGATTGCAAAACTACGCTGAAAAAATTTTGGAAGAAAGAATTGAAAAAACAAGGGCTAAAAAAGGCACTGTTGTTGTAATGAAAGTGAGTACTGGTGAGCTTATTGCTTGGGCAGTAAAACCAGATTTTGATCCAAATAAATATTATGATTCAATTCCTGCAAACAGAAATAACTGGTCTTTGGTTGATGTCTATCAGCCAGGTTCAGTGTTTAAGATTATTACAGTTTCTTCTGCTCTTGATTCACAAACCATAGATCGTGACTATACTTACGAAGATGTTGGTTATATAAAAGTTGATAATTGGAAAGTTAAAAACCATGACTATAATCCAAGTAAACCAAAACATGAGACTTTAGGTCTTCAAGGTTTATTTGAAAGATCATCAAATCCTTTTTCTGCACATCTTGCTTTAAAAATGGGACCAGAATTTTTTTATAATTATATTAGGGCTTATGGCTTTGGTTCTAAGACTGGTATTGAGCTTTCTGGAGAGACTACAGGTGTTGTCAATAATTTTAAAAAGTGGCATAAAGCTGATACTGCAACAACAGGAATTGGGCAAGGGATGATTTCTGTTACCCCTCTTCAATTACTTACCGCTGTAAACACTGTTGCAAATAAAGGTTATAAAGTAAAGCCAACATTGTTTAAAGTAACTGATGAAACAAAACTTGAAAAAATGCCAGTAATCTCAGAAGAAAATGCAACTTATATTGCTGGGCTTTTGGCAAATGCTGTTCATCACAACGTAACTAAAAGACATTCTATATCTGGTAATATTCCAGACTTGCGTGTTGCTGGAAAAACTGGAACGGCTCAGAAAATTAAATTAGGTGGTGGATATTCTATGCAAAATACAATAGCTTCTTTTGTTGGATTTTTCCCTGCTGAAAATCCTCAGTACACGATGCTTGTTGTAATTGATGACCCTGAGACTGACGGTCGCTGGGGAGACACTGTTGCTGGACCTGCTTATAATAAAGTAGCTGCTTATATCAAGAGTCTTTATTTATAAAGAAACTTCATTCAAAAATTTACAAAGTTTTGCTGAAACTTCTTCTTGATTGTTTTCCCATTCTCTATTTGCAAAAATATTATTGTAGTTTGCGACTGTAAGTAAACTAAAGGAAGACAGTTTATGTTTTTCTGCAACATGAACAACTCCGTAAAGCTCCATGTTTTCCACTAGAAATTCTTTACCAATATCTTTGTAAATTTTGGCAGCGGTAATATCGTCGTTTGTAATTTCCATTGATGACATACAATCAGCAGTTTTACATCCATCAGCACCTTTTAATACTCGTAGTATATAGTCTTCATATTTTTTTTGAGGCACATAAGCTTTTTCATCGAGTTTACCTAAGAGTAGTAATCTTGATTTTTGTATTTGGACTATATCACCAATCTCAAGATTTTTTCTATAAGAACCACAAGTGCCAATAAAAATAATCTCTTCAACATTGTTATCTTTGTTATCTTGAAGGATTTCTTCTAATTTTCTTGATGCTTCTAAATAACCAACTCCAAGTGCGACTTTTAAAAATTTTTCTGAGTCATAGTGTTTTGATAAATTATCAATTTCTTGGTTCCAGGCAGAGCATATAATCTTCATCAGATATAATATACCCATGGCAAGAGTTGATAAAACAATAAAAAAATTAGCTATTTTAACAAGTGGTGGTGATGCACCTGGAATGAATACTTTTATAAGAAGCGCTGTAAGAAAGGCTCTAGATTTAAATTTAGAAGTTTATGGTATTTACGAAGGTTATCAAGGCATGATTGAAGATAAGATAACTAAGCTTAATTACGATTCAGTTTGTAATATTGGAAAAACTGGTGGCACTATTTTAAAAACCTCAAGATCAAAAGAATTTTTGACTGTTGAGGGCCGAAAAAAAGCTTCTGACAATTTAGATAAACACGGAATCGATGCTGTTATTTGTTGTGGAGGAAATGGAAGCTATAAAGGACTTGAAGCACTTGCAACTCAGTGGCAAGGTCAAGTTATTGGTACTCCAGGAACGATAGACAATGATGTAATGTTTACAGACTTTACTATTGGTTTTGATACAGCTGTAAACACAGCAATGTCAGCGATTGATAATTTGCGTGATACCGGTGATTCTCATAATATGCATTTTATTGTTGAAGTTATGGGACGCCATTGTGGCGATATAGCAAGAGCTGTTGGTATAGCGTCTGGTGCTATTGATGTTTTAATACCAGAAACGGTTTCGGATATTAATCATGTAATAAATTCTATACGTGAAAATGGACACAATATTATTGTTATTGCTGAAGGTGATGAAACAGGTGGTGCACAAAAACTTTCTGAAACTTTAAAAGAGGCTTTTACAAAAGTACATCCAGGTGAGGAAGCAAAATTTAGAGTTTGTATATTAGGTCATGTTCAAAGAGGCGGAAGACCATCAGCGCGCGATAGAATTCTTGCTCATGAAATGGCAGAATTTGCTGTCAACTCATTGTTAAACGGTGTGACATTAAAGGCAGTAGGAATTGCTAAAAATGAATATGTGCTAACAAATTTATCCTAGTCTAGTTTGATGTAGCAGAAAAATGGTAAAATTCTCTATTATGAAAAAACTTCTGATTTTAGTATTATTTATTCTTACAACAAGCAATGTAATGGCAAAAAAAGTTGTTAAAGTTGGCGATACAATTGCTGTTAACTATATTGGTAGCCTGAAAGACGGAAGAGTCTTCGATCATAATATTGGTAAAAATGATTTGATTTTTACTGTTGGTGATGGAAAAATGATTAAACCTTTTGAAGATGCTTTTATTGGTATGAAAAAAGGTGAAGAAAAAACTATTGATATTTTAGCTAAAGATGCATACGGTGAGTTTGATGAAGCAAAAGTCTTTTCTATACCAGCTGAGCAATTACCAAAAGATGGAAAAGTTGGTGATACTTTAAAGTATAGAATTGGTGGAGGTTTTTATCCTGTACGTATAGTTTATATTGGTGAAAAAGAAGTGTTTATTGATGCAAATCCAAAACTAGCTGGAAAAGATCTTAATTTCAAGATTACTTTGCTTGACATAGTAGAAAAAGTAAAAAACTAGTGTTTTTGGCATAAATGTCGATAATCTAAAATAGTCTTTATGAGTTTAGATAGATTAAACAAAATGCTCGCATCAAGCCTAGTCTCTAAGATGATAGAGCAAGGCCAAGATCCACAAAGTGAGGCTTTGGCGAATCTAAATTTCAAAGAGCTTGAAACTCTATACTACAATACGCTTCAGGAAGTTGAATCTAGTCCTGAGATTCGTAGGGACTTAGTAGAGTCACTAAAAAAATATCAACAAGAGTATGGTGATTTAAATGATCTTTATTCAGCAGAAGATATAGCTTCTGATCCAACTTTACAATCGATTATGTTGATGGATGAGTAAAGGGGTCAGGTCTCGCTTTTCGCCTTTATTTTTATTTATTGTTCTGTTTAAGGTTTATTATTGATAGATCCCATGAGGGTTAAAGTAAAGGCGAAAAGCGAGACCTGACCCCAATGATAAAATATATAAGTTGAAATTAAAGTTAGGACATCTTTTTGCAGATAAGCTCAATCTTTATGGAGATATGGGTAATGTTCTTACTTTAAAATACCGTTTAGAAAAGCGCGGTTATGAAGTTGAGATAGAACAGCTTAATGATAGTAATTTCACTATTTCTAATTATGATTTTTTATTTATTGGAGGCGGTCAGGATAAAGAACAGCAGAATGTTGCAAAGCTTTTAGAGTCTAAAAAATCTGATTTATCTAAATTTATTGAAGATGAAAAACCTATGCTTGCAATATGCGGTGGATATCAGCTTTTGGGAGAGAGTTATTTAACCTCAGATAAAGAGACTATTTCAGGCTTAGGGATCCTCAATGTAATTACAAAAGCCAAAGAAGAAAAAAATGCAAAAAATTTTCAAGATCGTTTAGTTGGTAACGTTGTTGCAGAATTAGATTTTCCTTTGCATATAGAATCAAGTGTTACAACTCTAGTTGGTTTTGAAAATCACTCAGGGAGAACCTTTATTACAGATTCTAGGACTTCAACTTTAGCAACAGTGAAGCTTGGGTTTGGTAATAATGATACAGATAAAAAAGAAGGTGCTCGTTATAAAAACCTTTTTGCAAGCTACTTGCATGGAAGTTTACTTCCTAAAAATCCACACTTTGCTGACGAGATAATTTATTTGACTTTGCTTGCTAAATTTGGTAAAGCACCAGAACTAAAAAAGATTGATGATGTTATTGAGATAAGGGCTCACAAAAAGGCTTTAACTTTACATTAATGCAAGTATATTTAGACAAACATCAAAATATTTTTACTGATCTTGATTATTGTGAAGATCCACTTG
>CAIYXB010000018.1 GCA_903930015.1 uncultured bacterium | reverse complement strand
GGAATACTACCTAACACCTGAAATAAAACTGATTGACCTTTAGTTAAAGATGGAATCTTCTTTTTTAAGGCATCGGATAAATCATTGAACTTTCCTTTAATTACTTTCATTTTTTTTTATTTTTAGTTTTTAAAAAATACTTAACAAATATACTACTTTTTATTAAAATACAAAATAGGGTAAGATTTTACCTTACCATATCTGTTTTATTTAGTTAAATACTAGGAATTTACTTTTTGACGCAATAAGAATTGCGCACCAAGCACTTCCAAACCTTGCTTAGTAGTCCAAGCGCACTCTGCTTTCATGATGTTACCATCGTAAGTAGGGCTACCATTGAACGCTAAAGCACCACCGTGAAGTTCATCCACCATTCCGTTGCCGTATTTAGTTTGGCTAGGGATGTAACGAGTTCCGATAGCTGCATCATATCCACCACCAACTACTTCTACTTTCTTATTGTAAGGGATGTAGTAAAGTGATTTAACAATGTCAGTTTGGCTAAACATTACAGGGTGATTGTACATTGGCATGGTCATGTAGTTGAAGTTAAATCCACCATAGGACAACTTATCTACTTCCAAATCCAATTCTTTACCATCAACGTTCAAACGAACAGAAGTAACACCTGATGAACCCAAGTTTTTCAAGTAGGTATCAACGATTGTTCTTGCTACACTACCACCGAAAACCAATTGGTCTTTAGGCGCACGAGCAGCGATAAGGGCGGCTACTGCTGCATCCAAATCTGCTTTAGCGTAAGTTCCCAAAGAAGCGTTGGTAATAGAAGTACCGTACAAAGTGTTGTAGGCGTTCAAACCACGAGTGGTCTGTACAGCACCACCACCGTCAGTACCGCTAGTTACAGGGTCTACAAGTACAGGACTTGCATCAGAGAAAGAAGTAGCAGACATTTCACCTGCGATAAAAGCAGCGTTTACATCGCCCTTCAATTTGATTTTCTTTTCGATGTGGTCTTTTACGATAAAGTAAGGCTGTCCGTTGATTGTGGTTTCAATTGTAGCTGCTTTTTGAACATCAGTTACTTTTGATTGCTCACGGAAGATTTGGTACTTGTTGAAGTAACGGGTAACACCGAAACGTAAGTTAGATTGAGTTACAGAGTTTTCACCAACTGCTTGTGAATAAACAGAAAGTTTTTGACCTGCTGTAAGAGTTACGTTATCTCCTGTTACGCTTTTTACAAAGATAGTATCAATGCTAGAAGCGGTAGTGATATTGTAAACAATCAAAGACTTCATACCTGTTGGTGCAAGCAAAATATCTCCTTTACGAACCAAACCGCTAGTTGCTAGGGTTGCTACGAAGTTGATAGTTGCAGTTCCGCTACCTGTTACAGTACCGCCTGTGGTATCTACCAAGAAAAACAATGCGTCATTCACGTAGGTAGAGTAGAAAGGTTGACCTGTTTCAATAGGCTTTCTGCGCCCTTCAATACCTGCAATGTCTGTAAGACTGCTTTCATTGTAAATGTCGGTAATCAACGGATTGATTTCCCTTGTGTCTAAGAACGAATCCAATGCGGAAACGTATGTTTTATTAATTAAACCTTGTGAAGCTGCCATTTTATTTTTGTTTTAGGCGTTATTACCTGCCAAATGTTGTTTGTTTTGCTCTCCCCCAAGCATCAGCTAAGGTTTCCTTTGGTGTAGCAGGTACTCCACTTCTAGGTCTTTGAGCGTTTTGACCATCATCAATTACGGATTTAATACCCATTGATTTACCGTAGTTGAATATGTCTTTTTCAAAATTAGGATTCATTGCAGCAATGATTAACTTTTGAAGTTTATTAACATCGGGAACTAGCTTTGCCGTGTCCACCTCTTGTGGATTTGACGCTGTAATTCTTTGCCAAAAATCTCCATCGGTTAGTGCTTTGGTGATTAGTTCAGGCTTATCTACCTTGAAATAAAACGGATTTTCTAAACCTAAATCAATACCTAATTTCTTAGATTCTGAAAGGTTCTTTGTCGCTTCATGTTCTTGATAGAATTTTACTACCTGTTCGTACTCTCCTTCTGCAACTCTCCTTTGTTCTGCAACAATTTCTTGAATTTTAGCTTCTGCTGTCGCTTGAACCTCTTGTTCTTTGACTGCAACTTGCGGTATCTTGAATGACTGTTGTTCTGTTTTTTTTGCTTGTCTTGAAACATGGGCATCTGCTTTTACTAACAATAATGCGTCTGCATTATCTTCATCATCACCACCTTCAATAAATCCATATTTCTTAGCAATTAATCTTTCGATTTGTGCTTCATCAAAAGTTGGGTATTGGTTTTGATAGTCTTTTTTAAGAACATCAATATCACCTACTTTATCCCAATCAAATGCTTTAGCTTCTAAATATTTATAAGGGTCATTACCACTTTCATAGTATTCTGCAAAATCAATTGCAAAATCACTAAGACCTGCGGCTTTTAATACATCCCTTCTATCTTGTTTTTTAACTTCTTCTTTCCAATCAATAACTTGCGCTGCTGCTTGTGTTTCTACTTGCTCTTGCGTTTGTTGTTCTTGTGGTGCGAAGCTATCCATTGAAAATGCTGCCGTACCTTCTTCATCTGCAATAACTTCATTAACAACTTCTGCTGTTTCTGTTGCTACTTCTTGTTGTTGTTCTACTATTGGCGGCTCGTTACTAGAAGCACCAAAAGAACTAGTACCCCAAGTTGCTGTTACCTTTTCATCACCTTGCGGTTGTTCAACCTGTGTTTGTTGTTGTTCAATTACTTCTGTTTCCATTTTTCTTGTTTTTAGTTTTTACTAGCCTTGCTTATGGGCTTTGGTTTCATTTGTTCTTTCATTAAAGAAGCGTCTGCTGCTATCTGTGAAGCGATAACTTTACTTTCAGCATGAACTTGCGCTTCGCTAATATCGTTTTCTTTCTTCATCTTCTCAATGATAAACTGCCATTGCATTTGTGCATTAATTACTGCTATTTGAGATTGTGTTGAAAGGTCTAATTCTTGTTGCTTTGCTTGAATAGCTAACATTTGGGCTTGTTCGTTCCCTTGTTGTTGTGCTTGAATCTTAGCCATTTCGTTTTTCTGCAATTCTTCCTTACGCTTCTTAATCTTATATGCTAAGACCATATCTGCTTGTTTCAAATTGCGGCAACTCATTACTAATATTTTATCACTAGGTTCAATTAAACCTTGATATTCTTTTGCATTAAGCGATTGCCAAAACATTTGTTTTTGTTGTTCGCTAGGTGCATCTTCTATAAATATCCCAAATTCGTGATTAGAAATATCGGGATTAATTTTTAAGAACTTAACTGTTTCTTTTCCTAAAGCCCTGTTATATCCTTCTACTTTTCCTAATTTAACTGCTAGTTTACCTTTTTCAATATTCGCATCAGCTAGTTTAAGCCACAAATATTTATCTGCACTCATTATTAAATACAAAGCGTTGTTTGTACTTGCTAGTGCTGCTTCATTTGTTGAATTAAGGTTTTTAGCATTAGGTGTTGAGCCGTCTGTAATTTCATTTAAACCTGATACTTGACGCATCATATTTACTATTTGGTTTAAATCTTCATACATCTGACCAAACAATGCTAATTGTCCACTAGCTTCAATTGATACGGGCTTATAGTTTGGATTACTCCTATTTAATTCACCGTTTCTATAAGGTACTACATAGTTACTAAATACAAAATCTACTACTTCTTCTGGGGATGCTTTACCACCGCCCTTACCAAAGTTAATAGCTTCAAATGCTTCCATATCTAAGCTAATCAAATAAGGTACTAGCTTGTTTTTTAAGTTTTGAAGTTTATACCAAGTAAGACTTGCTGCATCTTCTAAAGGCATTAACCTTTCGGTAATACCTCCGAATTGCATTTTATAAAAGTTCCAAGCGTATAATTGAATATCTAAGCTAGTTACTGCCCAATTAGATTGCTTTCTAATCATGTTTTCAGATAGACCGTAGTCATACATGAAATCAGTACCTATAACCCATTTATTCTTATATACTACTTCTCTTGTAATTGACTTGAAGGTAGGTTCTGCTTGTCCTGTTTGCCCTGTTTCCTCTAGTGGTTTAGTAAATTCAGCACCGATACCAAAGTTGGTTGGTGGCTTTGTTTTCTTGAATCTATTATTACCCCTACCGTCTATTTCTTCTTCATAGAAAGTTGAGTTCCAAGACTTGAATTTAAAGTCTAAAATAAGCACTTTAAACCTACTCCAATATGATGTAAGTTCGTTACCAAATATTAATTGTGGATTACCCCACTTACCCGCTACTCCCTTAACAATATCATTCAATTGGTCTTTAGTAAAGTAAGGTGCTAAATCGCCTACAAATACTTCTATAATCTCTCCCCAATGCACTAAATCACTAAAGTTATTTTTAACGCAATAAGATAAAACTAGGTTTTCAGGGTTTACTTCCCTAATCCTAACCTTACCATTTTCATCAATCCATTGCGTATATCCACCAAGACCGAAATCATACAAGTTTTCAACAACTCTTTTTCTAAGTTCTTCGGCATCATTTTGACCTAGTATTAGTGAGTTAAGTTCTTCGGCTTCCATTGCCATTACGTGCTTGTAGCCAAATTCTTTTTCAATGGAAAGCTGTTCTTCATCTTCGGGTTCTCCTTGACGAATCTTAATATCTGCTTGTTCTGCTAATTCAGGAACACCCATTTCATTAAACTTTTCACGAAGCATTATCTTAACTTTCATTTCATTAAAATATTCATCTTCTTCGCTTCTAGCTAATGGGTCTACTGCAAATGCTTGAACATCGTATTTGTTTTGAATTATCTTAGAAACGGCAATTTCCCTATACTTAGGTAAAATAGATAATGGACTAAAATCCATTGCCGCTTGTGAGTTATCTTGTTGGTCTGTTGGTAATGCTTGTTTCTTATATTTATCAATAGACTGTTTACCTAATGCGTATTGTCTTATTTCTGAATACTTTGAAGCACCACCTATAACTGTATAATTAGACGGAACATACCCTCGACTATCATGGTAAGCGGCTTTTGTATAAGCTAGGATGAACTCGCTGTTTTTTAAGCGGGTGTCAATCTGATGGTTCGGGTATCCGTAAG
>CAIYXB010000017.1 GCA_903930015.1 uncultured bacterium | reverse complement strand
TTCTAATATTAAAGCACCAGTAGATTATCCTCTATCTAAAATAATTTCTGAAAATCATGATACTAGTTTATTCAAGAAAGTTTTAGGTTTAAGTCTGATTCATCCTAATGAATACGAGACTCAAGCCGGCGCTAAGGTAATTAAAAATGTTTCAGGCTATGATATGAAAAAGCTCTACATAGGGAGTTTTAATTCACTTGCGTTAATTGCAAATGCTTTTATTAGTCTAGAAAAGCGTTTTGAACAGGAATTAGTAATCAAGTTTAAACTAGCAAATAATCTTCAATATTTAATTGAGTTAAGAGATTTTATTCAAAGCTTTCTTGATAAGAGGATTTCATTGAAAGTTCAATTTAATAAAAAGTCAAATGATTTTTCGGTGGAAATTAAAACAAGTGAAAGCTCAAAGATCTTAGAATATAGAAAGAAAGTTTTTACTGATTTTTTGACAAATAAAATATCTATAACCTCTGCTTTAGATCTCTCTCTTGTTGATTTTAGTCCGACCTATAAAGAAAAAAATCGTATTGAGTTAGAGTTTAATTTTTCTGATATGGATCATATTTTGAAGAAATTAAAACAAAATATTCTAATAGAACCTTTGCTTGGAATGGTTACACTGAATGATTTTGATGATTTGAATATGCTTTTAGAATATGGTTTTAATGTAAGAGTGTTTCCGGTTAACCCACTTTCAAGAAAACTTGTTAAGGGGCTTTCTTTTACAAACAAAGAATCTATCTTGGTCGAGAAAATAAAACTTGTTTATGATGAGAATAACAAACTTAACCCAGGATTTTTATAAATGAGTATTGAGCTAAAGTTAGAAGAACAAGTTAAAGCCTGCATTCATTGTGGAATGTGTCTTCCTGCTTGTCCTACGTATAATGTTAGTTTTAATGAAGCAAATTCTCCAAGAGGAAGAATTTATTTAATTAACGATATTATTAAAGAGGAAACTAAGCTTGATAAAGAAAAAACCATAGAATATTTGGATAATTGTTTGAGTTGTTTTGCTTGTGAAACAGTTTGCCCGTCTAATGTTGATTATGGTGATATTTTGCATTATGCGCGCCAGGATTTAAAATATACTAAATATAACAAAGGTTTTTTTGCTTTTCTAAGAAAGTTGTTTTTCAAATTTATTATTAATAATAGGTCTCTTTTGAGATTACTGAGGCTAAACCTTAAATTCAGTTCTTTTCTAATTAGACCTTTGATGAAAGCTTTTGGATTGACAGCTCAAGCAAAACTAATGCCCAAGCTTGATAAGCCTTATAAAACTATTCATGAGGAAGAAATTTTTTATTCGGATGTTGAACTTAATCTACCGACTGAAAAGAGAATAATCAATTTTAGTTTGGGCTGTGTGATGGATACTATCTATAATGATGTCCATTGGGATACTATTCATGTGCTTAACGCGTTTGGTTTTCATGTGCATATCTCAAGTTCAAAGTGTTGTGGTTCCCTTGCTGAGCATAGTGGTGAGTTTAAAATTGCAGCAAAATTAAAAAATGATTTTTGTCAGACAGTGCAAAGTGAGGAACTTGCACTTGTTACTAATTCTGCTGGCTGTGGAGCTTTTTTAAAGGAAGTCTCAGGTGGTATGGGAGTTTATGATTTAATTGAAATTTTAAAAAAAGCACCTTACAACCCACTAAAAGAAAAAACTTTTAACGGAGAGATTCTTTATCATCCAGCTTGCCATTTGAATCATAGACAAGGCGTTTCTGGAGATTATGAGGAATTGCTTGCTAGTGTTCAAGGGCTTCAAGTTTATACTTTAGATCAGAAAGATACTTGCTGTGGATCTGCTGGTTTTTATAATTTGATAAAATCTGACATGGCTCAAAAAGTTGGAGCACTGAAAGCTGATGAAATCACCAAGTCAAATATCAAGACCTTAGTCACAGCAAATCCTGGTTGTATGAGCCAAATCAAAGCCCACTTAGCTGATGATTATGTCGTTTTACATCCGGTGACACTGCTTAGAAGAGTCCTTGAGGCAAATTCGTCATTGATGTAAAGGTCACATAATCCATTGTCAGCTTAACTCAAGTAGAAAAGTTTTCTTCAAATCGCAACGACCCTTTCGCATTCGGCGCAGCTGCTGTGGCAAGGTTTTTATTGTTTTGCTTCGCAAAACAAATATGCAACGCCAATCCGATATGCTACAGTGTGTTGCGAATTTTCCGAAAACTTTTTTCGTTTACTATAGATTTGATTGCAATTAGATTCAATTAATACTAATAGCTTTATTTCAATTATTTCAAGCTTAAAATGGAAATGATGTGAAAACGACTGTAGCAAAGAGAAAATTCATGATTGGCGAACCAGTCTGAAATCATTT
>CAIYXB010000016.1 GCA_903930015.1 uncultured bacterium | reverse complement strand
TTGTCTCTCCATCTTTTTTATTTTTGTCTTTTATTTTGATGTTTTGTTTATCTAAACCGATTAGTTCAACTTCACCATTTGCTTTTTGTCGTAAATTAGCAAAAGCATTATTAATAGTGAAACTTTTGATTTTAAATTTCTTTTTGAAAAGTTCTCTAAGATAGAAACTTACTTTAATATCTTTTGCACTAAAGCTATCTTCGATTTTTAGGTCTTTGATAATAATCGAAGGCTCAAGCTTTAATAAATTTGCCAAGCTAAACTCAAAGTCAGAAAAACTAACATTAAGATCTGTAGTATCTTTGATTATTTTTTGAGTTTCTGGGATAAGGTTTTTTTTGACTTCTGCTCTAAAGAAGAAATATGCTCCAAATATGGCAATAATTGCTATTAAAACAAAAATGGAAACAATGATCAAGATTTTTTTCACGTGTGTAATTATAGCCAAAAACCTTTAACCTACGTAGGTCTTTAGTTTTGCTTGAAATCTAAAAATTTGATATCTATTATCAATTATTCGAATATATCTGCTTTTACTAATGTATAGCTAATTCAACAGGGGAAGTGGGGAATTAAGTTTTAACAATTAAATATTCAATAACAAAACCACAGGGAGGTTTGTAATGGGAAATCGCATATGCGGCAGATTAGCTGCTAATAGACAAGCGCGAATAGAAAGAAGAAATAGTCATTGTTGTCAACCAAGAGTTTATTACTGTAATAGACCACAGGTTCAGTGTCAGCCAGTGTATCAACAACCAGTCTATAGTCAGCCTCAAGCTATTACTCAACAACTACAGTCTGCACCACAAACAAAGACTGATATTGATTTAGATTTTAAATCAATCAACACTGTTGAATTTGATTCTAGCTCTAGTCTAGGTCAATGGTTAAATGAACAAAGGCAACATACTGAAATTAATATGTTTAATGTAGGTGATGTTCATATTATGGAAGTTCGTGGCAACTCACCAAAATTACAATTTTTTGATAAAGCTGGAAATAAGTGGCAAGCACTGTCACAACAACAAACATTAGAGTTCTATCAATCTAAAGAAAAGTTTCTTAGCCAAGAAACAAAAAATAATCCAAAGGAGGATACTAACATGGCGGGAGTAATAGGGAATAGTCCAAAAGCAATACAAGGACTAGTTAATGGGAATAAGTCGGAATCTAATTCAGGAGCGGGTTCTAGTTCAGGGGCTGAATCTAGTGCTGCTGCGATTTCAGCCTCAGCAGGCGGTGGAGTAACTAATTTCATAGACAATAGTAGACCTGTCACAAAAGAAAATTCTGGACCAGACGCTTTTATCAAGCATGGTAAAACTGAGCTTGCTGGAAAAGGAACTATCTATAATATTGACGGTAACTTGATTATAGGTAATCGTAATGTTGGCTCTGCGAGCGGTAGTAGTACTGTTGTTGGTGGGGATGCAAAAGAGAATGGTTCTATTGGTCGCGAGGCTAGTAATGGTGGCATGTCTAAGAAGGAAAAGAAAGAACTTAGAAAATTATTAGATAGAAATTTAGGAGCTTCAGTTGAAGCATCACAATTTGCTCAAGAAGCAGCCTCTGCTGCTAAGCAAGCTGCAAAATCTTCTAAGAAATCTTCTGAAAATTCAGGAGCTGCAAAAACAGCTGCTGAGCAAACTCAAGAAGCTTTAAGCAAATTACCAGAGCAGTTAAAAACCCAAGTTGAAGAAGCAATTACAGGACTCAATACGCGCTTGGACAAAGCAAGAACTGATCTACAAGCAAATCAGAGTCAAGCAAATAAAGATCAACTTGCTGTAATTCAAAAATTTGCTAAGAGTTATTTAGAAAAAGTTGAAAAAATAGCGCCAGCTCTGGCTAAGGAAATCGCACCGCTAATTAAGATTGATGTTCCTAAACCTGAAGTACCTGTAATTAATTTGAATTTGCAAATTGAAGAATTTGAAGCTAAACCTCAACCGGTTCAGCCTCAACAAAATGCACCAATAGGTGGTCAGGGTATTATGGTTAAGTTAGCAGCTTAAAATAGTTTTCTATTGCGAAATAAAGAAACTTAGCAATACGCTGGGTTTCTTTATTTCTGTATTTGAGTCAAAATGGTAGCTGGAGGTGGACTTGAACCACCGGCCTGTGGGTTATGAATCCACCGCTCTTACCAACTGAGCTACCCAGCCAAGGGTTTTAATATGATGACATGTTACGCAGATAAAAGCAATATTTGGGCTTGCACTGCTACTTCTTTATATATTTTTTTAAGCTGCTGTAGATAATTTTACTGAAGATTTTACTCTATTTCTACTCGAATCATCAGTTCTTGTTTGGGCAAGACTTGCTTTGTCTAAATAGTTATTAATTTGATTCTCTGTTAGCCATTGTAATTGGTTACCAATTTGAGGTCTTATTTTAAAAGTTTTTAGTAAATTAATTACCATATCTTTTAGTTCTTTTACTTTTTCTCCAGTTTTATTTATCCCATCAACAAGTAGAAATCGTGATTCCAAAAGATTTTGGATAGTCTTTAGATTATTTGTAAATTCTTCTCTGTTGTCTTCACCAAGTACAGAATTTTCAGCTAGAGCATAACAACTTAAATTTCCTTTATAGCTTAAATTTGCTATTTTAGATAAATTAGCAAATGTTGATGCAGTTGTCTCTAGTAATTCTTTATTTAGGTCATTTATTTCAACGATATTGTCTGATTGATAATTTAAGATGAAATCGGCACTCTTAGTAGCTTTTTTAAATAATTCTTTTGAAATTTCTTTGGATAATTCTTCTTTGATTTTGGGATTTTGCAAATTACTAATGAATTTCATGACCTCATCACCATGTTTTTCTAAAAGTAATTTCAATTTTGTTTTTAAAGGAGGTAGTAGCTCTTTGTTGCCTCCATTGAAAAATTTAATATGTACTTTTTCTTGCCTAGACCAAAGATTTAGCTTTATATCATTTTCGATTGTGCTGATATCTATGCCTGCATATTCAGGGTGTTTTAATATCTCGTCTTTAATGTTGTTGGTTTTTATTTCTTCAAGACGATAGTAATAGTTGAGTAGAGAAGGTAAGTCAAAATTTTTAATTTCTTTACCTTCAATATATGTGTCTAATTTCTTTTCAAGATCAAGTGCGTATGATCTTAAAAATCCTTGTCTCTCATATTTAGCAGCTGAAATGGGTTTGCCTTTTTCGTTACTTTCAGTACCAAAAAATTGATCTAATATCTTAGGACCAAGTTCATGAGGTAGATTTCCAGTGGTATCCAGCTTACTATCAAACATCAATTGAATGATTTTTTCTTTTACGGCTAAAGCATCTTTATTTGTTGATTCTTCGGGTATAAATTTTAAGTAATAATAAGTTAAGGCTGATGACATTAATAAACTTCTTGAATCCAAGTCGGACTTTTGTTCTGATTTTTCATTATAATTATTTTTTTCAATAATACTTGCTCTTAAATATTTCAATATTAAGTCTATGTTGTAATTGACAGTACCGGGCTTAGAAAAATAACTACTTATTTCATCAAATTTTGCTTGCTCATATGGATTGCCGTCTACTGGAGCATAAAGTGGATTATCTTCTTTATCTTTAATTAGTGAAAGTTGTTTGAGAAATTCAATATGCCTACTTAGCCATTGTGTTTCTGGTATTGTCAATTTTAATTTCAACGAGTCTTTCTCAATGTTAGAAAAAATTTCACTATAAACTTTAAGTACTAAATACATTCTGTTTACATCAGTCATTGTCGCAATTCTTTTTAAGGCAGCCTCGGCGATGTTGATTAAATCGTAGCGTTTAAATATATCATTACTCTGATAATAATCGATTTCTGGTGATGCAAGTCTTTGAGATATGTTGCACACCTGCATGGCAAGATCAGCCGTTTTTCTTTCGGATTTATCTTCTTTAATTATATTTCTATATCTTTGAAGTTCTGATTCATAGAATCCTTTTAACCAAGGAACATGATCTTTATTGAAATTTGCAAATTTAATAGGATCTTTGAAGAATTTCTCTCTTTGCTCATCAGAAAGTGAGTCCATTTTTTCTGAAAGAGCATGATATCCAGCTACAAGTGAAGTCTCTAAAACAAGCCTCTCATATTTTCTTGAAAATTCAGAACGATGAGTATCTTTAGCGCTTTTGCTTCCTGAGAAACTATTAAGCAGTGCTTCTTCTGGGAATTTTTCTTCATTAATAATATCGCTTTTAGTTCTGCCTATATATCCTTCGATTCCTTCGTTACGATATAGTGTTCTGTAATTATTCTCAATCTCAAGTATTTTTTCTCGGGGTATTCCAAGTTGTACTGCGTTTTTATCTGTAGAAAAAGAATTAATGCATTCATTAATCCTTTTTTCAACAGCTCCTGTTGCTGCAACATATCTGCTTAGATTCTTTATTCTTAGTTTGAGTTTTTGTTTAATCTCAAAAGCTTCTTTATCGGTTCCTCTTATATTACTTAGATCAATAATTGCTTTATTTAAATCTTTAATAACTCTTTTAGTGATTCTTAAATCTAAAGAGGCAATTTCTGGATAATCTAAGTTCTCTTTTAATAATGATGTTGCGTGGATTCCATCTTGAAATTCTTGTAGAACAATTAAATCTTTGTTGTTTAGTCCTTGTTTTTCTGATTTATCTAAGTAATGTTCTATAAATACTTTAACCAAATCTCGATCAAGAATCCCTAAGTGTGAACCTTGTAGAAGAGTAAGTATCTCTGATTGAAAATTCCCTTTTAATTGATTTATATAGATTTTAGTATCATCTTCTTGCGTAGCTGGTAATTTAGTTAGTAGCATTAGAAAGTCATTAAGTATTTTAGTACTAAGAGAAGCTGTGATATTTCTTGTTTGCTTGAAACCTTCTGCCAGATCGCGGTCTGTAGATTTGTAATTTTCGGTATTGGTGATTCTTTGGAAAATTATGTTATTTAAATTATGTATTAAAGTAAGATTTTCCTGAAAAAAATTTTGAAACACTTCATCATATTGTGTTAAATCGTGTGTTTTGTTTTTGATCTGCAATGCATTCAATTCAGTAATTCTGTTAATGTGGTCTTGTTCTCGTTGATCTATGAATTCTTTACAGGAATTTTCTAAGGCTTTTTCATACTTGATTCTTTGAACACCCTCTTGAATTTCGGGTTTAATATTTTCCCCAACAATTCTTTGAAAGTCCTTAGTTCCATCATTAATATTTGGATTTTGGCTTTCAAGTTGCTCAATTAAAGATTTTATTTTTGGTGCTAATTCAAATGATATTTTTTCATCATCTACTTTAGCTGGTGTAAAATTATTTATTTCAACTCTATAGCTGTTGTGATTTATATCATTAGGAATAGATTCAGCTTGTATAGGCGCTAAAAAAGGAACTACTGTTACAGCTTTTTTAAAAAAATTAAATATTCTTGCTGGAATTGCGCTTACCGACATATACTCTGTAAATACTTATTCTAGCAAATAGTATTTACTTACTGCGGTATATGTATTAAAAATCTTTAATGTAGATCTGGATTAGATTAGTTGTTATGAGTTATCTCTAATCTTACTTGACACATTTCTATGAACAGAGGGTTTCATAAGAGCCCTAATTTAACTAAAATATGTACTATAATCAATATATTGCGCGAAGTTTCAATAAAAGATAACAGTCTATCCGCCTATGGATTAATCTCTAGGAAGTTAATTACTGCAAAAATTATTCCAAATGACAGCAAGGGTATTAGGTTTATTCACCCATGTGGTGAGATTATAGAAGCTAGTGCTGACAACGTTTTTAGTACCCAAAGAAACACTGTTTTAGCAAAGAATGGTAATTGTGTTTGTTTAACTGAACATTTTTTAGCGGGAGCAGCTTTGGCAAAAATAAACAACGTAGATGTTTATTTAGATGCTGAAGAATTACCTTTTGGTGATGGAGGAGCAAAATTTTGGTTTGATTTTCTAGAAGCAAATTTTAATACAATAGAACTAGCAAGAATTGATTTTGATCATAGTTTTACTCTCTTTGATGAAAATGATGAAACTCGTTTTATAAAAATTGAGCCGGCATCTGAATTTCAAATTTCTTATAAATTAATCACATCAAGCTATGCACTTGGTACTCAAGAATTTATTTGGTCTGAGAATCAATCTTGTGATGAAGTTTCTATGGCAAGAACCTTTAGCTCATATGCTGAAAATCAAATGCTCGAGCTACAAGATTGGGTTTTAGGCTTCGATGATACTGGTTTTAAGCAAGAATTGTATTTTGATAACGAGCCAGCAAGGCATAAATTACTAGATTTAATTGGAGATTTATATTTATCAAAGGTGAATCCACTAGCCTTAAGAGCTAAAATTACAAGTAATAAAGCTGGTCATGAATTAAATACCAAAATGGCAAAAAAAATAATGGACATATTAAATGCTTAGGCTTAAAAAGAAAATTTTGATATGCTTGTTGATTTCTTTTTACGCAGGAGTGAAAGCTGATAATTTTACTATACTACTTCAAGGTGAAGATTTAAAAAATGCAGCTGTAATTGACTTAAAGCTAATCGTGGAACCAAAAAAAAGTATCACTTTCGATGAGGAATTTTATGTAATTACTATAGATCCAGTTACGAAGCAAAAAATACTATGGAAAGATAAAATACTTTTTAAGTACTTTAGTCCAATTAATACCTCTCTAAAAATATTTTTTCAAAATCTTTTGGACCAAGACAAAGTCTACCTTGTCGGTAATTTTGAAAGAAACAACTATTCTGGACCGGTAGAAATAACATTAAAAGAAAAACATTTGATACCAGATTTTAATAAAAGTGTAGATCCTTCACGCGTAAAGGTTAATTTTATTGCTAGTACTGAGGACGAAGTTCTTCCTTTTTTAGGTATTAGCCAGGCAAAAATTCTAGGTCCGAAGGCAAGAATTTACTCACCAAAAATGCGTGTAAGTATTGGTGATGTTGAGACTTATGGTTTTAAATTAAGTGGGAAGATTTCAGAAGCTAGGATCAATGGCAGTCAGGCTAAGATATTTGACGATAAAATAATTAGTACTTTTATTGATATTAAGAAATCTAGTGTTGATAAAAACTTAGATATTGAACTTGAACTTGAGGTTGATAACCGTACTATTAAAAAAACCATTGGAAGTATTCATATTATTGAAGCTATTCAACAGTTTTAATTTAGAGTAACTACAAAACTAATGCGTCATTGCTGTAAGAGTCGCGTAATACATTGACAGTTTAAGTAGTAATCATTAACTTTATTGCAATATTCAAATGAAATCACTCTTTTTTCTGCGCATGAGCTTACGCAAATGCTTCGAAAAAAGGTGATTTCATTTGATTGCAATTAGAATCAATTAACACCAATAGCTTTATCTCAATTATTTCAAGCTTTAACAGACCTCTTTCGAAACCAAAGGTTTCGTAAAAGGAGGTCATAAAAAAATTAAAATCGATAGATTTTATTAGAGTTCATTCGAGCCCTTTTATGGGTTTAGAATG
>CAIYXB010000015.1 GCA_903930015.1 uncultured bacterium | reverse complement strand
CGTGACCCTTACAACAATGACTGTTAACTCACTTTAGTATTATTATCGAAAGGCAGATCACCTTGAATCGGGATTTCCGAATCTACGTAAACATATCTTGGTGATGGGTTTTGCTCGTTCAGGGCAACACCCGTATAAGTACGATTTTGAGCAGGTTGAAGCAATCTATCAACAAGTCTTCTCACGTCTAAATCGGTATCTTGTCCAAGTTTGTATTCATAAGGATCTCCTGCATGAACGACTGCCGCTTCCATAAAGTTATATACTTGACCCGCTCCAGCAATACCACCGTTACGATCAGCAATCATACCGCCCATACGAGCATAGAGTCTTCTGTATTCACGCTTATCTACTCTTGGATCAACACCTGCTACAGATAAAAATGAATTTTCGTTTTGTAAAGTTATACCCAAATGATGTTGTTGAGCTCTTCCTATATCAACAAGACTATTCATATAGTTTTTAACAAGACCCCTCATTCTTGGAGTCATATCTTGTTTATTTAAATTCTCAATAGCTGCAAACATCTCTTCGTGGGATCCGTTATTCTTAAGTGCTGACAAGGCACTAAAAATTGGTTTAAGCTGCGCTTCTTTAGCATCAAGTTCTGCTAATTTTTCTGGATCATTTTGAAGCTCTTTACGCTTTGCTTCCATATCAGAAGTCAAAACATCTTTCATAATATTCGCAAGCTGATCTGGATCCTGCAATAAGTGATCAACTTTTGAGTCAAATTCTTCAGGATTTAAATTAGCTAAATCGCCTTTGTCATCGGCTTTCTTTAAAAATTTCAAAGCATCTTTATCTAAAATTATAATCAATTGAGCTGCTAGGGCTTGAGCATTATGACCAGCAACTTTATACTGCTCTTTTGCATATTCTTTAATCTTGTCACCTTGTGAGGCAACGTTTTGTAGGTCTTTTTTTACTTGTTCTTGTCTTACTTGATGAGTCTCAGATAATTTTGCAAACTGATCAATTTCAAATAACTTTTCAACAGGATTTGCATCTCTTTCATTAGAAGTTTGAGTATGCGAAAGAGTACCAGTTGTTTTAATAGCTTTAGCAGCTTCAAAACCCTCTAATTGAGTTCTAAGCAACCTTGTACTTAAGCTAGTATCTGATTTTGTTCTATTATCAATACTCATAATCTACCTCAATTAAATATGAACATACTATGTTTAAGGATTGGTTATTAAGCCTCAATTATTCCAAGATTCTTACTTTTTATCGTCTTATAACTATCAGACCTGTCAAAATTAGTTTGAATTTTTTTTGCAAAAGATCTATTTTCAATAGCTGATTCTCTCTCTGATTGACTTCTCAGATGCCTACTATTTATCTTATATAACTCATTATAAAAAATCTTCAAAGCTTCCTCATCATACTGCCTTAAAATCGCTAAAATTTCTTTTTTCTTTTCTTTTAAGAATTTATTTTTATCTTTGCCAAAATCATACATTGAGATATTTTGACGAATAACCTGCATGATACTATTTGCAGCGATTTCATTATCGTTTTGCAAAATTCTTGTAAATTGTTGAGTATCAAACATAATCAAACCCTCTTATGCATTAAGCTCCAAATCATCAGGCTCTTGAACAACAGTATTTGCTAAATCATCCATTGCATTAATTTTCTCATCACTATATCCATTAATAGAAGCCATATCACTGCCTGCTAGTTTATTTAATTGCTTAGTTTGTTCATCAGCGAGTGCATTTTCATACATTATTTTTGCAAGTAACTGTAGCCTCTGTTCTACTTTAGCTGTAGTTGTTTCTATAATTGCTTTAACCTGCTCTTGCTGAGCGGCTTGGCGAGCTTGAGCTGTGATCGGATCTGGTCCTTCACCAAAAAAACTTTGTATAATACCAGCTTGTAAAACTCCTGTGATTTTTGACTCGACACCTGCTAAAACTCCGTCTTGCATTTTTTGAGATAAATTCAATTGTTTTACTTCTGTCATCGCACTATTTGGACTTAAACTTGATGAGTTGGAAAGTGAATCATACATCGACGCAAATTGATCCATAATCCTATACACAGCAGGAGTTGCAATAAAGGCCGACGTTGCAGCTTTGTTTAATTGTTGCCAAAATTGAAATGGATCACCTGACATCTTGTATACAGGCTAAGACATTAAGTTTAAGATCTGGTTAATTGCCCCTCAACGACCGGGTCTTTTTGCGACATCTTTATCCAAAAGAAAACATCGCAAATTGTCGCAAAAAGACCCGGTCGTGGAGGGGCAAAATTAATTAGCTAAATTTGTATTTTGAGTAAGAATAATTTGCAGTTCTTGTCCTGCTGTAACTTCGGCACCATCACCACGACTAAACAAGGCTATCGCAGAGCCACCAATCATAGTCCCCACAACAGGAACACCAAGTGTAGCAATAGATACTGCTTTACCGGTATTACTACTCAATAGACTACTTGTAGGCGCCAATGCTTTATCAGAGAAACCTGTTTGAGGATCTAATAAACCTATTTCATTTACAATCCCTTGTTGGAAAGTTAAATTAGCATCTAACGGAACATAGTCACCAAGAGGCGTTACAAGAGTATCTAATCTAATTCCTAATTTACCAGAACGGCTCAAAAGTCGTGGTTTTTTGATATAACAAACTTTTCCACGAATCCAACTATCTTTTGGCACTATTAGCTTACGAAAATCGCCAGTCAGGTAAAAATCATTTAAAACTCTTGCTTTAAAATCTTGCCCCACTTCCGAAATTTGGGCAGATAATGGAGTCTCAACTTTAACTCTCAAGCGGGTTTCCACTGGAATTAAAGCTGTAGAAGATTCTAGTTTAAAAGGAGAAGCTGCGAAAGTCTCTACTGATTTAGGTTGTATAGGCTCATTAGTTTTTTGATCTTTATTTAAATCATACTCAAGCGGAGCTCTAATTTTCAATTCTTGTGCTTGTAAGCCTGGTTCTTGAGCAAGCTCAGCTTTTGTTGACAAAAAGCTAGTTACCAAAAGCAGGGATAGTGAGATTTTTTTAAAATTCATATATAAGTACATTATATATAGGCTTAGATATACAAAGCAATGTTCCCGGCTTAATTAGAGATAGAGCAAAATAACTAGTTGCAATAGTAGCTGGAGAATGGTAAATTTAAGGTATGGCGATCGCAATAGCTTTTACACTTACTTGTATTTTTGTGCCAGTTGCTTACTTGCTTTATAGAGCAATGACTGATAACGATAAGCCTGAAGATAGCTCTATTTTCAATAAATTCTAGTTTTGCACAGTTCGCATTAAAAATATTTAATAAAAATGCCGTAATTTACTATCAAATACAGTTTCATTTGCTCGTTATATAGGTATAAAGTTGTTATTCTTAGAGATTTTTAATAAATCTATTATCAATTTCTAAGTCGGAGATACTTTATATGAACAGATATATAAATATCAAAGGAATAAGGTAGGAAATTATGACTCAAATAGGACAATCAGCAATAAATAATGTTGGAGCTGCAGGTAAAATTGGTAGCACAACAGGACCTGAAGCAAAAGCTGGACTAACTGCACTTGCAGGTGTAGCAAAAGCGGCTTACAGTAAAGCCCCTGAAGCTGGTACTAGTATCGGAATCGCAGCACTAGAAGCTGCTGGTGTCGCAAGTGAACACCCAGCTGTACTTGCTGCTTAATTAAATACAAAATTTTTAATAGATCAAATATACCTTGTTAAAATATAAACAAGCTAAGTTATTGATAATCTTGAGAAGGATTATTGAGAATTCCTACCTCTTAGTTTGTTTTTATCCTAAACAAGGTATATTTATTTATAAGGTACATTTCTCCCTATGCCAATGAACGAAAATCAGAAGAAAAAATTTGTTGCAATTGTAAGGCAATTGAAAAAGCAAAAGGGCGTTACTGTTAAGCAAGCTGATTTAATGAAGGATATCAATCACTTCAAAAAAGCCCAACAAGATATTTTAAAAGTTAAAGAAGAATACAAAGATCACGAAATAGTTCAAAAAGAAGCCGATAAAGAGTATAAAAAAATGCAAAATATCGTCAATGAACTTAATGAATACATGAAAGTTTTACATCCAGAAGGTTTGTTAGATTTTGGTACAGGATCTACAGGACAAGCTATCGTCGGACAGGGTTAAGTTTGCTTATAAATTCTGAGCTACTGCGTTAGTTCTCGCTTTCGCAATCCTCATTTACGCAAAAGTAAACTCCGGTTGCTCAAGCTCAAACTGCCTTGTATCTCAAAATTTCTAAACAAACTTAAATAGATAAGTTTTTAGATCACAATCATTTTGTGCTTTGAGAAATTGGAAATTTATCAACGTGCAAAATTAGAATTCTCTAAGAGCCCTGCATGAAAGCTTGAGAACAAGGCATGCGAAGCGACGATGAGCGGAGTTTACTTATCGTAAATG
>CAIYXB010000014.1 GCA_903930015.1 uncultured bacterium | reverse complement strand
TAGATTTTTATTAAAATTTTTATCGTCTTTACGAATTACCCTCTGGTAAACGTCTATATATAGACTGAATTTCTTTTAAAACATAATTTGGGTCATCTGTAACATGCAATAATTCTAGATCTTTTTGAGATATATAGGAATTAGTTAAGAGCTGATCTTTTACCCAATCGAGCATGCCTCCCCAAAAATCACTACCAAAAAGAATCATAGGAAATCTTTCCATCTTTTTTGTTTGTATCAAAGTAAGCACAGTAAAAAGTTCATCTAGAGTACCAAAACCGCCAGGCATAAAGACAAAAGCAAAAGAGTATTTTGCAAACATCAATTTCCTTACAAAAAAGTAATTAAAGTTAAGTCCTAAATCCTGATATATGTTGGGAGCCTGTTCATGAGGAAGTTTTATATTAAGTCCGATAACTTTTGACTTACCTTCAAAGCCACCCCTTGAGCCAGCTTCCATAATTCCACCTCCACCACCAGTGACAATACTAAAACCATTATCTGAGAGTAATCTTCCGAGCTCAACACATTTTTGATAGTAAGGATTATCTTTTTTCATTCTGGCAGAACCTAATATAGACACTGCTGGTTCAACTGTTCTGAGGGCTTCAAATCCTTCAACAATCTCAGCTTGAATCATATGGACACGCCAGATATCCTCTAATCTATCTCTGTGATTATTGTGATGTGATTGCAATAATTCATGCTCAGAATCATAATAATCACCGCAATCACCACTAATATCTATCATTTAATATATTATAGAGCTATGTTTAGATTATTAAAAGCGGGATTAACAGGCGGGATAGTTTTATTTATCTGGTATTCAATTTCTTGGACAATGCTTTCTTGGCACCAAAAGACTTTCACCTCTTTACCATTTGGTGATGTGATTATTCAATCGATGCTTGAAGCTAATGTTCATCTAAATCAAGACTCAATGGATTCTGAAATTTATATAGCACCACAAGTTGTCGATTACAAATCAAAAGATATATCTGGATATGATAAAAAAGCTTTTGCGTTTATAGCACTAAGTCCAAACGGCTTAAAACCAATGAACGAGCAGCTTCTATTTTTCTTTATCAGTGAAACACTACTTGCCTTTTTAATGAGTTTAGTAATAATTTTAGTTGACAGTTTTAAAGTAATTAAGAATTATTCTATTGTTGTTTTGATCTCAGTAATAGTTGCTTTAGGATATGCTTTACCTGCAAATAATTGGTGGGGATTCTCGTTTGATTATTTAAAAGTTGAAGTTGTAGATATTATTATTGCTTGGGCTTTAGCAGGAATACCAATAGCTTATTTCGCAAGAAGAATCAACTAACTCGCACAAGATAATTTCATCCCGTTTATTAGAATTTAGATATGGGAAAAATACAGATATGAAGAAGTTATTTCTATATTTTTTTATTGCCTTGAATTGTATTTTATCAAGTCAAAATGTTTTTGCTCAGATTAGAGGTTTGAAGCCGAGTTATGTATTTGAAGGCGATACGATTAAAGTATATGGTACTCAATTTTCAACTAGTTCAAATCCATTAAGTGCAGTTTTAGTTGACGGCAGCGGGGCAACATTTGGATCAGCACTCACTCCAAAAAAATTCAAAGGTGGATTTACTTTTATTGCACCAAGTGTCGCAAGAACAAAAACACTAAATTTAAAAGTAAGTGGAGGAGATGTAGCATCAAGTGAAGCTCAAAATTTTCCACTAGTCATCTTTAATACTCCAGATACAGGCACTCCAGATCCAAATCCACCAGAGGAAGATCTGGAAGTAACAAATATTACAGCTCAATCTTTGATCTTCAATAATATTAGTTTAAGTGGAGACAATCAAGGACAGCTACTTTGGGATGGTAAAAGGTTTGTGGATTCAGAGAATTCACTTTATGGACAAAGAGTTGTCTTAGATGAAATTTCACTACAAGTGTCAACACAAGGTACTTTACTTTGGAACAGTCATCCGATAATTAGTGATTCCGGCATACTATCATCGACTGGCATCATTAGCTCTAAAGGTAAATCTGGTGAAATTAGTTTTGAAGGCAATGGCGATATAGCTTTTAAAACAAAATTAGCAAATACAATCATTGAGAGCTCTACGCAAGGTGGAACTTTAAGCTTACCACCAAGTGGACAAATTATATCCGTATTACGAGGAGAATTTGACAGAACAATTGATACTGGAGTCACAGGGTTTACTAATTTAAGAAATGCCTTACTTCCAGCAAATGCAAGAGTCACGAGAGTATGGTACGAAGTATTACAAGCATTAGATTCTGCCACTGACGCAAGTAGTATAGGCATAAGCATTCCAGTCGATGATGTTAATGGGTTATTAGCACCAATTAGTATCAATGACGACAGTAATCCCTGGAACTTAGGAGCACGTGTTGGAATTCAAAATGGCTTACTAATAAATATTTCAAATAAGACAACTGCCAAAAGAAATGTTCAATTATCAATTGCTGGTGAAGCGATTACAGCTGGACGCATAGTAGTGTTTATTGAATATATGGTTTTACCTTAGAGTAGTAATAAAACCCAAGCTAATATTTACTGTTAGAATGAAAGCATGAGCTTCTTGAAAACACTAATTTTACTTGCTATGGCTGGTGTTTTCACGTTCTTTTTTATTACACGTCCTATGAGCCAAATTGCTATTGAAATCTCCGGTATTAAGACAGAAGTAAAAGAATTAAAAGCTCAACTAAGCGGCACTAAAGATCAGCTTGGTGACTTAAACCAGAAAATGGGGAAATCAATTTTATTTTAAGTGGAAGAAATAAACCAAAACATATTAAAGACCAATGGAGATTTTCTCAAAACAGTCACAAAAGCTGAATTTATAGATTCAGAGGTAACAGCATTTTTTTCAAATTTTGACCTTCATAAGACACTTCACCTAGTTATTGCTTCAATAATTTTTTTCTTACTTTACAAACTTACCGTATTCGTTTTTAAGAAAATTTATAATTACATGAGTCATATAAAGACACAAAATCTCATTGAGATAAAATTTAAAAAAATAGTACTTATCTCAAACGAAAATATCAATCAGGGATTGAGTATTAGCTTCAAAGTTTTCAAGTCAATTTTTTTTCTAATTTTTATTTATAGTTTTTTGACTTATGCTTTAAATATTTTTGAGTGCACTAAGAATATCTCTTCAAAACTAGTTTCATATTTTTTTGACATAATCAGTTTATTCACAAAATCATTTTTTTCATTTGCGCCAAACTTATTAATTATTGCCTCAATCATAGCCATTACCTATTTTATTTTAGAGTTTGCAAAATTAATTGTTAGAAGACTTTACCTACAACAAATCGCATTTCGAGGCTTTAGAAAAGAATGGATTAGACCAACTTACCAGATTTTAAGATTCATTATCATTGCTTTTGCACTGGTAATGATTTTCCCTTACTTACCAGGATCAAATTCACCAGCATTTCAAGGTATTTCAGTTTTTATCGGTGTTCTTCTATCACTTGGATCAAGCTCTGCCGTTGCAAATATGATTGCAGGAATTGTACTTATCTACATGAGTCCATTTGGACCTGGTGATAAAGTCAAAATGGGAGATATTATTGGTGTCATAGAAGAAATGGGGCTTTTAGCAACCAGGCTTAAAACTATTTACAATGAAGACATTACTATTCCCAATTCTATAATCCTTTCTAAAGAGGTTATAAATTATACGACTTCGGCTAAAGATGATGAGAGGTTGATAATCAGAATTCCTCTCGGACTTGGCTATGACATCGACGTTGAGACGGTTGATAAGCTTCTTTTAAGCTCCTGCGACAATGCTCAGGGAGTCCTATCCGAGCCTAAGTCTTTTGTACTTGTAAAAGAACTTTCTGATTATTGTATTCAGTACGAACTAAATGCTTATATTGATGATGCAAAGAATTTATTAATCTCCAAATCAGAACTTCAAAGAAACATCCTAAAGAATTTTAAAGATGCTGGAGCCGAAATCCTCTCACCAGCACATATCGCAGTTAGAGATAAAGTTTAATTTTTCTGCCAAACACGAACATAATCAACTAAAGTCTCTTCAGGCAGATGGTCTTTTTCTACGCGCCAAGTAGCCCAGCCACCAACATTAGTACTTAAAATTAAATACATCGGTACATCGGCTACTCTTGCATTTTCCCAACGAGAAATTTCCACATCATCAAAGAACCAGACTAATAAATTTTCTTGCCAAAGTACCCCAAATTCATGAAATCCTTCATCAAATTTTTCATTATGGTAATACCTGATACTTTTAAGATCTTCTTGATAACCACCCCAATGAGCAGCAGTATGAAACTTAGTATTCCTCCATTCAGTAAGGTATTCCATAATATCTATTTCCATGCCTTTACCATTCACATACTTAACTGAATTTTCTATGATTTTCGTAGATCTCATTCCCTTTTTAAAGAAGGAAATTGGCTCAAGATTTCGATCTGGCATCATCCAAAAAGCAGGCCATAAGCCTCTTGCATAAGGTAATTTAATTCTTGCCTCAAAATATCCATATTTAAATTTGAGCTTACCAAAACTATTTATAAGACCTGAAGTGTATTTTAATTTCCTAGTATTACCACGCACATCTGTTAATTCTAATTTTTCACGCTTGGTAGTAAGCACTAAACTTCCATCTTTAACCTTTACATTATCATCAAGGAAAAAACAATCTGAACGTCTGTAAGTATGCTTGGGTGTTTCAAGTTTAGTGTTCCATCTACTCTCTTCAAAAGTATTAAAATCTTCGTCTAGAACTAATTTCCATTCACCTGTTAACGGTGGCTTAGAAATTTCTGCACTAACAGCAAATAAGCTTAAAACAGAAAATATCAAAACTAAAATTATTGTTTTGGGCATAGGGAATATTCATATTTTGGCATGGAAAAGAATAAATACATGAAATTATTCCTCAGTATAATGTGCCTAATACTTTATTTACAAATTTAACCTAATAAATAGGGCCGCGCCTTTCAGGATAAATTTTTCAAAATAATAGTGAAGGATTCGAAATTGTTTTTTCAGGAGCATGCTAAACCAGCTACACTCTCTGATAAATTCAACCGCTTATTAGTAAAAGCATCTAAGAATAAAGAACTTGCTTATTTTTTCTTGAATTTTCAATTAGTGACAATGTGTCACCAATTAAGAACCCTCATTTGAATCAATAGAACCGCATCATTCACAATCAATTTTTCAAAAATAATATTGAAAGATTCAATCGATTTCAGACTCTAAAGTTATACTATAGGGTTTGCAACATATACAAGTAAGTTGTTTTATGTAAATAAAGTGAACGGTGGGAGCGTGTCAAGCACCCTTTTCTTTACTAATCATTCGTGCTATAATCATTTGTATATGAGGAAATTAACATTATCAATCGCTCTTTGTACACTTATTTTGTCGAGCAATCCTGCACAGGCAAATATATTTGGACAAATCGTGGGTGGAGCTTTAGCAATCACACTCGGTGCACCACTTGGAGCTATAGTAGGTTTACCTACTGGTATTGTAAAGGGCGCTGTTGACGGAGTAACCGATCCACTTATCCCAGCACCAAACATGCTTCTAAAAATTCTTGCCGCTCCAATAAGTATTCCTTTGAGTATAATAGTTGGTGCTGTTGTCGGTGTGGGCAAAGGTGCGGTATCTGGCGCTAAGATGGGCTACAACATAGTTAATTAGTGTTCAAAGGGACTCACGTCCCCTTGCTTCCCTGTGTTTGTGAAGTGTCCGATTGTCTGGACATGAATCTGATTTTCCCCAACATATCTAATGAGGAAAACGGTATCAGTAGACAAGGTTCGTTTTATTTCTCTCATTTTTTGACTTTCAAGTTCTCTTTGCTCAGGAGTTTTACCCAAGGTAATAAATATAATCAAAGCAAACACTAATGGTGAGCTGAATATCAATATTTGACTTAATATATCATCAGGCATTTTTCATATCCTTATGCCAAATTATATAGTAGGAATGTGAAATAAACAAATATCCAACTAGAGCAAGTATCACTGATATTACAAATGTTTGAAAATAAAATATCTGTGTTCTTAAAATCAACCCCAATATATATAAACAAAACGGTGTGAAGAAGGCATAGCCAGTAAATCTAAAGGTATCTGCCCTGAACTTTTCCGAGTCGTCAAACCTCTAACTCATCTCATTGTTTATAGCAAAAATCCAGTATTGAAAATTCGCTTTTGCGAAGATTGAATGTTGATTTGCTATAATTATAAATTTAGTTTGGTTATTAAGGTGGGAAGATGAATATAGATCTAGCGATTTTTGAAGAACATAAAATCAGAAGAATTTATGACGATGAAAAAGAGACTTGGTTTTTCTCAGTAATAGATATTATCCAAGTATTGACTCAACAGCAAGATTATCAAACAGCTAGAAAGTACTGGAATAAGCTTAAAGAACGGCTAAAAAATGAGGGTTCTGAACTGGTGACAAAATGTCACCAGTTGAAAATGCAAGCAAGTGACGGCAAAATGCGCGATACCGACTGTGCAAATCCAGAGACTCTATTAAGACTAATCCAGTCTGTCCCAAGCCCCAAAGCTGAATCTATTAAACTATGGCTTGCAAAAGTAGGCTATGAGCGCATGCAAGAAATGGCAGATCCTGAACTATCACTGGATCGTGCGCGTGATACTTGGCAAAAACACGGACGTAGTGAGAAATGGATTCAACAAAGAATGATGAGTCAGGAGACTCGCAATAAGCTCACAGACTATTGGGATAAAAGCGGAGTCAAAAGAGGTCATGAATTTGCAATACTCACTAATATCATTCATCAAGAATGGTCTGAAATAACTGTAAAAGATCACAAAAAACTAAAAGGACTAAAATCTCAAAATCTGCGTGATCATATAGTATTCCTCTAATGTTTTGTTAATCAGTTTTCGCTACAATTAAATTTAAATTTTCGTTTTTTATACTTACGGAATGCTTCTGTAACAATACGCAATAAATCATTTTTACATTTATAAAGAATATTTTTATGGTCGGATTCTTTAATAATTTTCCAAACTTCTTCTGAATAATTCAGATCTGGGCTATAAGGCGGTA
>CAIYXB010000013.1 GCA_903930015.1 uncultured bacterium | reverse complement strand
CCATTCTACATTTGTTCCAGACAATGGATCTAAACTTACTTTAGAGAGTAAGTGATGCAGAGCATGACCAAACTCATGAAACAAGGTTGTAACTTCAGTGTGATTCAAGAGCGAAGGTTGAGCTTCTGTTGGTTTAGTTAAGTTACAAGTTAAAGTACATTGAGGCAAAATCTTCTTACCGTTAATATCAACAGAAGCTTGTACCAAAGGCATTACCCAAGCGCCACCACGCTTAATATCACGCGGATAAAGATCCATATAGAAGGTACCTACTTTATGACCAGCTTCCATTACTTCATAAACTGTTACATCTTCATGCCAAGCTTGAATATTTTTATTAACTTTAAAATCTATCCCAAATAATTTTGTAGCAATATCAAACATACCTTTGATAGTTTGTTCAAGCTCAAAATAAGGCTTGGTAAGGTTTGTATCAAAACTATACTTTTTTTCACGTAACTTTTCCGAAAGATATTCTTTATCCCATGGATAAACTTTATCTGGATTATTTTCTGAATTTATATATCCAATCTCTTTTTGAAAATCTAAGAGTTCCTGACTTTCCTTCTGGGCAAGTGGTTTTGCTTTCACCGCGAGTCTTTCTAAGAAGGATTTTACTTCAGTTGGACTTGGTGCCATTTTAGTTTCTAAACTAAGTTCTGCATAATTTTTAAAACCTAATAGATTAGCTTTTCTATGCTTTGCTTTAAATATTTTTTCTATTAAAGGTTCATTATCTAAGCTATCTTTTTTTTCACCAAGCAATCCCCTACTAGCTTTTGTAGTACCTTTACTCAAATATTCAAAATAAAGTTTTTTCTTTAAATCACTTCTTGAGGAATATTTCATAAATGGTCCATAAGATGGATAATCTAAATTAAAAAGAGCTTTACCATCTGGAACCTTGTCAGTACCAAGCTTTTTACGGTATTCATTTGCTTTTAATTTTGCTGCATCAATAGCATCTTCTGGCAAACCAGCTAATTCCTCTTTTGTTGTAAGAATTAATTCAAACTTTGAATCCGTCGCATTGTCAGAAAATTTTTGTGATAACTCACTTAATTCTAAATTTAATTTTTTAAATTCTTCTTTATCTTTTCCTTCAAGTTCTGCTCCGGATAATTTGAATCCTCTCAAAGTATTTTCAAGATGTCTTTTTTCTTCTCCAGTCAGTGACTGCGCTTCAAGAGTCAGAGAATAGTCCTTAACTAATTTAAATACTCTCTCGTCTAAAGAATAGTCATTGTAAAATTCAACAACTACAGGGCGAGCTTCATTTGCGGCATCACGAAAAGCATCTGCTCCCATTAAAGAAAGTAAATTTTGCACTGGACTCCAAACTTTTTCTACAACTTTATCGAGTTCAATAAAAGCAAATAAAGTATTTTTGAAATTAATAGAACTTCTATCAACTTTCAAAATTTCTTCTAACTGGACTCTTGCGTTTTTTACTGCTTCTTCAACCGCTGGCTTAATATGCTCTGCTTTAATCTCTTGATAAGGGACGAATTCTGTATAATTTAATAAGGGGTTGTTACTCATATCTTGATAAATTATCTCATTAAACTGCCTAAAACCTTGATTTTACATAAGTTTTTAGTGATTTTCGCCCAATGTCTATACAGGTTCATGTTAAGATATTTTTAGCCTTAAACTAGCTTTACTAGTTGTGGCGCGGTAAATCAATGATTGATCGAAAAGAGTTATCTTTGACAGATCAACTAGGCCCTCAAACAAAGGCAAATTTTGAGAGCCAAGATAAAAACACGCCTATATTAATTCAAGAAAAAAATGATGAAATTAAAAAATCTCAAATTGAATTAGAAAATTTACATAGTATAGAGAAACCCTCCGAGGTTAATCCTGAAAAAAAAGAAAATCATTTATACAACAAAATCAAATGGTGTCTCATTAATTTAGGGCCCGTAGCAACTGCTTTAGTACATGGCTATGCTGGTTTAACCGACTTATGGTTTTTTAAAAATTTTGAAGATAGTTCTATTAGAAAATTTGTTGATTTGATCGCTCTTAATTTCTCAAAACTAATTTTAACTGCTAGCTGTGGTTTTAATGGTTACGAGGCACTTAAGAAAAATAGGCTTTGGGAAGCTGTTTCAAGATTTATTGAACCAATTTTTATTATTGCAGAAAAACGCACTGAAGACTTAGGACTAGCTCGAGGTATAGGACTTGGGATCTCTCAGCTAGTTGGTTCACAAGAAGGTATTTATAACGAACTTATTAAACAAGACCTTGGCTATGACTTAACTAAAGAAACAGAAACAAGAAAACCAACAATGGGACAAGACCATGATTTTAATATAAAGGCTTTCAAAAAAATCTCTTCAGAGATTTTTAAAGGTGGAATGGGCTCTGGAAGAAGATTTTTAACTGGTCTCACTTTCGAAAATATAAAAGACAAGGCAAGTCATTTTTTCAAAGATTTCAATGTATCTTCTGTAAAGGAATTATTTTCAGGAGAAGGAGATCTAGCTCAAAGATACGAAACTTTTTGTCACAAATCAGGATTGGAGAATATTCAAAATTTATGTAAAGGAGATGAGGCTCGTGATAAAGGACATACAACTGCATTGAGCGGCTACACTATGATACTGGGTTCATTACTTGGTTACATGGGCAAAGCAAATAAAGGTCTTGCGTATAAACTTGGTGGGACTATTAGAAATTTAGGTGGTGTAGTTGCGGACATCAGTATCTTTGGTCATAAAGATCCTTACTTTAATGCTTCTGCTATCTTCCTTTCTCTAAACACCTTTATGGATATAGCTCAAAGGTTTATACCTCCTGGTTTAACTAAAATAATTTTACCTTGGAGTAATCTATCAATGGCTGCCTATAATGTTGGCTGTGGATTATATCTAAACAGATCTGACATGAAATCTAATAACCAAAATAAAGTTAAAACATATGATACAGACTTAGTAAAGAATCAAAATCTTCTTAGTATCTCCAAACCAGTAAATAATTACCCTTTAGCTGCTTAATATAGCTGTCATTGCAAGGAGAGTAGCGACGAAGCAATCCAAACTCTAAAATCCCTAATCAACATTAGTACGTGGATTGCCACGCGTTCTTCGAACGCTCGCAATGACACAAATCTCAATTTTAGTTCTATCCTTAATATGAATGTTCTTGTGACGGAAATTTCTCTTCTTTAACTTCCTGTATATATTCCCTAAAAGCACTAACTGATTCTGAATACTGATTAGCATAGCGTTTGAGAAATTTTGGTTCAAATAAATTATACCGACCTAACATATCATCACTTACTAAAACTTGCCCACTACAATGAACACCTGCTCCAATGCCGATTGTAGGGATTTGCAAATTTTCAGTAAGTTCTTTTGCGATAACAGCTGGAATCATTTCTAACACTATCCCCATCACACCAGCTTCCTGGAGTTTATGTGCAGAAGCAAACAGTTCATCTCTTTCTTTAACTAAAACTGGTTTATCGTAACTTTGAGGGGTGTAACCAATATGACCCATTACATAAATATTATTGTCGCGTAATAATTTAATTTGTTCTATTGTTTCCTTAGACGCATTTTCAATCTTAATAATATTTGCTCCAGCTGTGATTATTTTTTTTGCTGCATCTAAAACCTGATCTTTGGATTTTTGAACTTCTGAAAGTGGTATATCCGTAATAATTTTTGTTGTTGGAGCACCTTTACGAACTGCTCTTGTTGAAGCAAGCATTTGACCCAAACTTATTTTTTTTGTATTTTGATGTCCATGAGCAACCATCGCAAGACTATCTCCAACTAAAATATAATCTATACCAGCGTCTGCAAGGGCTCTTGCGGTATTAAAATCATAAGCAGTTAATACTGTAATTTTCATTAATGGATTCCTAGTAATGTAGTTAATTTCTGACTTGCATTTTTTGCAGCAACTACCACACCCTCATGCCCAAGGTCTTCTGTTTTACCATATACATTTGTAATAATAGATATTGCTTGAACTTTAATCTCGTTTTTAATTGCTGTTTCAATTTCAGGTATAGTTGACATACCAACAGCATCAGCTCCAAGTGCCTTAAAGACCTCAACTTCTAGATCGGTCTCATAATTTGGACCATGCACACCAATATAATTTCCATAGTGAATTTTGGTAGAACTAATTGTGGCAGTTTTAAAATTTTGCACCTTGTGAGTAAGCACATCTAAATTTCCACGAACCTTATTAGGCTCAAGCATATTCAAGTATCCCGTGATTTGCATCAAATCACCAATCTCAAATTTATTATTCAAACCACCCGCTGCATTGGTAAGAATTAGCTCTTCAATACCATTATCAATAAGGAATTGTGTTGGGAAGCAGGCCTCTTGCCAGCTAAAGCCTTCATAAAGATGTGCTCTTCCTCTTAAGACCCAAATGCCTTCATAAACGTCTAAAACACCCTTGTGACCCTTTACTTTACCAACAGGCCAATTTGGGATCTCAGCATAAGAAATACTTATTAATGGTTCTTGGTCATTAAAAACACTAACTCCCGAGCCAAGAATAATGGCTTTTTTGAAAGGATATTTTTTTAATTCTTGATAAGCCATAATAAAGGAAACTATATTTTATCAAACCCTTGGGGTCTGACCCCATTTTTCTTAACGAATTATCTTGGTTAAGGCTTTTGGGGTCTGACCCCAAGGTTTTCCCCAAAAGAAGTGGGTATAAAATAAATGACTCCCTTATGAAAAAGTTTATTTTAGTATTGCTACTTATATTGTCTTTGCCAGTCAAAGCAGAAGAATTTATAGTTAGCCCAGGTGAATCAATTCAAAATGCTATAAATTTTTCTGCAAATGGCGATGTAATCATACTTGAAGCAGGAATCTTTAAAGAGAGTTTTAGTTTTAATGGTAAAGCAGTAACAATCAGAGGTAGTGGCAAAGAAACTATTTTAGTTGGTACAAAATTTAGATCGGCAATTACTATTAATAACAATGAAGGACCAAATAGTATTTTAGAGAACCTTACTTTAACAAGAGGTTTAAGAGCTGGTGCGATCATAATAGACCAAGCTGCCCCAACCATAAGACAATGCTGGTTTTACAACAACCAATCTATTGGAGCTGGTAGTGCGATTTATATTTTTGGAACAAACAACAACAATGAATCTGCAATAATTTCAAATAACGTATTTTATAAAAACAAAACAAGATCAGCAAAGCCTGGAAATATTGCGCACACAATCTTTGTTAATGATTCATCACCAACAATTAACAACAATACCTTTATTGCCAATGATCGCTCTGGAGTATATATCAAGGGTCTTTCAGCACCTCTTGTAACAAGCAATATTTTTTCTTACCTCGGAACAATCAAAGCACCTGAAAGAAAAAAAGAAGATAATTTTGGTGAAAGAGAAAAAAGAGGAAGAGCAATTTATATTGAAAATCTTCAAAGTGGTTCAAATATACGAGTAAGCTACAACATTAGCTTTGGTAATAAAATTGGAGATATATATATTCAAGGTTCTGATTTTAGCTTCAGCTCACTTCAAGAAACTCCAGTAAGTTTTGTTACTACTAGCAATAACCTAAGCTCAAATCCCCTGTTTACAGGACTTACATTAAACAAGGATTCCAGTTCAGTAAAAAAACTAAGCGATGTTAATTTATCTGGCGCAAGTCCAGCAATTAATGCCGGGAACCCTGCTGAACAGTTTAACGATGCAGATTCAAGTAGAAATGATATTGGCGCGACAGGCGGCTTGTTACCATTTAATTTTACAAATTTACAAGCACTCTAGGTGTTGTTAACAAAGTTCGAGAACAAGGCTTTCGAGCAGCGAAAAGGCTGAGTTTACTTGTAGTAAATGATGACTTTGAGTTGCGAGAGTAACGCAGTTATTGGGCTTTGTAAACAGCGCCTAGAAATTTTTTAAGCGGCATTTCGTAGCGCTCTAAACTCTCATCATTATCAAGCTCGTCATCAAGCTCTAAAGTGATACAGGGTATTTTTAAATCCTTGGCATAACTTCCTAGTGAGCCTGGTGTTGAATAGCCAATATCACAAGTCAACTCTAAATTAATTAATTCTGAAAGCATCTGAGCAAGCTTAAATCCGTGACTTTCAAGCTCTCCATCAAAATTTACTTGAGGAGGGTGTTTTACTGTAACAAAATGATTTGTATGAATAGAGATAATCAAATCCGGCTCAAACCCCTTAATCAAAGAGACTAGTTTTTTTGTCTCAGGCTCTGAAGCCGCTATTGGACCCGGATTGTAATCTATATGTGAAAATTCTTTAGACCAATTCCCGGCAGGTAGATTTCTATTCAAATCAACTTTATTTTCATTGCCACGAATCTTGTTTAGTAAACCGTATTCATTAAATCTTGGTATTGAATATATTTCTAAATCATTTTTTGAAGAAGAAAAAACTCTACATGGCTCTTTTTCGACCAAAGTAAAATCGTTTGATATTTTTTCTAGCAAAAAAGCAGACTGAGGTTCTTGACCATGAACACCCGCAATAATCAATAGTCTAAAACCTTGAGGCACTAACCTAAGTCTGACATAATTTCTGAGGCATGGCTAACTGGATTTACATTTGGGTAAACTTTCAGTATTTTACCTTCTTCATCAATCAAATAGGAAATTCTACTCACAAACAGCTTACCATTGGCTTTATAGAGTTCTACTACTTTCTTTTCAGGATCAGCAAGTAAAGTAAAAGGTAAGCCATGCTCTTGAGCAAACTTTTTATGGCTCTCAACAGTATCAGCGCTAATACCAAAAATCACGAGGTTTTTTTCTTTAAGCTGATTAAAATTATCACGTAAAGAACATGCTTCCACTGTACATCCAGGAGTATTGTCTTTCGGGTAAAAATAAATCAAAACTTTTTTACCTAAATAGCTAGATAATTTGTGAGTGGCCGCATCCTGATCAGGAAGCTCAAAATCTGGAGCCTTCGATCCGGTGGTTAACATATCTTCTTCTTTAACACAGGCTGTCATTGTAAACACAAGAATCCCCATAATGATGATCAGAGCAACATACTTAAAAAAATCGTTTGCAATAAATATCATAAATTAAATATAGCGCGTTTACTCAAGCTTTAAAAACTCATGGCAAAACCAGAGTAAATCTGCAAATCTGAACCACCCTGCTCACCATTTAAAACTTCAACTATCGGGAAGCCTAGACCAAAATTAAAGATATAACGCTCGTTTATAGTCGTTCTAAAACCCGGACTAATAAACACCGTAGTCCCACCATGATTATTATCACGAACACCACTTACTTCTGGTTTCTCTTCCCAATTAGCATTGAATTCTAAAATCAAATCCCAAGCCAAATGCTGACCCATAACATGCTGAGGAAATAATTTTGTCAAAGTAGATTTATTTTTTTTATCATGAGCATGCTTATGAATAAACTCCTCTTTGTGATCATGATTTACTGCATAACTAAAGGCAAGATTATAATTTAATACATCACCAAGTACCGTATCCTGACTACCTTTTGTTGATAATTTATAGAGGGTATTAAAATCTACACCGACACTTCCAAACGGTCTACTAATTGCAATACCAAACATAGGATCAAAAGACCCAGATCCTGGATTATTTAGTGCCTCAAAAGCCTCACCAGTATTAGATTTAATATTAATTTTACCTGTAGGAAATTTTATCCCGCCAAGTAGTGAGATATTTGTTTTTTCTGATTCATAAACTCTATACTGCGAAAGTAAAGTTAAGTCACCAAAACCGATTGAATGACCAAAATCTTCAACTCCATCATGAACCTCTCTGAAATCAAATCCCATATTGAAAGGGAGTATTGCAAATACATTTAAATCATCGGTTACACCATAAGCCATAGAAAGACTTTGATTTAAAGAACCATAATTATCATCCGCATGTTCGTCAGATTTCAAAACTCTAGCAATAGATTTTGAATCTAAACGACCATTATTTAAAAAATTAATTCCATAGCCCACGCTAAAAGTACCTTGCGGCATAGTGTAAGCAGGGATAGTAATTATAGGACCGCCTATCGCTGTTGGTCTAAGAGCCGTACAAGCGCAGCCGCCGCCATGGGCTTGCACATTGAGGCTTGTTAGTACTACAAAACTAAGTAGTAAAAAAAACTTTTGCGTTATGAGGATGAATACTCTCATTGTGGATTAATTCTACACAAGAGCTTTGGATCTCAGACTTATTCTTTATATAATCTTTGAATTTCTTCGCTGCATCTTCTATAAAAATCAAATTATCACCCATTTTAGAAGTAAAAGCCGCCTCATCTTCTTGTCTTACAGCTCCATGAACTGATGTCTGGATAGTATCCTCAAGTTCTACTATAAATGAATTTACTAACCCGAATAAATCAGAGGTATTTGCATCGATTTCTAGTTTAAATTTTGCTATAGATTTTTGTGCATGAGGATGCGCAAAGCTATTTTTACTATCAAAATACCAATTTTCAAAATCTTGTTTTGGATTTTTACTATTTTCAAAAAAACCAGAAAATATCTCTAAATTTTCTTTTCTTGAAGCAGCTTCAGAACATGGACAAGTACTTGCATAAATAATCTCAAAATAAACATATGCTTTCTTTTGATTATTAGAATTTACAAATTCAAGGCTAATAGGATAAGCTTGGATACCAATTTCTTTTGATCTTAAAGTGGGTTTTTCAAGAAAAAAATCAAAATCAATTTTGATCTTTGAGCTAAGACTTCTATCTTTATGACACTTTAAAATGACCGAAATCAAAGTATCTAATTTACTGAAATTCAATTCCTGATTAGCTAGAGCAGATTGAGTGTTAAAAAACAACTCAGCCATATCTATACCTCTAAATTCTCCCTGGTCTAAACTAACATAAACATCAATACTTGCTGCAGTTTGATTTACTAAATCGTTCAGTTGGTACCTAATAGGCAATTTCATCGAATCGATACCAACCCAATCCAGTGTTTCAATTAGATCTTGAGTTTTTTTATCAATTATTTTACAGGGCTTAGGCATTTTATGTTTAGAGCTTGGTTGGGTTTTCAACATCACCATATACCTCTAAAGGATCAAAAGTTTTTTGAGATTCAACATAAGTAAGTTTTATGTCTTTTGCATTTGCAAGTTCTTTACCATTAGGTACTGTTCTATAAAAACAAGAACGATAACCAACATGACAGCTTGCTCCAGAACCTGTAACTGTTACTCTAAGCCAAACACAGTCTTGATCATCATCAATACGCATTTCATCAATATTTTGATAAAGACCACTAGTCGCGCCCTTATGCCAAACTAATTTTCTACTACGACTGAAATAATAAGCCTGCCCTTGAGCAAGAGTTTTTTTGAAGGCTTCTTCATTCATATAACCCACCATCAAGAGCTCACCACTTTTATAATCAGTTGTCACAACAGGTATCAAACCATGTTCGTCAAATTTTGGTGCAAGCTCATTTCCTTCTTCAACTTGCTCAATTGTTTTACGGTTTTCAAATTTAATTTCCGAGAATTGCATGGTGATTATTATAGCAATTAGTGGTTAATAGATGATTTCTATGAAAACAATTGGATTCCAAAAAACTCAAAAACAAAAGAAAAAAATAATTTAGTGATTTCAACCGCTTCAAAACTCAAAGTCTGTAAATAAATAAAAGCAATAATCCAGCCACCATAGACATCTTCTGGGTGATGTACCCTAAGGTAAAGTCGCGAAAGACCGAGTCCAATTGGAATTAAATAAAGAATTATAGCCCAAGGGAAAACTATTTCAAAGTACTTGGCAATGGACCAGTACATTACAAGAGAGGTAAGAGAGTGTCCAGAAGGAAAACTATGTCCATTCACATGCTCCACTTTCCACTGAGCTTTATCTGGTCGTTTTTTCTTTAGGGTATTTTTAATAACAAAATTTATAATATAGCCCCAACCCCAGATAGCAGCTACTTGAAAACCTTTTTCGAAATCTACTAAAAGCAAAATCAAAGACAAAACGAATTGAGGTAAAAAATTTCCTAAAAAAGTAAAGTACCTTATAAAAAAGAATTTTAGATTGTCTGAAAGAAAATCCATCAATGAAAGCTTCCCAGAAACTTAGTTATAAAATTGCCAAAAATTGGTTTCAATAGATATGCTAAGCCAAGTCCGTACCAGCGATAATCTAAAAATCTTTTATTTGAAAACAATACTGATTTTTTCAAACGATCAATCGCAATCTCTACCTTACCTGCAACTAAATACCAATATGCAAATCTAAGATTAGCTAGGCTATAAGCTTCACTCACTACACACTTAAAGTTATTTTTTGCGGATGACAATTGTAAATATTTTGAAATATCTATTTTTGTATTATTGTCTAAAACAAGCAAAGTAACTTTTTCTATATGTTCAGCGCGTACATTTTGCACAGATTGACCAGGGTGCAGCCTATATTCACCCAAAGGTTCTTGAATATGGTGAAATTTACCCAAGCGTGAAAATCTTAACCAAAAATCCCAATCCTCATAAGGAATAAATTCTGTTACTTGAGCACCCACTTCTTTAAAAGCTAACTTTCTAAACATAGGTGTTACAGAAGGAATAAAATTTCGCATCAATAAATCAAAAAATATATATCCACTAAAACCTGCATGCTGACGAGGACTTGACTTCACTGGAGCGCCTTCCATATCAATCCTATTTACAGAAGCATAACAAAGCATAGTCTCTGGGTCAGCGTCCATGATAACTATTTGTTTTTCTAATTTATTTGGATACCAAAGATCATCAGAATCCACTAAGCACAGTAAATCAGCAGAAGCTTGACTGAGACCATAAGATCTTGCAACCGCTCTTTCAGAGTTCTCTTGTCTAAAATATTTAAAACGAGGATCATTATCGCAAAAAACTTTTACTAACTGAGCTGTATTATCAGTACTACCATCATCAACAAAAATCACTTCAAAATCTTTGAAACTTTGATTTTGAATACTTTGCAAAGTAGCTTCAATAAATTCGCCGCGATTATAACTTGGAATAACTATTGATACTTTAGGCATTTTACTTACTAACAAGATTGATAGATTTTGTTTCTAAGAATTCAGAGATATCTAAATTTTTCTTATTGAGTAGCTTATCACCTGCCGCTGTATATGACCATATTACACCTGGGTAAACAAGCATTGGTGAATAGTAAGTATGAACATCAGCAAAAACCTTTGCTAGATTAGTTCTTGCTTTTTCTAATTCATCATTCATGAAGAACTTTGAACCGCTTTGAGCAATAAAAATACCATCCTTACATAAGACTCTTTGAATTTTTTTATAAAAATCCTCTTCAATTAATCCCGCAGCAAAACCAACTGGATCAGTAGAATCACAAATCACCAAATCAAAACTATCATCAACAGCTGAATCTATATACTTCAAAGCATCTTGAACTTTCAAATCTAATCTTGGGTCGTTAAGGTGAGAAGAAACTTTTGGGAAGAATTTTTTAGAAACATCAATTACAACTTGATCAATCTCAACCATTGTCACTCTATCAACTCTACTTGAATGAACAGTCAAAAGATCACGCACAACCCCACCATCACCAGCACCAACAACAAGCACGTTGAGTTTTTTGTCTGGGTTGCAATTTGATACACCATAATGAGTTATCGCTTTATGGTACATATGTTCATCTTTATCACTGAGCATAAGAGCATCATCTAGAACTAGAACTGTTCCATAGTCATTATTACGAAAGACAAGGACATCTTGATATTCACTTTCTTGATGATACAAAAGCTCATCAACTTTCAAAGTCAAGCTTGCGCTTTCACTTAAAGATTCATAAAACCAGTTATTTTTTATAGGCACGGCATTATTTTAAAACATTTACAGGCAATATGTCTGAACTCATTATCAAAAAAACATTATTTTAAGCCTTATATTAAGCAACTAATAACACGGGAGTAATTAGTTAGGGAGATAAAAATGTTTACGGGAGTAAATGGGGCTACAAGCACCCAACAGACGCAAGCGTCAAAATCAGAAGTAGATATAGAAGCTTCTAAAGATTTAAAAGCATTAAAAACATTATTAGCATTAGTTTTTACTATTGCAGCAACAGCTAATCACAACAGTACTATGGGCGCTGCAAGCAGATATGCAAGTGCCGCTGGACAAGCTTTAATCTTAATGAACTCTGGACATAACGCTCAAAATCCTTTTATAGATCCAAATCTACAAAACACAAGCAATCATTTCGCAGAACAATTAGTTGATAACCTTGCACAAGCTTTAGGGGCAGGCACTAAAGAAAAAGCTCCTGAACCTATTTCATTAAATAACAGGCATGCACGGGCTAAAGATCTTAGAAAAAATGCAAATGATCAAGAGCAACAAATTAAAACTGAGATTGCTGATGTTGCTGAAGAATTAGGTTTAAAAGTTAAAGACAACAGTAATAGCGCAAAAAAAGCAATAAGGAAGGAAAGATCAAAAAGTTTTGAAGGAGCTGTCACTGATTTACAAAAAATCAAAAAAGAAGCTTTTGCAAAATTACAAAAAGCTCAACTCAATGGCAATACCCAACAAGAATTGCAAGCTAGTAGAGATCTTTCAGTAATAAAGATTCAAGAGAGGATTTTTCAATCTGTACCAATAGAAGATAGAACTAAAAAAGGAGTACTTGAACAAACTCAAAGAATTTCAGAAAGTATCCAAGACCAAATTGAGATTATAGAAGCAGCTAAAATGCCAGCTGAAAAAAAATCATTTTTTGGACTTTTAAAAAAAACTGACTTAAGAACAACTGAATCAAGACAAAGGGCTATTTCAGGTGCTAAAGAAACCATTAGCGAGCTCGTGTCTCAAGCTGGCTTAACAGAAGATAAAAATCTTACTAGTTTAATAACAAGCTTTACCAGCTGAAGTAATCAAGATAAGTTTTCGCTAAATTTATATTTGAAATGATATAGTTTGATCTAATGCGATTCATAAATTTAGTATTAGTTATCACTCTTTTATTACTTGGTCAAAGTGCAAGAGCTGAGATTTTAGATTCTCTGGTTGACGGTGTTTTTGAGAAAAAAGTACTAGAAGTCATAATGAGAAACCCAGAAGTTATAGAAAAGACTATGCAAAATTACGTTGAGAAAAAACGTAAGCTGCAAGAAGCTGAACAACTCGCTGAGTCTATAAAAAATAAGGTTATCGTTAATCATGGTGAGTCACCAAGTATTGGAAATAAAAATGCTAAATATCAATTAGTAGTTTTCACTGACTTCGAATGTCCATATTGCAAAAAAGGTGATGATACTGTTCAAGCGCTAAAAGCAAAGTATGGAAACGATTTACTTATAGTTCAAAAGAATTATCCTTTGGCTTTTCACAAAAATGCTATACCAGCAGCAAAAGCAGCTCTAGCAGCACACCAACAAGGGAAATTCTTTGAGTACTCAAAACTACTTTTCCAAAACCAAAAAGATCTTGGATCAGAACTTTATAACAAAACAGCTAAGGACCTTAAATTAGATCTAAATAAATTTAACAAAGATATGGGAAGTGACAAAGTAGCTAAGTTACTTGCAGCTGATCTTGAAGCGGCAAACAAAGTAGGCGTAGACAGTACACCAAATTTCATCTTGAACGGAGTTGTAATTGCTGGAGCTTATCCTATTGAGTATTTT
>CAIYXB010000012.1 GCA_903930015.1 uncultured bacterium | reverse complement strand
AGGATACACTGAAAAATAGAAAATTTTAGTAACTCGGCAACTCATGCTACGCATGGTTGCTACCTTTTATCTGGACGCCCGATTGAAAAACTTCGTTTTTCAGGGCATCCTTAATAGGATACACTGAAAAATAGAAAATTTTATTGAGAATTATATTGATAAAGCAAGCTTTCTTAATCTCTCACCCTCGACGATAGGGTAAGCTGCAAGCCCCGCTAATGAAAGTGGTATTACAAGCTTAAGAGATTCTTCGCCATGAAGCATAAGGTAAAACTGTGCTGCAGCAAAAACTATTCCACCGAGTTTCATCATAAAACTCTCTCTCATAAAACCAAATGCGATTTTGGATAGTCCATCTATAAAGCTAGAAAATGCGAGCGCGCGAACAGAGATATTAGTCCAAAGATGAGCTTGATTAATATAGATTTCAGTCTTTTCAAAGTAACCGAAATATGAAGCTAATTCAAAAATCGCAATTATAAATAAAGGTGTAGCAGAAATAATTCTCATAAGTGAAGAAAAGAATTGAGATCTAATTGCATCTTTAATAAAAGCCTTGAAGTTACCTTTCTTAATCTCTAAGAGCATTTCCCCAGAACGTAGCCAAGTCTCTTTGATAATCATTCCAAAATAATCAGATAAATTTTTTCTAAACTGGGCGTCAGTAAAAAGTTTTACAAAAAACTCTAAACCAACTTTGATCATGTTTGTAAACATAGCTACAAATCCTTTGTTTACGTCTTTGTTTTCGTTAGGAGTAATACCACCAAGCCTTTGAGTTTCAGGAGGATATTTATCTGGGTGATAGCGAATTAAGGCTTCATGACTATAATCAATTTTGATAAGTCCAACAAAAAGCCCTTCTCGAAAAGCATTACCGATTGCGATAGTTGCAAAATAGTTTGTCACTATAATTCCTAAAATCCCAGTGCTTAAAAGTATTCTCCATTGAGGTATATAGACCATTAATAAAGGTAGGTTTTGCAGCCCACATGACAAAAGCATTATCTGATTAAACACTTGATAAAGTGCCTCAAGCTTGAGTATGACTAAAGTAGCGGTAATTAAACCTGTTGCAAATGAAAGATAACCAAAAAACTCGTTTAATATGATTCGAGGGTCTTCTATTCTAATTTCAATTTCTTTTGATAAGTTCATGCAGGCTTAAAGTAAGTCTTTAGTGTATCAATAATCTCATCGAGCATAACATCTTTAAAAACTAATTTTGATAATGCGGTTGTGAATTCGATAAATCTTTTTTTGAAATTGTCTAAGCTAAAACCATCAGTAGCTATAGCAAGAAGTTCTCTTGTCTCAGCGCTGATCTTTTCATATATTTTCCATGCTTCTTTCAATTGATAATCCTTTAAGCCAAAGCTACTTAAAGTTTGCATAAATCTATCAGCCTCTTCTGCTAAGTCAGTTGAACGTCCATGAAAAGCCTTAGCTAAATCATCAGGTACATTACTCTCTGTCAGAAAATTTATAACATTGGTGCCACCTCGGTATTTTGTTATATCAACATGGGTTATTGGAGCTAATCCCTTTTTGGAACGAGCTCGATCAAGAGTTAATCTTGTTATATTCTCTAATCCTAGCTCCTTTAAAGAACTTGATAATACACTCACTATGGCGTCTTATCTTATCATGATCATTTCTGCTTTTTGTAATTCATTACTAAGCTAAAGAAAAGCCAGATGAATACTATAAAAAAGCTTATAGTTAGATAAATTATTCCTATGTCAATACCTAATATTGTGGTTGAAATTAATCCACCAATAAAAGTGATGAGATAAAAAATATAATTAATTTGTTTATGACTGAGTCCAAGTTTTAATAACTTGTGATGAAAGTGTTCTAGATCAGGTTTGAAAATTGGTTTGTTGTTTGATGCCCTTCTAATTACGGCATAGAGCATGTCAAGTAAGGGGATAAAAAATATCAAAACAAGCATCGGTGAAAGTATAACTACAGTCACTTTTTTTGTAAGTCCAATACAAGAAATACAAGCCAAGCTAAAGCCCAGTAGATAAGCTCCACTATCTCCTAGAAAAATTCTTGCAGGATTAAAGTTATACCTTAAAAAAGCAAAACATGAGCCAGCCATTGTTGCGGCAAAAATAGCAGCAGCAGGTTGATTTAAAAGTGGACTTAAATTAATTGCCCAACTTGCGACACTGCAAATCATGCAAACTCCAACTGCAAGTCCATCAACTCCATCAATTAGATTGATAGCATTTGTAATTGCAACAATAAAAAAAACTGTTATAGCAAAACTAGAAATATCATTTAAATCAAATGCTGACATTCTTGCGTGATCTAAGTAATGTACTGGATTTGCAAGAAATTCAACTCTAATACCCATTAGCCAAACTGATGACGCTGCGATGATTTGAGAACTTAGTTTTATCAATGCGGGTAATGGTCTGATGTCATCAAGTAATCCGATGAAAAAAATTATCAATGCACCAACACTAATTGCTTCAAGCTCTAAGTGTTCTATTCCGTTTGGAGTATAGCGCCCAAACACGGCAAGATAAAAAATAATAGTAAGAAGTATTGAGATAAAAATTGCAAGACCACCTAATCTAGGAATCGCAGGGCAAGATCTACCTTCGTCAATTCGCTTTTCAATATTAGTAAGTCTGTCTTTAATTAGTGGAGTAATAGAAAAAGTAAATATAAAAGCTAGTACAAACGCGAGGGGTTGAGATTTAGCGTGAACAAAAAAAATCTCAAAAAGTGGTTTAAATAAAGTTTCAAAATTTGCCACTGGCTACTATTTTACACTTTATTTGGAGTAAAGCGAAAGCCCCGAAGCTTGCTTCGAGGGATGAGCGCTACGACAAAAGCCACTTGTCATTGCTGTAAGGGTCACGTAATTCGTTGACAGCATAGGCTAAGCAAAAAAGTTTTCTTCAAATTTTAACGACCCTTTCGTATTCGGCGCAGCTGCTGTGGCAAGGTTTTTGTTGTTTTGCTTCGCAAAACTAAAATGCAACGCCAATCCGATATGCTTAAGGGTGTTGAAAATTTTCCGAAAACTTTTCTGGCTTGCACCGTAATTTAAAACTAATAGCTTTATTTCAATGATTTGAACCTATTAGAATGATCAGCTTGAAATAATTGAGATAAAAAGAGATTAATAACTATCTCTGAAGTGTTATAACTGATTTTTCTAGATCATAAGCAAAACATCTAATCTTATCAAGGCAGTACTCAAGTGATTCATTACTTATTGTGTAAGGTGGTAAAAAGTAAAGAACATTACCAAGTGGTCTTAGTAATATATTATTTTTCATGAAATATTCTTGAATACGAGGTCCTATGCTTGATAAGTATTCATGTTGATCATTTGTATGAAATTCTACAACTGCGATCGCACCAAGGATTCTTATGTCTCTAATAATACTCAGGTCGCACAAATCTTTTTTTAGAAGTTGATCTTGCATTTTCATGTTAATAAATTTTACGTCTTCTAGTCTTTTCTCTTTTTCAAATAGCTCTATTGAAGCAAGTCCAGCAGCGCAACTCAGGGAATTGCCAGTATAGGAGTGTCCATGGAAAAAAGTTTTTAATCTAGAATCATCGTAAAAGGCACTGTATATTTCTTTTGTTGTGAATGTTAAGCCCATTGGCATAAAACCACCAGTTAAAGCTTTTGAAAGACAAATCATGTCAGGAACTATGCTTGCTTGAGTGCAAGCGAAATTTGTTCCAGTTCTGCCAAAGCCAGTAAAAACTTCATCTGCAATAAGGAAAATATCAAAATGATTACATATCTCCCTGATTTTTTGTAAATAAGTGGTGCTATGAAATTTCATGCCACCAGCGGCTTGAACTAATGGCTCTATTATTAAAGCAGCATGTTCATTGGGTCTTTTTTCTATTTCACTAATTAAAGCTTTAAGTGATTGTTCTTCGGCAAAAATTTTTTCTTCGCAGCTTATTGGTTTAGTTTTAGAGTTTTTAAGAAATTTATCTGGTCCGTCAATTCGATCTACAGGAAAAAGAATACTTTTGAATGCGTGATGAAAAGTATCAGTTGCACCCACTGACATCGTTCCAACGGTGTCGCCGTGATAAGCATCCGTGAAAGTGATGATTCTTTTTTTATTGTGCCAACCTTTGTTGTAAAAAAATTGTAGTGCCATCTTAATTGCGACTTCAACTGCTGTTGACCCATTATCAGAAAAAAACGCTTTTGATAGTATTCTTGGATTAGAACTAGGCGAAAATAAATCTGTCTTTGGTAAAAAATTAAGTAGCTTGTCAACAAGCTTAATTGCTGGCTCATGAGTAAAGCCGGCAAAAATCACTTGCTCGTGCTGACCTAGCTGTTCTTTGATTTTTTCTTGAATATAAGGATGGCAATGACCGTGAATATTAACCCACCAAGAAGATATACCATCAATGATTTTTTTTCTATCCCCATTCTCGTCAATAATTTCAATAAACTCTTCATACGCTTTTTTAACAAGGAAATTTGCTTTTGCATTCTTTTCTTGAGTGTAAGGATGCCAGATATGGTCTCTGTCAAAATCACGATATTCTTGATAAGAACGCTCATAGTTCACTTGCTCCTAATTATACTATTCCTATTTGGAGCTAGTTTAAAACAAAAATCTTAAATATTTTGGAATCGTAGCTTATGAATCATAATCATCAAAGCCTATGTCTAGGTTTGCAAGAAGCTTATCGAAGTCAGAAGTTTTAACATCATTTTCACTAGATGCTATAAGATCTTCTTTAACTTCAGGTTCATCAAGTCTTCTCATGGTAGTGTGCTCTAGTCTTCCATTGGCGGCAAGTTTGAATTCACCATGAGGATCTACTTCATCAAAAGCACCAAGTACATCAGCATCAGGTCTTAATTCTTCAAAAATCTTTGCTAAACTTTGCTCAGGTTTTATGTAATTCTCTCTTGTAGAGCTGCTGCCTGTGAAACTACATGAACAACTTGCAAGAGTGCCACCTTCTTTGAGTATAGATTTGTCTTGAAAGAAGGCTTTAATGCCTTTGTCATCTTCAAAATCAGTTTTATCTAGGTAAGCTTTTTCTGCTTGGGCAAGCTGTTCACTTGTTTTAATATTCGATGAATCAGGTTTATCACCAAATCTAATTGCAGGTGTTTTACTGTTTTGTCCATGTCCACCCATTACTAGCAAACCAAATCCACCAACGTCATCAGCTAATTTCTTTATTGGAGTTTTAGAGCCATCATCGTTATATAATTTTAAGCCATTTTCATTATCTATTTGTGTAAAAACTGCTGTAAAACCAAGCCTTTTTAAATCTGCAACTTCCCTTGTCATATCAAATTCGGTTGCACCTTTTTCTGGTAATAAAATTAAAGCAAGTTTATCAGTGCGAGAATTTTCTTTGGCAATAGCCTCTGGAGTTTTTGGTCCTGCCATAAAAGTCTCTCTATCTGCTTTGGCTTGTTTTGTATCATCAAATGATTCCTTGAATTGTTTAGCCGTGAGTTGACTATAATCATGATTCTTTTTGGAAAAGCCAAGTTCTAAATAAAAATTTCCTATCTTCTGAGCTTCGCTAAGTTTAGCTAATGCAGATGTATTGTGTTCAGAAATTATTTCATTTATTGTCTTATCATTTTCTGCAGCTGAGTTCTTTGGATTGAATTTCTCCTCATTAAAAGGTATTCCATGAGCTACTAATCTTCTTACTGCTGATGGATCAAGCGAATGTTTGTCATTGTTATTCTTGTAGCTGTTCAAGAGAGTCTGCGACTGTGCTCTTGAGTCTCCAGTAGAGAGTACTCTTAGCTCTGCCAGCCTTTCAGCATCATGTGCTAATACTTTTGGGAGTTTAATAGCATCCTCACTTCTTTTCGAATTATCCTGAGATCGAGATTTTTCTAAATTTTGATCTGAGCTTGAATTGTTTGATTGCCAGGGTTTCTGGAGTGCGCTGATTCTAGGGCTTTCTGTTTTATTGTCTATTAAATCAGGCTTGTTAATTTCTTGATTTTGAGGTGCTTTGGGGGTTGATGAATTAGAATTGCCAGATCCTTGTGAATTTGGCATGCTTGCAAGCATAGCTAATGGGTTTTGTTGACTTCTTTGAAATTGTTTAAGTGAATTATTTTTAGATGCAAATTCTCTTGCAACTGTTTCGTGAAAATCTGCTCTTAAAGCTTCATTTGCTTCTCTTTTTTCTGCGTCAATTTCTTCTTGTGGTTTTGCTTCAGTAGGTGTGCGGTTAGGATTTCGATTAGCCGTTACAGTTTTGATTGCTGATTTAGCAACCCCACCGCTTGTTCCTGGAAGTGAATCTTTAAAAGACATATCGAGACTCTTTTAAAGAAAATCAAATTTTGGTTAAGGCTAAGTTAAGCTTTTAGAGCAGCGTCAAGTTCACCACTTTCGTGCATAGACATAATGATATCGCAGCCACCAACAAATTCTCTATTTACATAAAGTTGTGGAAAAGTCGCCCATTCTGAATAATGTTTCATACCAGATCTAATTTCAGTGTCTGTTAGTACGTCGTACGTAACAAAATCAGCATTATAAAACTTAAGTGCTTTTACGACAGCATCAGAAAAACCACATTGTGGAAAATCTTTGTTACCTTTCATAAAAAGTACTATTTTGTCTTTTGATACAATCCCGTCAAAGCGTGCTTTTTGCTCTGCTGTTAAATTACTTGGGTTTAATTCATTTGTTCCTAATTGCATTTATTTTCTCCTTTAATAAATTTCTTTTTGTTAAGATTGGCTTTAGGGTTCGGATACACAAGGCATGCGAGTTTTGAGTCAGCGCAGTTGACTGATGCGTCAATGAGCATAACGAAAAACGAGCATAACGCAGTAGATACGAATTCTGGAGTCAATCTTTAGTGCCTCTTGCCTTAATAACTAGCGCATGTATAGTCTCGTCTGCAAGTGGGTCAGCTAAAACCTTTTGAACAAGCTGCTCCCTCTTGACTCTATTTAGCCCATCAAAATTACTAGCTGTAATATTTACTTGCCAATGATTACCACCTTTAAGATCAATCACTTCAATTTCTTTTACATCTAATTTCTCTTTAAGCATTTGTGCTATGTCGTTATCTCTTAATTGCATTTTTTCCTTCCTATCTGAAAATTTTAACTACTTTTTTTAGTGTTTCGGCAAAGACTTCAACATCTTGTTCATTGTTGTAAAACGCAAAAGACGCTCTTGCAGTTGAACTTATATTATAGCGATTCATTAGTGGTTGAGTACAGTGATGACCGGTTCTGATGGAAACACCATATTGATTTAGCATAGTACCAATGTCGAAAGCTTCAATATCCTTAAACACAAAAGATAAAATCGCTGCTTTATTAGTAGCTTGACCAATAATTCTAAAACCTTCAATTTCTTTTGTCTTTTCAATTGCGTTCTTGTATAGGTAATCTTCATATTTACCGATTTGATCAAGTCCAATTGAATTTACATAGTCTATTGCGTATCCAAGACCAATTACAGAGCTGATAGCGGGTGTGCCAGCTTCAAATTTAAAAGGTAATTCTGCATAGCTAGTGGACTCAGGTTTAACAATGTTTATCATTTCTCCACCACCATGATATGGAGGCATTTCTTCTAGAAGTGATTTCTTACCATAAAGCACACCTACCCCAGTTGGTGCGTAAAGTTTATGTCCTGAAAATACATAAAAATCAGCATCGAGTTCTTGAACATCGACTTTTGTGTGGCTGATTCCTTGAGCGCCATCAACTATGACAATTACATTGTTTTTGTGTGCTTCTTTGATTATTTCTTTTATTGGATTTACGGTCCCAAGTGAATTTGATACATGTGTTATTGCTAGTATTCTTACGCTGTCTTTTTTGAGAGTATTGTAAAGTGCTTCTAATTCAAGCTCACCTTTATCAGTAACTGGTATAAAGCTTGTTTTAAGACCAAGTCTTTGAGAGTTTATTTGCCATGGGACTATGTTTGCATGATGCTCCATCGAGGTAATGGCAATCTCTACTTCTCCATTAGTTTGGAGTTTTGATTTTCTGCCACCACTTGTTGACACTGGTGATAGATTACCTTTGAGAGCTTCTGTTAGGCTAAATGCTACTAAATTTATTGATTCAGTTGTGCCGCGCGTAAAAATAATTTCTTCAATCGAAGCCGCGTTTATTAAGTCTTTTACTTTCGCTCGAGCCCTATCAAATTCTTGTGTTGACTTTACTGATAAATCATAGACACCTCTTCTGACTGTGCCATTTGCCTCTTTTTGAAATTTAGCGACAGCTTCGATTACAGAAAGTGGTTTATGAGTAGTTGCTGCATTGTCTAGGTATGTTAATTTGTTGTCGTCTATGATGCTGTCGAGTATCGGAAAATCAACTCTGATTTTTTGGTGGTCTTTAAATAAATCTATTTTTTTTTGAATTTCAGTCATTAGATTAACTACTTACTTAAGATTTTTTGCGTACCTAGATTTTTTGAATTTGTCATTATTAGCTAATTTTGCAAGAGCACCGTTACTATCAGTGCTGATATTATTGAATGCTAAATTTGTTGCATAGTTTTTAACTGAATCTAATTTGATTTTATTGAGAATCTCTTGGCAAAAGCTATAGGTGAGTGTGACAAAAGCATCGGATTTATTAAAACCTCTGCTTTGTAGATAGAAAAGCTCTTCCTCGTTTAATTGCCCTATTGTTGACCCATGTGCACATTTAACATCATCAGTAAGTATGTTGAGTTGAGGTCGGCTGTCAATGTGTGCTTTAGGAGATAGCAATAGATTATTGTTTAACTGTTTTGCATCTGTTAATTTTGCATTTTTCTTTACTTCAATCATTCCATTGAACTCTGCTCTAGCTTCATCCGAAATTATTCCTTTGAATAGTTGTTTGCTGGTGCAGCGCTCTACATTGTGATTTACTGTAATTATTTGGTGAGTTTTTCTACTTTGATTGACAACGTAAAGACCATTGAGATTGGCGTTGGAATTTGTACCATTTAAATCTACGGTGATTTGGTCCCTTGACGATTTTGCACCAAAGTGAAAAGAATTGAAGTCAAAATTTGAATCTTTGTCTTGCTTTACATCTAGGCTGTATAGAGTAACTGAATTTGATGAGTCGTTTTGTATTTTAGTGAAATTCAAGTTAGAGTTTTTAGCGAGGTGGCAATCAATCACTGCATTTGATATGTAGCTGCTGTCCTCAAGCCCAACATAGCTTATCACCATGTCTAAAGATGAGCCCTCTGCGATTTCGATCGCTGACCTAATTTGATTAAAAGAGTTTTGATTTGAGATATGTAAGACTTGAAGTGTTTTATCTATTTTTTTATTTTTTGCAACTTTTATAAAAAACGCATTTTCTATAAAAAGTGTATTTAATGATCTTAAATATTGATCTTTGCTTGAGCTGTCGGTATCTATTAATTGATCGGATTTACAGTTACTTAAATTTGATATTTCGATATCATTGTTGTTAAAGTTTGATAAATCCTCTCTGTATACGCCATTTACAGTTACTATCAAGTTCTCACTGCTTTCTCTAAAAACATATTTGTCAACAAGCATGACTAGTTCTTTTTTATCAAGTGCTTCTTGTCTAAAAGTTTCAGTGTCAGAAAAAATATTAGAGCTATTTGAGAATAAGTCTTTGAAGTCATAATATTTCCATTCTTCATTTTTTTTATTAGGAAATGAATTTGAGCTGATAAATTCAAGTGCTTTTTTCTTCAAATCTTTTATGCTTGAATTTTCTATATCTTGCTTCGAAGCAGTCCTTATTATGCTTTCTTCGAATTTTATTGAATCTTGATTGCTCTTCATTCTAAATTCCTTATACGATCGCATATCCTTCTTTTTCTAGCTCAAGAGCTAGTGTTTTGTCTCCAGTTTTTATGATTTTGCCTCCAGATAGAACATGTACATAATCAGGTTCGACGTAATCTAAAAGTCTTTGGTAGTGAGTGATTAGCAAGACTGCATTATTTTTGTTCCTGTAGGCATTTATTCCTTCTGAAACTACTCTTAGAGCATCAATATCTAATCCCGAATCAGTTTCATCAAGTATGGCAAGTGACGGATTTAATGTGAGTAGTTGTAAGATCTCGTTTTTTTTCTTTTCACCACCAGAGAAGCCCTCGTTCAAATTTCTCTCTAGAAACTCAGGTTTCATTTTTAGAATATTTAATTTTTCTTCGATGAAATCATCAAAATCAAGTGGATCCATTTCTTCTTGATTGTTAAATTTCATTTTTGAATTGTAAGCCATTCTTAGGAAATTTAAATTGTTTACTCCAGGTATTTCTACTGGATATTGAAAAGCCAGGAATAATCCAGAATTTGCTCTTTCATCAGGATCTAAGTCAAGAAGATTTTTCCCTTGGAATATTACTTCGCCTTTTGTAATTCTATAATCAGGATGCCCAGCTAGAACTTTTGATAGAGTACTTTTCCCTGAGCCGTTAGGACCCATGATGGCATGAACTTCACCAGCATTAATAGTAAGATTTAATCCTTTGAGAATTTGAGTATTGCTTTCTTCTGTATCTATTACTGCTTCTAAGTTTTTGATTTCTATTATTGACATCTTCTTTCCTTGATTTTATTGTTGAGAATTGTTGTTTCCTTAAAGTTGTTTTGTGTAGAGATTGAATATTGCTGGAGTATATCGGATTGATGTAGCTTTAAAGTTTTGCGAAGCAAAACAAGAAAACCCATCACAGCAGCTGCGCCGAATACGAAAGCAATATTCAAGCTCTATTGGATTTTGAAAAATTTTATCCAACACTATTCTCCAATTTAAGCGCCATTAATTGATTCGCTTCTGCAGCAAACTCTCCTGGTAATTCTTTGAAAACATCTTTGCAAAAACCACTGATAATAGTTGAGATAGCATCTTCAGTGCTTATACCTCTTTGGTTAAGATAGAACAACTGATCTTCTGATATTTTTGAGGTTGAAGCCTCATGCTCTATGTTTGCCGTATTATTACTCACTTCGATATAAGGAGTTGTATTGGCAGAACATTTTGAGCCAATTAGCATTGAGTCACATTGAGTATAGTTTCGAGCATTTGCCGCATTAGGACCAATTTTGACAAGTCCTCTGTAAGTGTTGTCTGATCTTCCTGCTGAAATTCCTTTTGAGACGATTGTTGATTTGGTGTTTTTGCCAAGATGAATCATCTTTGTGCCAGTGTCTGCTTGTTGAAGATTATTAGTGAGTGCCACAGAATAAAATTCACCAATTGAATTATCACCTTTTAAAATACAACTAGGATATTTCCAAGTAATTGCAGAACCAGTTTCAACTTGAGTCCAAGAGACTTTAGAGTTGTCACCTTGGCATATTGCTCTTTTGGTTACAAAATTATAAATACCACCTTTACCATTTTCGTCACCAGCATACCAATTCTGAACGGTGGAATATTTTATTTCTGCATTCTTCATTACTATCAATTCAACATTTGCGGCATGTAGTTGATTTGTATCAAAAGCAGGTGCTGTGCAGCCTTCAAGGTATGATACGTAGCTATTTTCATCACAGATGATAAGTGTTCTTTCGAATTGCCCTGAACCTTCGGTATTAATTCGAAAATTTGTTGATAGTTCAAGCGGGCATTTTGTATTAGGAGGAATATAGACAAAAGTACCATCTGAAAATACTGCACTATTTAAGGTCGCAAAATAATTATCTGAGCTTGGAATTACAGTACCAATATATTTTTTTACTAACTCTGGATGTTCTTGGATCGCTTCTGATATAGAACAAAATATTATGCCAATTTCGGCAAGGGCTTTTTTGTGAGTATTTGCTACTGAAACACTGTCAAATATTGCATCAACTGCTATTCCTTCAAGCCTCATTTGTTCTTCGATTGGTATGCCTAGCTTACTGTAAGTCTTGAGAATTTCAGGATCTACTTCATCTAAGCTGTCTTTGGAAATTTTTGTTTTTGGTGCTGAATAATATATTATTTCCTGCATATCAATCTTTGGGAAATCTACATTTGCCCAAGTAGGCGCTTCCATATCTAAGAATTGTTTATACGCTTTTAGTCTGAAATCTGTCATGAATTTAGGTTCATTTTTGATTGATGAAATTTTGCGTATAACATCTTCGCTTAGACCCTTTGGGAAAGATTCAGTTTCTATATCAGATGTGAAACCATATTTATATTTTTGGTTTTGTAGTTTCTCTAGATTGTTTTGTGTGTTAGACATTTTGTAAAATACCTTTTAGGTCTAAGCTGTTTTCAAGTTCTGTATTGAAATTTGATTCATTCAGCATTAATTGTCTTAAAGTGATTGATGCTAGAAAATTATTTACCAAGGAATTTACTGAAGTCCAGACTGAGCGAACTGAGCATTCTGTGTTGTGAACACATACCTCTTTATTACCTGAGTGAGTCTCACAGAAAGATACATCAAATGTATCTTTGCTAATGCCGCTGACTATTTGAAAAAGATTTATTTGGTCAGGTGTTTTTTTTAATTTATAACCGCCATATTTGCCACGAACACTCTCGATTAATTCTGCATCTCTTAGTTTACTTAAAATTGCAGCTGTATTTTCAATGCTAATACCTTCTTTTGAGGCAATATCGTTAAGTGAAACAAGACCGTTTCCATCATTTTCTAACTTAGCAAGTCTTAAAATGATTCGCAATCCGTATTCTTCGTAAGCCGTTATTTTCATGTTTAATAATAATTCTGGCAGCTTATTGAGATTAAAAGTTTAATCTTTAGTTTTTTCTCAAGATTAAAGGTCTATTTTGGTAATTTTAGCTATTTACGGCGTATTTATTGAGAATTGCTTGCAATAAGGGTTTGTTTATTTTGATATTTCCTTGAAACTTCCATCATCTTGAACCTGCATATGGGTTTTAAAGTTTTTTGAATTAGTTAAGTGAAACTTTCCGTCCTTATCTGGTTTTGAAATCATTTTATAATCTCCCTTCTAGCTAAATCATTTTTGTCAAAAGCTTCATTAATTTCTTTGATTGAATCTTCTTTATTCTTAGCTTCAAAATTTTAAATTCTTTAGAGTCTTCTTTTAGCTTGCTCAGTTTCTCTTCGTCCTTTTTGCCCCATTCTTTATCCGCATTGGGTTTAGTGTCATCTTTAATTTGGGGATCTTTTGGTGAGTCAGGCTTCTTTTCCAGTTCCTAATTGTTCATGAAGTTCAAGCCTCATAGATCCCATGTATAGATGTAGGCAGCATTTTTGAGTTAAAAAGCTCTTAAGGTGATGAAGCGTTATAATAAAAGCTATGCAAAACCAAGAAATTATTTACGATATCGCAATAATAGGAGCGGGAGCCGCTGGACAAATGGGTGTGCTCAGATCGGTACTTAATAATAAAAATACGATTGCTTTTACTGGTGATGCTCAGACAAAAAGAAAATCAAGGGCTACGTGGGTTCATAAAGTTGTAAATATGCCAATGGCAGCAGATCTAAATCGTCCAATATCAAGTGCAACAAAAGATACTTTTGAATGGATAAAAGCTGAGTCTGGATTTGCAGACAAATTTACAGACATGCAAGAAACTGTTATTTCTCTTGAAAAAGATAAAGTCACAGGTCATTTTAATTTAAAAACTAATTTAGATAAAGAATTCAAAGCGAAATATGTTTTACTTGCAACCGGAATTATGGATATACAGCCAGAGATTGATGGCTCTATTAAACCTGTTCTTCCATACGCCAATCAAGGGCACGTTGATTATTGTGTTCGTTGTGATGGTCATAAATCAAAACAGAAAATAACTGCGACTATTGGTCACACTGCTGCTGCAGCTTGGGTTGCAATTATGCTCTATGAAAGATATCAACCACCTGCAATGAAGATTTTTACAAATGGTCAAACACCAGAATTTCCACCTGAAACTTTACCTCTGCTTGAAGCCTACAAGATCAAGGTTGTTAGAGAACCTATTATTGGTATTAAAGGTGATCCTAAGGAAAAAATGGAAGCCTTTATTTTAAAAGATTGTGACAATCTGGCAGAGGATTGTAACAAAACAAAAGAAGAACCTGTTGAATTAGCTTTTGCTATGCTTGGGCAAATAGCATATAACGATCTTGCCAAGCAGGTTCGAGCTGATATTAATTCACGTGGAAATATTATTTGTAATCCAAAAGGTGAATCTAGCGTAACTGGTCTATATGTTGCTGGTGATCTTCGTGATACGGGTAAGTATCAGATATATACAGCTTGGGATCAAGCGGTGGATTCAGTTGATGACATGGATGCAAAGTTGAGATTAGAATATAGAGAAGAGTTTTTGAAGAAATCAAAACTTGTAAAAGATGAAATCCAAGAAGAAGTTAATGTAGGAAATGAGTCTGAGTTAGAGCTTGATAAGAAAACTGGTGAGTTCGATCCTCATTGCAATGAGCAAAGCGACGTGGCAATCCATTCTTAATGCTGCAATTGTCTTTTCAGAAATAGATTGTTTGGCTTTGCTTGCGATGACGGTAAATACCTTGGTAATGAAAATATGCTGACTATAATAAGCGAAATAAAAAAATGGAGCAGAATGATAAAAATCGAACATACGATTTTTTCTTTGCCTTTTGTTTTATCGGCATCATTTCTTGCAATTATTCATCTAAACTATAATTTTGATAATTGGCAGAATTTCCTCTGGATTGTACTTTCTCTTTTTGCAGCAAGGTCAGCGGGTATGACATTAAATAGATTAATTGACTCAAATATAGATGCAAGAAATCCACGAACAGCTACCAGAGAAATACCCAAAGGTGATATTTCAAAAAAAACAGCTTTGATTTTTACTTTTGCGGCGGTCGCTATTTTATTATTTTGTGCAAGTCAGTTACCAAGTATTTGTATAAGACTTTCACCTATTGCAATGGTTTGGCTTTTAGCTTACTCCTTTCTAAAAAGATTTACTTGGCTTTGCCATTTCTTTTTAGGGACTACACTCGGAGGTGCTACTTATGCAGGTTGGATTGCAATAACTGGTAGTGCATTTGATTTGTATGATAATTTCCTATGGGCTCCCATATATCTTTCTTTAGCTGTGAGTTTTTGGGTAGCTGGCTTTGATATTTATTATTCACTACAGGATGAGGAATTTGATCAAAAGGAAAAACTATACTCAATCCCCTCTATTTTTGGTTCTGAAAAAGCAAAAATGATAGCCAGATTCTGTCACTTATTAACACCTTTGTTTCTATACTTGACTGCTTTTGATTTGGGTCTGGGTTTGGTTTTTAAGATTGGAATACTTGCCGTTATTTTTTGTCTTATTTATGAACAAAATTTAGTTGAAAAAAATAAAATTGAAGAAGCTTTTTTTACCATTAATACTTGGATTTCTGTTTTGATTTTATTTTTTGTTGTACTTGAGTTTTTATTAGGAGCAAGAAATTTTTAACTTTCTTGCAAAATATAAATATAAGTATCTATTGGGTTGTGTATTTTTATTCCTTGTTAATGCTATTGCTGCTTATATCCCAATGAAAATTAGAGACGCAATTAACCTTTTAGAGTACAAGAATGAATTTAATTTACTAAACTACACTCTACTCGTAATTTTGCTCTTAGCTATAGTGATGGCTATTTTTCGTATTTATTCTAGGCAGATTATTTTTAGGCTTGGCAGGCAAGCTGAGTTTGATTTAAAGAAAACTATTTTCAATCATTTAGTAAAACAAGAAATGAATTATTTCTCTAAACAAAGAACAGGTGATTTGATTTCAATTATTTCAAATGATGTTCAGTCTATAAGAGCGCTTGCAGGCTTTGCAATGCTAAATATTTTAAATACCTTAATTGCTTTTGCTTTTACTTTGCCTAGAATGTTTGCTTTGAATATTCCTTTGACCTGGGCTTTTTTGTGTTTAGTGCCTCTCGTTATTTTATCGGTTGTTGTTCTTAGTGACAAAATAAAATTTTATCAAGAGCTTGTGCAGCAAAAATTGGGTGAAATGAGTAATTTTATTGAACAGAATATTAGCGGTATGGCGATAGTCAAATCTTTTGCTCAAGAAGACAACGAGGTGAACCGTTTTAATATAGAAAATAATAGTTTAAGGATCGAATACTTAAAACTCGTTGCTATAAGAAGTGTATCTGGACCAGTAATGAGGAGTATTGCTTCGTTTGGCTCAATATTAGTCCTTTATTTCGGTGGCAAAGGTGTTATTGAATCAAGCTTTGATTTAGGTGACTTTGCCGCTTACACTTTATTTGTCCAGAATTTGATATGGCCAGTTGCTTCTTTTGGTTGGTTGGTGACTGTAGTTTACAGAGCTCAAGTGAGTCAAAAGAGAATAAAAAAAATTCTTGAAAGAGAACCTGAAATTAGGGACTTGGTTGGCGCGATCGAAAAAAGAACCTTTGACTCAAAAATTCAATTTAATCATTTGGGTAAGGATATAAAAAAGTCAGAAACAATCGCAATCGTAGGTACTATTGCGTCAGGAAAAAGTTTTTTTGCAAATCAATTAATGAGAATGTTTGAGGTTGAGGACAATCAAATTGTAATTGACGGTATTTGTATCAGAAAAATCAAGTTAGATTCTTTAAGATCTATTTTTACTTTAGTTCCTCAAGAGACTTTCCTTTTTTCAACAACAGTTGAAGAGAATATTGCTTATGCTGCTGATCTTAGCCATGAAGAAGTAGTTACTTTGGCAAAAATTGTTTTTCTTGATGAAGAGATAGATAATTTCCCTAATGGCTATCAGACTATTGTCGGAGAGAAAGGTATAACTCTTTCAGGTGGACAAAAGCAGCGCATATCGATTGCAAGAGCACTTGCTGTTAATCCAGAAGTGATTATTTTTGATGATGCTTTTAGTAGCCTGGATAATATCAGTACTTCTAATATCTTGAAGAATATTTTGGAATTAAGAAAAGGAAAAACTACGATTTTTATTACTCATAAAATTCAAATTACTGAGTTGATGGATAGAATTTTTGTAATGGATAATTTTAGTATTGTTGAAGAGGGTGATTATGAGTATTTAAAAGAGAATGGAACACTGTTTAAAGAATTACTAGAGGCTGCTAAGGAAAAATCTAATGAAGGATAGGGTTAATTCAAAATCAAATTTGCAATTATTTCAGCTCTTGTTGCCTTATTTTAAGCCACATTCATTTAAAATATTGATTGCTCTACTTTTAATACCTCTCAGTTTAATTACTTTTGCGGCTCAACCATATATTCTACAAAGGGCTATTGATGATTCGTTGAAAAATTTTAACTTGGAAAAATTATATTTTTATGTATTACTTTTGTTTCTGGCAGTTTTTTTAAATTTTATAGTCCAATCCAGTCAGTTTTGGCTTATCAATTTAATTGGACAAAACTCAGTAGCTGATTTGAGGCTAAATTTATTTGATCATCTTCAGAAATTGCCAATGACCTATTTTGATAAAACTCCAGTTGGAAGAAATGTCTCTCGTATAACAAGTGATATTGAACAACTCTCTGAAAGTTTTGCAGGTGGTGTAATCTTTCTTATTCTAGATATTTTTAATGTTGTGGGAATTTTAATTTTCATGTTCTTGCTTAACTGGAAATTATGCTTAGTAATAACTTTTTTTTTAATACCAATCGTTTTTTTAATTATAAAGTATCAAACCTTATATCGAACTGCAAATCTTGAGGCAAGAAAGAAACTCTCTGAGGCAAATTCCTTTTTGCAACAAAATATAGTCGGTATAAGCGTTGTTCATGCTCTTAATAGCGTAAAAAAAAGTATCGATAAGTTTACAATTAGTAATAAAGAATTCTTTGATGCCAATGATGCAACGATTAAAGCAGATTCGCAATTGTCGGCTTATATTGAGTTAGTGTCTTTTTTTGCACTTGTTGCAATGATCTTTATGAGTTCATTAATACTAAAGAATGGCATCCTAACTATAGGTACAGTCCTTGCTTTCTTGCAATATACTCAAGCTCTTTTTGAACCAATTCGTAATTTATCAGATAGATTTTCAGTTATTCAGTCTGCTTTCACGGCAGCTGAGCGTGTTGATCAGCTGCTCGAAGAAAATTTAGAGAAAGATGAAGGTCTTATTGAAGGAGTACAAATCACAAACGAAATTTTCAGACTGGATAAAATTTCATTTAGATATTCTCGTCCCTTGGATCTTAAGAACGAGGATAGTAAGGAAGAAATTTTTACTGATTGGGTCTTAAAAGATTTAAGTTTAGTTTTTGAAAAAAATAAAAAATATGCATTAGTTGGAAGAACAGGTTGTGGAAAAAGTACAATTATAAAACTCTTAACAAGGCTCTATGAGATTGATTCAGGAGAAATATTTTTTTGTGGAAAGAACATCAATAGGTATAAGAAGAATGCACTGCGCTCTTATATCGCAGTTATACATCAAGACTCATATATTTTTGCCGGAACTTTAAGAGATAATATAAAGTTAAATAGAGACGAGAATGAGTTAGATTGGGAATTTATTAAACCACTTTTGTCTTTAATTAATTTGGATTTAGAATCTGAGTTAAGCGAAAGGGCAACGAATATTTCTTCTGGTGAGGCACAGGTAATAAATTTTGCAAGAGCACTTATCACTAAGCCCGAGGTGATAGTTCTTGATGAAGCAACGGCAAAAATTGATATAAAAACAGAGCAGGTCTTACAGAAGTTTCTAGAGGATTATCTTCAAACAAGAACAGCCATAATTATTGCTCATCGCTTGGAGACTATTAAGAATTGTGATCAAATTTTATTTTTAAGAGATGGTTTTGTTATTGAGAAAGGTTCTCATCAAGACTTATTGCTTGCCAAGGGTGAATATTTTAGTTATCAGCAAAGCATGTCTTTGACTTCCAAGTAAGCAAATCCACCATATTAATGCCTATGATGTTTTTTATTAGATAAAAAAGTCTAAAATAGTATTGTAGTTGTTCAATTCCAGAAACACTTTTTTTAATTTTCATTCTTTAAAATTAGTGCTTCAATATTAAATGGCACAAAAGCCACTTTAAAAAATAGAGAAAATACATGTCAAACAAATTTCTAAGTAACGAAGAAGGGAGTTCACCAAAATTTTTTTGGTACTCTGCCATTTTTTGGTTGGTAATAGGTATGGGAGCAGGGCTTTTAGGAGCTTTAGAATTTTCATTTCCAGATTTAACCAAAGGAGTTGAGCAACTTTCTTTTACAAGACTCAGACCAGCGCACGTGAACACAGTTGCTTTTGGTTGGTTATCTATGGCAAATATTGGTTCTGCCTTATTTATAATTCCAGCTCTTTGTAAAACTAAACTTTTCTCTGAAAAACTAGCCAACTTTACTTGTTATGTTTGGAATTTTGTAATTGGTGCTGGATTCATTTCACTTCTAAATGGTTACACAGAAGGTCGTGAATATGCTGAATACAGAGAACCTTTTGATATTTTGGTTCTAGTTGGACTGGCATTGCTTTCTTACAATCTTTTTAGAACAGTACTCACTCGTAATGTAAAAAAACTTTATGTATCGGTTTGGTACATTATGGGTGCTTTCTTTTGGATGCCCCTAGTTTATCTAGTTGGAAATAGAACCTTTGTTGCTATGGACGGGTTGAATGATGGTATCTTGAACTGGTTTTATGGACACAACATTTTAGGTATGTGGTTTACAGTACTTGGTGTAGGAATTGCTTACTATATGGTTCCAAAAATGACTGGTAGACCAGTTTGGAGTCATAGTTTATCAATGTTTGGTTTTTGGACTATAGCTTTTTTCTATGCACCAACTGGAACTCACCACTTATTACAGTCTCCTGTACCAGAATGGCTTAAAGCTCTAGCTGTAATCTTTTCTGCAGCATTACTAATCCCAGTTATATCAGTACTAGTTAATTTTTATATGAGTATGAAAGGTTCTTGGTGGATGCTTACTACCAATATGCCTCTAAGATTTGTTTTAACAGGTGCTTTTTGGTATTTTATAACTTGTATACAAGGTCCATTTCAAGCAATGCGTGGTGTTAACTGGTATATCCATTTTACTCAGTGGGTTGTAGGGCATGCACATGTAGCGCTGCTAGGTACTTTTACTTTCTTTGTTATTGGTGCTATGTATTATGGTCTTCAAAGGTTGACAGGTAGAAGAATCTATAGTGTCCGCTTAGTTAAGTGGCACTATTGGCTTTTGCTAGTAGGATTCACTTTGTTTTTCTTTTCACTTACTATTGCAGGTTTGCAACAGGCAGTTGGGTGGGCACTAGCTTATCCTGTTGCACAATGGTCCTTAACCTTAGTTCCAATGTGGATGGTTAGATCGATTGGTGGAACTATGATGTTTGCAAGCAGCTGTTTATTTGCATACAATATTTTTATGACAATGCGTGAGAATTCAATCACTCCAAAAGATCAGCTAGATATTGCTGTTCCTGTAGAGGAGGGCAAATAATATGTCTGATAATAAAAAAATTGGCGCGCGAGGATATGTCCTACCAGCTCTTGTCGTTATTTTTTCTTTTTCACTAATTTATATAGTAGTAGTTCTTATTCCTGATATGACTATGGTGAAAATTCATCCGTCCGAGTACGCAATGGAATATGTTCAAAAAGATGAAAAGGGCGAGATATTAAGAGACGACAAAGGTATACCAGTCCCTAACGCAGCAGGTCGTGGTAGAAAGGTTTATATCAAAGAAGGATGCTTTTATTGCCATTCACAATTTGTACGTCCACAAGATAGAGATTTTGGCTCAAGAGTTTATGCTGGAGATTATGCAAATGAAACTCCAAACATTCTTGGTACTTCAAGAACTGGTCCTGACTTAAGTAATGAAGGACAAAAACTTCCAGACGCTTGGCATATTGGGCATTTGAGAGATCCAAGAGCTTATACACCAGGTTCTATAATGCCTTCATTTAGTTTTTTAGGCGATGAGGATATGTCTGATCTTGTTGAATACATACAGTCACTAGGTCAAAAAAGATTTGAAGATCCAAAAAATAGGCAAATCTATGAAGCTTATTACCCTGAAGCTGATACTGCTTTCTGGAAAAAATCAGAGCACCATAAACCAAATGTTGACAGTGCAGCCGCTGCAAATGCTGGTGCTGGAATATTCAGACAAAATTGTGCTGTTTGTCATGGTACTAATGGTTTAGGGAATGGTCCAAATGCTCTTGCAATGGCTAAGAAGCCTGCCAATTTTTCAGAACCCTTCTATAAGTCTTACAGTGATAAAACTTGGTATTACAGAGTAGCCGAGGGTGTACCAGGAACAAGAATGCCGCGCTGGAAATTAAAACTAGCACCTGAGCAAATGTGGTACTTAGTAGCTTACTTGAAGACATTGCCACAAGAGAAAGAAGTTATAATTGAGAAATTCCAGACCATAAATGATAAGGATTGGGAAGATCAGTCATCACTACCACAAAGGTTGGTTGATACTTATGAAAATATTAGTCGCATGAAGGATAATGGTACTTATAAGTCAAACCCTGGCGGAGAAATTGAAGGAGTAGCTGGTGGACATTAATAAACTTAGAGCAATTGCTTTTGATTTCAATGATTTGATTATTTCAATCTTCAATAAAGAAGGGATTGCGATTTTCTGTATTTTTTGTATTCTGATTTTTGCTCTTGCTTCAATGGCTGCATTATGGGCTTTTGAAAGCGGTCAATTTAAAGATATTGAAGGTGCAAAATTTGAGATGCTAGAGGATTAAAATCATGGTTGAAGTAAATAATAAATTAGATGCAATGTCACCTGCAAATGAAGGTGGATCAAATGGTTTACCAACAGCAGTTACCGTGAATTCCACTGATGAATATAAAGTTGGTCATAACAAGCCACCATTTTTTTTAGTTGTTCTTTACATGTTAGTGCTGATTTGGTGTGCAATTAGTTGGATACCATTTTACGGATATTAAAATAGGTTTATAGAAAATGAAGTTGATGATGATGAAAAGAACTATAGTGACAATAATTTTAGCTTTAAGCTTTGCCTCTGCAAATGCTGCAAGCAAGACTGGTCTTGCTTCAAGCTTGATTCACGAATGGGAGTCTGACGTAAACAGAAAAATTTGTCCAAGTTTTAGATATCCTTCTCATGCACCATCACTTGTTACAGGCGAAGCTGTCTTTAAACAAAATTGTTCTTCTTGTCATACACCTGCTGCTAGCTATAAAGAAGCTTTTAGGAAAGTCACACCAGAAAAGCAATTTGAATTTGTTTGTGGTGGTAAAGGTGATGGAGTGCATTCTTTCGCTGGTAAGGGTAATGGCAAGCTCAGTGTTGATGAGATGTGGGATTCACTAATATACTTTAGAGCAAATGTTCTTGGCTATTATAAAGAAGGTTCTCAAGAACTTTCTGATATGAATGCAACCTTTGGTGGTAACTGTGCAGTTTGTCATGGTACGCGCGGACAAGGAGATGGTAATCTTCACAAATCTTTATATCCACCTCCTGCAAATTTCACTATGACAGAGAGACTATATACCAGAACAGACGAAAAGTTATTTAATGAGCTTAAGTACGGTATTCCATGGACGGCAATGCCAGCTTGGTATAACAGATACGACTTCGATAAAAAGATAAAATTCGATGATGTGATGATTTGGAAATTAGTTCGATATGTTAGGCAGTTTTCCCATGTTCAAGAAAAAGACAGGCTTGACGTAGGAAGAGAAAAATTAGAAAGTTATAAAAAATCTGTAGGTGGAGTAAAATAATTTATGAATTTTGATAGACGTGACTTTGTAAAGGGAATACTTGCAATACCTGTTGTTGGTACAATAGCTGCTGTTTTTGCTTCACCTTTTGTTAGATATTTAAAACCTAGTTCAGGACCTACAGCAACTGCGGAAATTTTTAAAAGACCAGATAAACCTTCACCTGTAAAAGAAATAAGTTTTGATATTAATGAATTCGCCGGGACTTGGGATTTTAAGTATTTTATGTTCCAAGAGTCTAATAAGGAATACACATCAGTTGGTGAGCAAATAAAAACTATACCAGGAGTTGTCGTAAGAACACCAGACTTAGAGGGATACCCAAATTTCGTTGTCTTCTCAAGAGTATGTCCTCACTTAGGTTGTGTATTTAATTATGTGCCTGTTGAAGCTGAAGTTGCTGCTGGATATAACTACACTCCACCTCCGGGGCAAAAAGTTTTTGCTTGTCCTTGTCATTTATCTGTTTATGATCCAATGCAACTTGATACAAAAGGTAGAGGCAAAGTAGTTTCAGGTCCTGCTCCAAGATCACCATTTAAATTCATATTTAAAGTTGAAGATGGACGAATTTTTATAAGCTCGCTTGAGTCTGGAGGTATTTCTTAATGTCTGCTGAAGTAAAAAATAAAAATCTAGTTGAATCTATAAAAGTGAAATTACCAAGTATTGATGATGTAATCAATAAGGTTGTGATGGCTCGTTTGAAAAATATTGATTTCTTTGATGAAACATATGTCGATAAAGTAAAACAAAATATCTGGTACAAATTGGGACCACTACAGTGGCTGACATGGATTGTCACGATTGCTACAGGTGCATTTTTGATGATGTTTTATATACCAACAGCTGAGCAAGCTTACTCTAGTATTGGTGTAATTCAAGAAAGTATTCCTTGGGGATGGTTAGTGCGTGGTATGCATAAATATGGAGCGGATGCTTTTATTATTATGTGCACTCTAAAGCTTTATAGACAAGTTATTTGTGCTGATTATAAAGGTAAGCGTGAGTTAAATTTCTGGGTTTGTTTTTTCTTATTACTTTTAGGTTTTTACTCTGGACTATCAGGATATTTATTAATCTGGAATCAAAGAGCATTTTGGGCAACAAAAGTATTTGCTACCTTTCCTGGATACATGGATCAATTTGGTCTAAACTTAGCATTCCTTGGTGCAACAATTGTAAATAAACTGATTGAATGGGGTATGCCTTCAAGTTTACCTAGTATCCCTGTTGAACAAGGAGGTGGAATATTACTTGATATGAAGCTGCTAAATCAATATATCAACTTTAATGTAGGAATGACTACCCAACAAATACTTTTAGGTGGATCTGCGATTGGTCAAGCAACTATTACTAGATTTTATTCAATGCATATGGCGCTTTCAACAATTGGACTTATAGTTGTTGAATTGTATTTCTATTCAAACAAAAAAAAGCGTTTCAATCTACCTTGGTCAGAAGGTTTCTTGGTAATTGCTATGATTGCAGCAGCAGCAATGATATTCCCAGCTGAATCTGGAGCTCGTGCTAATCCAGCTGTTACTCCTTTACCAATACTTTCAGATTGGTATTTCCTTGCTTTATATCAAATGTATAAATATATTGAACCAGTTCTAGCAACTGCAGTTACTATGTTGATCCCAGCCACTGTACTTTTCATGCCTTTCTTTGATAGATCCGATGAAACGAAAATTTATAAAAGACCAGTTGTTATGTGTGTATCAATAATGGGTGCTATTAATGCTTTAGTTTTTTCGATTTTGATTATTCTTAATATCGCAGATATTAATACAGATCCACCTTATTGGGTTTTTGGTAGTGTGATGATTGTTGCAGTTGGAGTTTACCTATCCCAAAAGCAATATGCTCATATTGATAGATGGAAATTAATGTTTACATTTACCATCTTTCAACTATTGTATTTATCTAGAATACACACTATGCCTTATTTTGGATTACCTTTAGAAAAGGTATTAGGTGAGACTTTCTTTGCTGATGGTTCTTGGGGACGTAATTGGATTTTCTATGGTGGGTTTTTCTTGATAATGTTTGTAGTTTGGTTGTTTGAAAATAATGGACCAAAGATTTCTCAAGAGAGTAGTAAGTAAATTAATGACAACTAAAAACAGAGATTCAAATAAAAAGATAAATTGGATATTCTATATATCTTTTGTTGTTGCGACGATTTCTATTACTAAATTCTTTACCTCTCATAGGTATTTCTCTCAAGGTAACGAATTCATGGGTTATAGCGTTGTTGTGATTTCTTTGACGGCATTTATGGTGTCATTATTTTTTCTTGCATTTGAGATCTATGCAGATGAAAAAAAGAATAATAATTTAAGAGTGAGCTTTGCTCCTTTTGAAGCAATGTATAAAAGGTTTAAATTAAAGGCGAATTAATATGATTGGATCAATTAAAAAACAAGACATTACATCATTCTATCTACCTCTTGCAGTAGCTTTGTTCAACTTGGCTTTTTTTGGATTCATGTTTTTCTTGATGAACTATTTTGAACTGATTGGATCTGATCCAAGTTATTTTGATGAAGGAACCATCCAAAATCTAAAATATATAAATATGGTTACAAACATTTTTGGTATTGAGATTGACCCTGCAAAATCTCAAAAAATATCAACACTTTTATATTCAGCTTGCTTAGGTTTTGCATTAATTTCAACATTCTTCGCTATTGTTGTTGCAAACAAAAGACCAAGTGAAGCTTATGAGGTAACTAAAGCAAAATAATTTTGCATAGGAGTTTTTATGATATCGGTAGTGTTAACAAAGATAGTGAGGGAAGGTCAAAAAGTTTTACTTAGGATAGAGGATATTCTAAACAAGATCCTTGGCTCTGAGCAAAATGTACTTTATTATCATGGAGCAATCCCAAATTTCTTTATGTGGATGCTGTTTTTATCAGGACTACTACTTTTTGCTTACTATACATGCACTTTAGAAGCTGCTTATCAAAGCGTTGAGTATATAACTCAAAAGATTCCTTTTGGGGACATGATTCGTGGTATTCATCGATACGCAGCTGACGCTATGATGCTTGCTGTTTGGCTTCACGCACTTAGGGTTTACTTAACCGATAGATATAGAGAGTATAGAATCATAGCTTGGTATTCTGGAGTTGCTTTGACTGTGATGATGCTTATCATCGGTATCTCAGGATATATATTAGTCTGGGATGAAAGATCATATATAATTGTAAAAATGATGTCAGAGTTTCTAGGGGCTTTACCTTTTGTGGGTGAAACTCTTTCTCATGCATTTATTAACGATAACGTGATTTCAAACTACACGATGTCTATGTCTTTCTTCTTGCATGCAGGTATTTCGCTTTCTTTGTTAGTAATGCTTTGGATTCATTACATGAGAATTTCAAGACCTCTTGTAAATGTTACTTGGGCTATTGGATGTTTACTTGCTGGAATTGTACTTGTTGTGTCGGCTCTGTTCCCTGCAACATCAGGTCCTGAAGCTAATTTCACAGTTGAGCCAACTTATTTTGATATTGATTGGTTTTATTTATGGATTTTCCCCGTGATGAAAGCAGTTGGTTATCCATTAACGTGGCTAATTGTTTTACCTGCTCTTGTTGTTGTTACTATTTTACCAAGCTTAATTAAGTCAAAAGATCATGAAGCTGCAAATGTAAATGCAAATAAGTGTGTTGGTTGCAAGTTATGCTCTGTTGATTGCCCATATGAAGCTATTTATATGGCGCCAAGAAATGATGGATCTAAATTCAAAGAAATTGCAATTGTAATTGATGAAAGATGTGCAGAGTGTGGTTTGTGTGTAGGAGCTTGTAATTTTGATGCGATAGAGCTTCCATTTAACTTATCACCAGTTGTTATGGATGATATTCGTATGGCACTTGAAGAAGGAGCGGAGCCAGTAGCTGCTTAAAAATTCGTCATTGCGAGCGAAGCAATCTATAAAAAGGTTAGTAAAAATTATGTCGGAAACAGAAAAAAATATTGATAACGTAAAAGTCATGGTAATCGCTTGTGCTAGAAGTGTGAATCTAGAAGGAGAGCTTTCTGGTTTACATGGACGTAATTTAAGCGGAGTTGATAATGCATATGTAGTCCAAGTTCCGTGTTCAGGTATGATTCAACCACGTATGATTGAATCAGCTTTTAATTCAGGTGCTGATGGAGTTATTGCAATGGGTTGTCAGATTGGTGATTGCCATTTTCGTGAAGGAAATAAATTCTGTCGTGAGAGATTACTAGGTGTAAGACCACCAATGATCAAAAAGACAGTCCCAAAAAACAGACTTAAAGGTCTGTGGATGTCAGAAGTTCAAGTGAATGATTTTAAAAATAGAGTAGAAAATTTCAAAAAAGAAGTTGTTGAAGAATTGAAATTAGAAGTTAAAAAAGCTTAGGAGTATTTATGGCAGATCAAGTAAAACAAAAAACAAAAGTAGATTTAACTTTCGATAATATAGTTTTTTATGCAATTATTTTTCTTATAATCCTTTTAATCTCAGCATTTGGACTTATTGCAGAGGCTTAGTTTTCTTTCTTTTTAATTTCTCTACGTCCAGAAAATTCTGCTAAGAATGTTAACCCGCAACCAAGCTGAGCAAGCTTAGTTGTCCAATCTACTACGTGTTCAACAACACCTGAAATGCTTATAGGCTTTTTATCATGATATTCTGCATTTGAGGCTGCGATAGCAATAGATGGAGCTGATAGGAGTGTACCTAATATTGCAGCACTGCCAGCCCTCTTAATTAGAGCTTCTAATACTAAACATACCAACTAATCCCACATAGATTTTTTTATGTGCTTGTCGCAGAGCTAAATCGCTCCGCTTGGCACGCTAATTTAATACGCGGGGTTGGTATAAGAAGGGTGGTTTCTCTTTTTTAGGTGCTGGAGGTTTATATGGATTTAATTCAGGATTTATTAGCATAACTTATGATTTATTACTGAGGTTTTTTGTTGATACAGCGTTTTTAACTGATTGTCATTGGTGGGAATTGGTATTAGTTTTTTCTAGGTCCTTTAATCGCACCATAAATACCACCCATTGCCTGTGCCGCCAATCAATGCTCCAGTACCGGCGTTATTTAGTTTTTGATTGAGTCCTCTTCTTCTCCTGGCCGCCTCTTGTTGCTCAGCAGTGAATGGACCGGAGCATGACGTTGATATTGGTTTATAGGGATTAATCTTTGTCATATTAAGTCAAATTATAACATCTATTATCTTGCTTCGCGCTTTTTCTGAAATCAAAAACCCTTATAATCATTAGTGATGAGCACTCAAATAAAAATAAAAAATGATTTGATCTTGAAAGCTTTAAGATCCCAAAAGACGGATAGGGTACCTGTTTGGATGATGAGACAAGCTGGTCGTTACCTACCAGAATATCAGGCTATAAGATCTACAATGTCATTTTTGGAACTATGTAAAAATCCGCAAAAGGCAGCTGAAGTTTCTTTGCAACCTTATGAAATTTTAGGTGTTGATGCGATCATCATGTTTTCAGATATTTTAGTTTTGCTTGAGCCTATGGGTGCTGGATTGGATTTTGATACAGGTAAGCCGCGTTTCGTAAATCCAACTCGCAGTCAGGAAGATTTAAATAAAATCATTGCGCTTGATAAAAATCAACTTAAAGACAAATGTAGTTATGTCTATGAAACTATCGATGAGATAAAAGCAAAATTAAATAACGAAATTCCAATTCTAGGCTTTGCTGGTGCTCCTTGGACTTTAGCAAGTTACATGATTGAGGGTGGTGGATCAAAAGAGTTTGCAGAGATTAAAAAGATGATGTATCTAAATCCTAAAGGAATGCATGAACTTCTTGAAAAGCTTTCAATCTCTGTTACCAATTACCTTATAAACAAATTAGATACTGGTGTTCATGCAGTACAACTTTTTGATACTTGGGCGTCAGTTTTATCAATAGAAGACTATCAAGAATTTGCACTTCCTTATCAACAAAAAATTATTTCTGGAATTAGAGCTGTACATCTAGATGCGTCAATTACACTTTATGTAAATGGCGTGAGTAATGTTATTGATTTTATGATTCAATCGGGTGCAAATTGTTTGAGTATAGATTGGCGTGCAAACCTAAAAGATATCCGTGAATACGTCTCCGGCCAAAACTTAGCTATTCAAGGAAATTTTGATCCTTGCGCATTACTTGGAACCAAAGATCAAGTTAAATCAAAAACTTTAAGAATGCTTGAGCAAGCCGGTCCTGGTCCTGGTTATATTGCAAATCTAGGACATGGGATTTTACCTATGGTTCCTGTTGAAAATGCCCGTATTTTTATTAAGACCGTCCAATCTTTTTCAAATCATTGAGCCTTATTAACTTGATGCTATTTTGAGCTATTTTGGGTATATATAGGTTATTAAGATGCATAAAGCTTGACCTATTTCTTTGTCCATAGGGCTTTGAGTCTTCAATCAGGGATTTAGAGAATGACTTTATTGTATTTTTATAAGGATCATGTTAATTCGCCCTCTATTTACTAGCATAATTGACATATTTATGAAACAATATATCGAGCAATCGCGTCTAGTTTAAAATAAGCTTAGGCGTATTTAAGGATAATAGTTGTGTCTGAAAAATTAACTGAAAAATATTTACTTATCGAAGGTGGCAAGCCATTAAATGGTGAAGTTACTATATCTGGAGCCAAAAACTCGGCACTTAAAATAGTGGCGGCGGCTTTAATGCTTGAAAACGGTAAATCTACCATTAGAAACATACCAAATTTATCTGACATGAGAGTCATGTGTGAAATCGTTCAAGTTTTGGGCGGTGAAATTAGTTTTGAAAATGGCGTAATTGAAATGGATTGTTCAGATCTTTCTTCAAACTATGTTCCACTTACTTTAGCAAATAAACTTAGAGCAAGTATAGTTTGCTTAGGATCCTTACTTGCAAGATTTAAAGATGTAAAAATTGCAATGCCTGGTGGTTGTAATATCGGAGCAAGAAAAATTGATTTGCATTTAAAAGGTCTTAAAGCCCTTGGTGCAAAAATCACAGAAGAAAATGGTTTCATACATGCTAAAGCAAAGAAACTTGTTGGTACAAAAATTTATTTAGATATCCCTTCTAATGGTGCAACAGAAAATATAATGCTTGCTGCAACTATGGCTGAAGGTGAGACTATCATCGAGAATGCTGCACAAGATCCTGAGATTGTTGACTTAGCAAATTTCTTAAATAAAATGGGATGTCAGATTGAAGGCGCTGGTACTTCAAATATCCGTATTACTGGAAAGACTCTTGCTGACTTGCATAGCGTTGATCATTTCTGTATCCCAGATAGAATCGAAGCTGCAACCTATTTGATTGCTGGCGCAATGACTGGTGGTGAAGTTACTGCTAAAGGTGTTATTGAAGAGGATTTACAATCTTTACTTTCTAAATTAGAAGACACTGGTGTTAAAGTTCAAATTTTCCCAACTGGTAATGAAATTGATAATCGTGCTGTCGTTGACATCAAAGTATCAAGAGAGTCAGAGCGTTTACTTGCAACAGATATAACCACTGTTTGGTATCCTGGATTTTCTACTGATATTCAACCAATGTTTTCAACAATGCTTGCTATCGCAGAGGGTGCAAGTGTTGTCAAAGAAAATATTTATGACTCAAGATTCCAGCATGCTGATGAATTAAAAAAGATGTCTGCAAATATTGATATCAATGCAAAGCTTGCTGTATTCAAAGGTGTACCTTGTTTAAAGTCAGCTTCTGTTGAAGGAAAAGATTTAAGAAGCGCTGCTGCACTTATTCTGGCAGCTTTAACGGCTGAAGGTGTAAGTGAAGTTCGTGGACTTGGTCATCTTGATCGTGGATATGAAAATCTTGAAGAAAAATTCATTAAACTTGGGGCAACTATCAAAAGAGTTAGTTCTGCTGAGAATTTAACTTTAACTGAAGACGAAAAAGCTACTAACTAAGCGTTTTTGCTTAGATACTCTTTTTTAGTTTGCCTTTGAGTAACCATTTTAGCTTTGTTATTAAGATGAGCCTTTATATTTTTGCCATTAGATTCTCTGTTCTCATCTTGTGGATTAAAGAAGCTCATTAATTGAGATAGTAAACCATCTTCTTTATAGATCTCTTCCTGAGCTTCATTAACAGCTTCATCTTTACCGTAGATTGCTTTTTTCAGTCCATTTACAACAGCTGCAAAAATCGCAAGCCCTGTTTGAGCTACATTTGTAGCCATTCGAATTGAAAACTCTATAGGGTTTTTTGAAAATTGATTTAAACTTTTTGCGACATTCTCAGCAAAATTAACAAAAACATTTTGGAATAAATTTGTCACTGGTTGAAAAACTTCTGCAATGCTTGTTGCGACTTGATTGATACCGTTTTGTACATTATTGCCAAAGGTATTTATTGCTTGAAGAAAAGCATTAGCTATCGCGAGTCTCGCTTGATCAATGGCTTTTGCAAGTAAACTAAAACTATAAGGAATCCAATTTGTTGGATTATAGTATTTAGTACCTCCGCCACCTCCGCCTTTCTTTTTAAGTTCTTCTTCTATTGAAATTCGCGCAAGTACGCTTGGATCAATTTGGTTGTTTTGGCTAACTGTAGCTTGTCTTTCTAAATTTGCTTCGGCGCGAAGATTATAAGCTTGTGATGCGACTTTAGAGCTCAATGCTACCGAGGCATTTGCATAACTGCTATTTAAATTTGCCGGACCACCTGCCATCGTCTATTCCATATTAGGCCATTTTAAAGAGAAAAGAAATTTAATTCTAGTTTCTTCTTCTTAAGCTTTTGATTATAATTATAAAATAAATTAGGAAAAAAGTCCACACTGCTTGATATTATCTAGAGCGCTTGGGAGAAAGCTTTGAAGCCATTAGTTTTATTTAAATAATTGTCAAAAAGACTGGCCACGTTTCTTGAAAAAAAACGACCTAAGTCAGTTATCTCAAGCGTCACTAGATTCTCTTTCTCTGTCAAAGTTACAATTCCATCTTGGACGAATTTATAGAGTAACTTGATTTCTTCTAGGTAGAGATCTTTATCGACTATTGCAAAATTATTACACATCAATTCTCTAATAATTTCCCTTCTCTTTAGGTCATCTTCATTTGAGTATTTTGTTTTTTCGGCTTGTTTAAAATCCGAATAATAATCATTTATTTTTTTTGGATTTTGTTTGTAAACCCCTTGGATATCGCTGATAGCCGTAATTCCAAAAGAAATCATGTCGCAACCCGCAAATGTAGTATAACCTTGAAAGTTTCTATATAGACTTTTGTTTTTGAGTGCGGTAACTAGAGAATCAGTTTTTTTTGCAAAGTGATCAATGCCAATAAACTCGTAACCTTGATTAGTAAATTCTTCAACTGCATGATCAAAAATTTCTAATTTTGTTTTTTTGTCTGGTAGTGTTTCGTCAAGAATATATTTTTTTTGATGAGGAATCATTGATGGCAAGTGAGCATAATTAAAAAGAGCAATTCTATCTGGTTCGAGTTCTTTCATGATCTCTACCGTCTCAGAAAAACTTTGCATGGTTTGAAATGGCAGTCCATAAATTAAGTCATAGTTTATGCTAGTAAAACCAATCTGACGCGCTTCTTGAGTAAGTTTTTGTACTTCTTCTTTGCTTTGAACTCTATTGATAGCAATTTGTGTTGTGTGATTAAAATCTTGAATACCCATACTAATTCTATTAAAACCGCAGTCGTAAAGTGCTTGAAGGTGATCGACTGAAGTCACGCGAGGGTCAATTTCTATCGCATATTCGTATTCAGCCTTTTGAAAATTCTCATCTGCTGCGTTATACTCGCGCTCAAAATGCTCATTTACCTCAAGTAAACTCCGCTTTTTCGCGCTCGCAAGCCTTGCATCTGAGGAATTTTCATGCGGCTGAATTTGCTTTGAGATCTCATCTGCCGCGTTACGCTGACCAGCAGTATATAAACTAAAACTCTCATTGATTACACCATAAAGCCTGCGAATTTGATCTGGCCTAAGAAAAGTCGGCGTCCCTCCTCCCCAAGCCATTTGCGCGACCTTACGATCTTTGCTAAAAAGTTTACCGTAATAACGAATTTCTTTAAACAAATGCTCTAAGTAAGCTTCTTCGATACCGTGCTTAGGGCTAATTACAACATTGCAACCACAAAAGTAACACTGTGATTCACAAAACGGTATGTGTAAGTATAGAGAAAAATCTTTTTTTGTTTCGTTTGATTTTGCTATTGCTGCTTCGAATTTTTCTTGAGAAAACTCATCTTGCCACTCAGGCGCAGTTGGATAGCTTGTATAGCGCGGTACAGCCGTGCCGTATTTATCAACAAGCTTATTTATTTCAGTTCTTTGAATCTTTGCCATTACAAGATTACGCAGTACCTTTTATCTTTGAGACGACACTCGTTATCATCTTTATAGCTTCTTGAATCTTACTAAGATCTTTACCACCTGCTTGCGCGAAGTTTGGACGTCCGCCGCCCCCGCCGCCACAGAGTTTAGCTGCTTCTTTTACTATATTGCCAGCATTATAAACAGAGTCTTTTGTTGCAAGATCATCACTGCAAGCACTAAAGAAAACTAACTTATCTTCGCAAATACTTGCCGAGAAAATAAAAAAGCTATTTCCAGAGCTTTTGTTTTTATCTATTAAAGCTTCAATAAAAGTCTTTAGAGCATCACTGCTGAATTCTTTTTTAAAAATTTCATTTGTGTTTAAAATCAGTAATCTTACTTTGTCTTCAATTTGAGAATTTTGGTATATCTCATCAAGTCTGCTCAGTAACTCTTTTTGCTCTTCTTTTGTTTTTGCTTTTTGAGCTTCCTTCTCAACAGCTTTTTGAGCTTCTTCTTGAGCTTGTCTTTCTTGAGCCTCAGCTCTTTCTTTTAAAAACTCATCAGCGCAAGTGTTTGCTAGTAGCTTTATTCTTCTTATGCCAGAAGCTACAGATCCTTCTTGAGCAATAACAATATTCCTTATTTCAGAGAGTTTATTTACGTGAATACCACCACAAAGTTCTATCGAAGCTTTATCAATAAACAAAACTCTGACTTCATCATCGTATTTGTCTTCAAAGAAACTCAAAGCACCTGCTTTAACTGCATCTTCGTAGTCCATGACTTTAGTCTCTACAGTGAAATCCTCTTTAATCCATGAATTGATTTGATCTTCAACTTTTTTAATTTCTTCTTTTGTCATGGCACGGTCTAAATTAAAGTCAAAGCGAGTGTACTCAGGTCCAACTTGAGAACCCATTTGTTGAATACTGTCACCAAGCGTCTTTCTAAGTGCTGCTTGAAGTAAGTGGCAGCTTGTATGGTGTTTTTTTGTGTAGTTTCTATTGTGAGAATCTACTTTTGCAATTGCTTCCTCACCTACTTTGAATTTAGAACTATCCTCTACGTTATGAATCGAAACACCTTCAATTGCTTTAACACCTTTGACTTCAATCCCATTGATAGTGCCGATATCAGCAAGCTGTCCGCCTGATTCAGCATAGAAAGTTGTTTGATCAAGTGCTACTTTGTTGTCAGATGCATATAAAACTTTAGCTTTTGTCTCAAGTCCATCAAAACCAAGGAATTTTGTTTTACCGTGCTTTTTTAGAATCTCAGCTACAAAAGAATTTGAATCTACTGATTTTTCAAAAGCACCACTGCCAGAGACTTCTGCGTGTTTTTCTTTTGCAAGTTCAAAAGCTTTAAGATCTATTTTTATACCTTGTGCTTCAAGCATGTCTTGAGTCAGCTCTAATGGAAATCCATAAGTAGAGTAAAGGTCAAATACAAAAGCACCATCTAGAGTATCGCCTGATTTCATTGAAGAAGTTTTTTTATTTAAGACTTCAATGCCAAGTTCAAGAGTTTTTGCAAAAGCTTGCTCTTCTTTTTCAAATGCCTCTTCGATTAATGATTGATTATTTTTTAGCTCTGGGTAAGCTTTTGCATAAGCTTCGACTAAGTATTTAACAGTCTTGAAAAGAAAAGCATCTGCTTTGTTTCTAATTAAGTACAAAAACCTTGCTGCTCTTCTGATTATCATCCTTAGAACATAACCGCGACCAAGGTTAGAAGGTCTTACTCCGTCTGAAATTAAAAAAGAAGCACATCTTAAATGATCCGTAATGATCTTTAAATATAAATCATGATCTTTATTTTTTGAACCGTAGCGAACACTATTGCCAATCTCTGAAGCTATTTTATTCATTACAAAAAACAGCTCATCCGTTTCAAAAGTATTTTTAACACCTTGTATGATAGTCGCTATCCTTTCAAGTCCAGCACCGGTGTCAATATTTTTACTTGCAAGTAGAGTGAACTTGCCATCTTCGTCTTTATTAAACTCCATGAAAACTAGATTCCAGATCTCGGTGTATCTATCGTCAAACTCTTTTGCTGACGGATCTACCTCGTAATAAATCTCAGAGCAAGGTCCACAAGGTCCAGAAGCACCAGGTGGTCCCCAGAAATTGTCTTTGCGAGTCATTTTCCAGATGCGTTTTTCATCAATAATTTTCGTCCAAGTATTATAAGCTTCTTGGTCAAAAGCGTTTTGCTCGTCACCTTCAAATACAGAAACGTAGAGTTTGTCTTTGTCTAAGCAAAGCTCTTCAGTAACAAATTGCCAAGCCCATTTAATAGCATCTTCTTTAAAGTAATCACCAAAAGAAAAATTACCAAGCATTTCAAAAAAACTATGATGTCTTGTTGTGCGTCCAATATTTTCAAGATCACTGTCTTTTCCACCAACGCGAGCACATTTTTGTACTGTAACAGCACGTGGTGGCTCTGGAGCTGGTTTTGTACCCATAAATATTGGTACAAACTGAACCATGCCTGCAGCATTTAAAAGTAAAGTTGGATTATCAGGAACAAGCGAAGCTGACTTAATATGCTTGTGCACGCTTGTGCATTTTTTTGTAAAATACTCTACCCATAAATCTCTTATCTCTTGGCATGAAAGTGGCTTCATCACTAATTATTATAACCTAGCATCATACTTCACTTTTCCTTAATATAAGGGGCAGAAAAGTTTTTGCAAATTGAAGAAAACTTTTCTTAGTTTGCTAAACAAGAAAAGTCATATGGCTAATCCTGCTTGAATCCTAAGAATTTTCTTTGAGATTCTTTAAATTGGTAAAGCAAGGCAATACTTGATTTTGAGACTACTAGAGTAGATTCTTGTTTGCCTTTTAAAATCACTAAGGTCGCTTTTTGATGCTTGTTTAGCTCTTGATAAGCAATTTCCGTAGCTAGTTGAGCAGTGTTAATATCGTTTATTTTTAATATAATGTCACCTTTGCTTAATCCAAGTTTTGCAGCTGAACTATTTGAAAATACCTCTGAAACTTTTTTGCCCTTACTATGTTTTTCTAAAATGATTCCATAAGAATCAATACCTTTTGAAGTTAAATCTTGTATAAATCTCTTGTTTACAAAATTCTTGTGAGCATATTCATTACAAAGAACACCTTGGTAATGCCAATCTTGTATAAGATTATTAGAACCTGCTGTAAAAACTAGTCGGCATTCACTTGAATTATAATTTGCTTGAACTGATCCAGTACCAATGCTTACATTGTTTGTGTTGCTTTTGCTATTTGTATTTTGGTTGATCCTAAAAATATCAAATGGTGCTGGTGCTATATCTTCTGATACTCGAAAACTTTCTTCTTTAAGATTGTATTCAAGAATTGTATTGTTGTTTTCTAAGTAACTTTTTTGAGGTCTACCAAAGTTTTGTAATACCAAAGCTTTATCGTAGTTCTTATAGGAGTCAAAAACTAATTTTAGCT
>CAIYXB010000011.1 GCA_903930015.1 uncultured bacterium | reverse complement strand
CAATGTTATTTAATATCGTAGTTTTTTGCAATTCATCTTCAGTGCTAAAAAACACATCAATTTGATCTTGCCAAGAGATACCAAGACTTTGTCTAGTATTTCTTAAGCTACCAATTAAAGAAATCAAGAAGTCCACTTTAGAATTATCATTTACATCAAAAGCTAAAGCAGAATTTGCTTTCGGAAACTCTGCAAACAAAAGATTCTTCACTGTAGAAAATTTATATTTAGCATTATAAGCCTGCCAAATTTCTTCTGTAATAAAAGGCATTATCGGCTGTAATACTCTAAGTGAAGCTTCTAATATGTAAAACAAAATTTGTTTTTGTATATTAGTTACTTCAGCATGCTTAGTAAATTCTATATACCAATCACAAAAATCAAACCAGAGAAAATCATAAATTTCTTTTTGAGCAGTCGCTAAATCATATTCACTGTAAGCTTTATTCTCAGCATCTAAAACGCTATGAAATTTAGTTAAAATCCATTTATCAAAAGCATTAAAATTATTTGTACTCAAAGTTCTAATATCTTCAACAACAAAATCATCTCCTAACTGCATTGAAACAAATTTTGCAGCGTTGTAAGGCTTATTTGCAAATTTCTTATACTGCTCAAAAGTATCTGAAACCCAGCCTTCGACTTTATCTTTACGACCAGGGAAACGCACGTCTTGATTGCCAAAAACACCAACACTCGCATACCACATACGACTAGCATCAGCACCGTATTTGTGAATCATATCGATTGGATCAATAGCATTACCTTTTGATTTACTCATCCGCTTACCATCAGGTGTTTGCACAACTGGATGAATCAAAATATCTTTAAAAGGCTCTTTCTTTTCAAAATATTCACTTGAGAAAATCATCCTAACTACCCATAAATTAATAATCTCTCTCGCTGTTGCAAGTATATTTGTTGGATAAAAATGATTATAGAAATCCATGTCTTCTTTTTGAGTACTTTCATCAAACTTAAGAGTCTCAAAAGGCCACAATGCACTACTAAACCAAGTATCAAGGACATCTGTATCTTGCTTATGGGAAGGATCACGAGGAGTATCAGCGGCATAGTATTTAAAGAATTTGCCATTTTTTTCAAAACAGTTTTCCTTCTCTAATGTCGGAACCTCATAATAAAAGACAGGTATTTGATGTCCCCACCAAATCTGCCTTGAGACACACCAATCTTGAATACCTTCAAGCCAAGTTCTATAAATTTGATTATATCTTTCAGGCTTAAAATGAACTCTATTCTCAGCTTCAGCTTTTAGAGCTAGATCAGCAAGAGATTTCATATTTACATACCATTGATCACTTAAATAGGGTTCTATTTCAGTTCCACAACGATCATGAAGATCTTTTTCTTGATCGTATTCAGAGGTTTTATTTAAAGAAAGATATGGACATTTAAGAATCGCTGCTCTTGCTTTATAACGATCCATACCATGCAAAGAGATTTCCTTAGCTATTTTCTCTTCACCAATTTCTTCAATAACAGTAATTAAATTTGGCACTTCATCAATAGCAAGCAGGCAGGCGGTTTCATCAAAAATAATTACTTTTTCTAATTTATGCCTTTGACCGATTTCGTAATCGTTCGCATCATGAGCTGGTGTCACCTTTAAGGCTCCAGTTCCAAAATCAGTTTTTACGTGTTCATCTAAGATCAAAGGAATTTCTTTTCCAGAAAGTGGAATTTTCAACTTCACCGAACCAGGATTCGCCCTCACTTTTGCAGTAAGCACAGTATACCTTTCATCATTTGGGTTAATAGCAACAGCAACATCACCAAACATGGTCTCAGGACGAGTTGTAGCAACAGTAATATATTTATCAGAATCAACAAAAAAATAATTTATTTCATAGAGTTTTTTCTTAGACTCTTCTTTATCAATCTCTAAATCTGAAAGTGAAGTTAAACATTTTGGACACCAATTCACTATTCGTTTTCCGCGATAAAGTAAACCAGAATTAAAATACTTTATAAAAGACTCTTTAACAGCCTGAGCATAATGATCATCCATGGTATAGCGTCCACGAGAATAGTCAGGGCTAAAACCCATTAACTTCATTTGATCAAAGATTTTGACACCATACTCATCTTTCCAAGCGCGAACTCGCTCTATAAAAGCATCTCGACCAAGGTCATACTTGGTTTTGTTTTCTTTAGTTTTTAAATCCTTCTCTACAACAAGCTGAGTACCGATCCCAGCATGGTCTGTACCAATCTGCCAGTGAACATTTTTACCCTGCATTCTTTGAAAACGCAATATTACATCTTGGATAGTCCCCGATAAAGCGTGACCCATATGAAGTTCACCAGTAACATTTGGAGGTGGTAGAGCAATACAAAAACTTTCTTTAGTTTTATCAACTTGAACCTTGTATAAGTCCTTATTTAGCCATTCTTTTGACCATTTTTCTTCAAGTTCGGCGTGGTTATAATTAACGAGCACAATGATTTATACTATCATGCAACTTTATTAAGAAAATCTTTCATAGCTTTCAAAAAGCTAGCCAAGCTATCAAATACTTTTAATGCCATTGATTCATTATAAGTATGAGACATCAAATTTCTAGCTTGAAGCATTTGAAGCCATACTTCCTCATCATTAATTAAGTTCAAAGCATAAGCTGACTTTAAAGCTTCTTTAGGAGATTTAACCTCTAAACCCTCTTCCTCTGATAAAAACTTCATTAACTTCCAGGCTAACTCAAAAGAAAATTCAAAGAACTGAATACATCCAGCTTTATCTCTGTCACTGTGAACTGGATCGGATAAAGCTTTCTCAAAACTAGTTAAAGCCTTTTTATAATCACTTTTAAATTTTTGAAAATCAACCATAAATCAATTTTATATTACTTAATGCTTCTTCCTTAAAATCATCAGAAACTTTACTGAAATCTACTAAATCAAAATCAAGTAAAGTAGGTAAACTATCTAAAATACTTTCAAGTTCAAAATAAGCTTTGGCAGCCAAAGGCTTTTCACCTAAAACCCCAATATCAAAATCAGACTTTTTCGTATTAACACCTTTTGCTCTTGAACCAAATAGGAAAATTTTATAACCTTTAAACAAGTCAGAATAAGGCTTTACATTTAAAGTTTTAGTTAGATTAATTATTAATTCTTCTTCAGTCACAATTAAAGTCTATCACCTGAAGCTGTTGACTTTAAAACACCTAGTTATGAAGCTGTCTCAAAAGATGTTAATATATATTCTTATAAATTGTTATGAATCAAGCCATGAATGATAAAAATACAGCAGAAGATAATGACTTAGCTCACAAATACAAAGACACTATCGACCTTCCGCAAACTGAATTTCCAATGCGTGGAAATGGACCAGTGCGTGAACCTGAAATTCAAAAATTCTGGGAAGAGCAAGAAGTTTATAAAAAATCTATCGAACTAAGAGAAAAAGAAGGAGCACAAAGTTTTATTCTTCACGATGGTCCTCCATATCTAAGCTCCGATAAAATCCACATAGGGACAGCACTTAACAAAATTCTAAAAGACATAGTGATCAAATATAAAAACCAAAGAGGTTTTAGAACTCCCTATATACCAGGATATGACAGCCATGGCTTACCAATAGAAAACGCTGTTGTAAAAGATCTTAAAGGTGGTAGATCATCTATCAGTATTCCTGAACTAAGAGAAAGATGTAAAGATTTTGCACTTGCTAATTTAAAAGGTCAAGAAGAAAAATTTAAAAGACTTGGGGTACTAGGCGAGTGGGACAAACCATATGTAACTTTAGATAAAGAATTTGAAGCTGAGCAAATAAAACTTTTTGCAGAGATGTCAGAAAAAGGATTTATCTACAGAGGCTTAAAAGCTGTGCAATGGAGTTGGGGAGCTGAAACAGCGCTCGCTGAAGCTGAAGTTGAGTATCAAGACGATCACCAATCACCAACAATTCATGTTGCATTTAAAATCACTAAAACAAATCTAAAACAAGCTCAAGGAACTAGTCTTGTTATATGGACAACAACTCCATGGACTATCCCTGGAAACCTTGCAATCTGTTTAAACAAGAAAGTTGACTATGCTGCTTTTGAAACAATTCAAAAGGATAAAGAAGATAATCACAAAGAAAACAATCAAAAGAACTTAGGCAAACTAATAATCGCAACAGAATTAAAAGCGACTTTCGAGAAAGAAACTAACTGTCTCTTGACTCAAGTTGGCGAGAGCTTTAAAGGTATCGAGCTTGAAGGAACCATCACCAAGCACCCGCTTTACAATCGCGATTCAGTTATAGTTTTTGGAGAGCATGTTACTACAGATGCAGGTACTGGCTGCGTACATACAGCACCAGGACACGGACAAGAGGATTTTTTAGTTGGAAAAGAATATGGTCTTGAGATACTTTGTCCTGTAAACGGTCAAGGTGTCTATACCAAAGAAGCACTAAGTTACAAATTCAAAAACAGTGAGATTCTAAAAAAAGCAGCAGAGAAAAACCAAAGTCTAAAACAAAAACTAGAAAATCGTAACGCTGATTACAGTTCAGAGATAGAGCTTGAAGGCTTTCACGTTACAAAACAAGCAAACGATTTTATCATTGCTGCCCTCGAAGATTCAGGCGCACTGATTAAGCTTGGCAGAATTACTCACAGCTATCCATATTGCTGGAGATCAAAAACCCCACTGATTTTTAGAGCTACAGAACAGTGGTTTGCAAGCGTGGATGGTTTTCGCAAAAAAGCTTTAGAGGAAATTGATAAAGTAAACTGGATTCCAGAACGCGGACGCAACAGAATCTACAAGATGGTTGAAGATCGTGGTGATTGGTGTATTAGTCGTCAAAGAACTTGGGGAGTACCAATACCTGCTTTCTACAACAAAAACAAACTGAACGACCAAGGCAACCCAGATTCAATACTCGATAAAGAGATAATCGACCATGTTGCAAAAATCTTTGCAAAAGAAGGTAGTAGCGCTTGGTATACAAAAGATATTAAAGAGCTAATTCCACAGTCATTCTTTGACAAAAACCCTAAAGTAGCACTTGAGGGTTTAGAAAGAGAAACTGACACCATGGATGTTTGGTTTGATTCAGGCTCAACACACCGAACTGTTGTTGCAGCTCGCCCTGAACTAACAAAACCAGGAGAAAAATTTAAACCCGTCGATCTTTACTTAGAAGGATCTGATCAACATAGAGGTTGGTTTCAATCAAGTTTACTTACATCTGTTGCTACAAATGGCTTTGCGCCATACCAATCAGTACTCACTCACGGATTTGTAATGGACGAAAAAGGTCGCAAGATGTCTAAGTCTCTAGGCAATGTTGTTGATCCTGCTGATGTAATAGAAAAATACGGTGCTGACATTCTTAGACTATGGGTTGCTAGTGTTGATTACTCTATAGATATCAAAGTTGGAGACAATATGTTTAAACAGCTTTCAGACATCTATAGAAATTTCAGAAATACCTCTAGATATCTTCTTGGTAACTTGTTTGACTTTGATCCAAAGAACGACAAAGTTGCTTACAAAGATCTATGGCAAGTTGATAAGGTAATTTTACATAAGCTGCAAAAGCTTACAGGGACTTTAACTGAGAATTTTGATAATTATCAGTTTTTCAAGTACTATCAAGTAATTCAGAATTTCTGTTCAGTGGATTTGTCTGCATTTTACTTTGATGTAATTAAAGACAGACTCTATACTCATGGTAAAAATTCCCTATCAAGAAAAGCAGCACAGACAGTTCTGTTTGAACTTTTAAGCTCGTTAAATAGACTTTTCGTACCAGTACTGCCTCATTTATCAGAAGATATCCTGAGCTTTACAAGCGAAGCAATAAAAGATAGCTATAAAGAATCTGGATTTTTTGCTAAAAATGCAGGAGCGGGATCTAGTATCTTACTTAGCAATTGGCCTTCAATTAAAGACAAATACGTAAATGAAGAACTCGAAGTATTTTTTAGCGAACTCATGCAAATCAGAGAACTTGCGTTTAAAGAAGTAGAAGAGCTTAGACAAAAGAAAGAAATTGGGAAATCCCTGGAAGCTGAAATAATTATTGAGGCTCAAAAAGATAAGCTGGAAAAGTTAAAAAATATAGAGCAAGAATTAAAACAAGTATTTATAGTTTCAAAAATAAGTTTTATTGAAGGTACTGATCTAAAGCTTACAGCAAAAGTCTTTCAAGGAGAAAAATGCTATAGATGCTGGAAACTCTTTGATAAAGAAGAAATTCAAAATGGCATTTGCCACACTTGCGCTGAAGCAATTAGCTAAAACACATAAATATATAAATAATTAAACAAGTTTAAAAGCGCTAGATAAAAGTATCTATACATGCTATAAAATATATGTTTTTCGTTTATATATAAGGGTTTTCAATAGGAGAGTATAGTTAATGGCTTTAAGTCAAGAAAAATTTGAGTTAGATAAATTTCAGCTCGATTCTGTAGAACAAATAAAAGCAGGTAAAAGTGTTTTGACTTGTGCTCCTACAGGTGCTGGTAAAACAGTAATCGCAAGAGAGGCTATTAGACTAGCTTTGGCAGAGAAAAAAAGAGTATTTTACACTGCTCCACTAAAAGCACTTATAAATCAAAAATTTTATGAATTTGCTCAAGAATTTGGCAAAGACAATGTAGGAATCATTACTGGCGATGCTAATCAAAACCGTGATGCAAAGATCATTGTAATGACTACAGAGATTTACAGAAACATGCTTTACGGCACAAGCTTTGGTTCTATTGATCCATTTTTAAACGATCTTAAATACGTAATTTTCGATGAATTTCACTTTATCAATGATGAGTACAGAGGAACAGTTTGGGAAGAAAGTGTAATCTACACTCCAAAGACAGTGCAAATGATTGCTTTATCAGCGACAATTTCAAACCCACAAGAGTTAGTTGACTGGATCAAAAAGATTCATAGTGATTGTGCTTTAGTTGAAACTTTTGAAAGACCAGTACCACTTTCACATTACTATTTTAAAGATGAACAATTATCACCTTTACTTACAACAAACAATAAACTTAACCCACAACTAAAAGAAAGAAATGATAATCGTTTCGGTGGAAAGAAAGGTAAGTTTGGTAATAGGTTTGGCGGTGGACCTGCTTCACAGAGCTCGATTGCAAAAGTAGTTGATGAACTTTCTAAAAAAGCAATGCTTCCTGCAATTTACTTTGTATTCAGTCGTAAAGGATGTGATAGAGCAGCTGAAGAATGTCGCAATTTGAATTTACTCAACAACGAAGAAAGTAAATTACTCAATCAAGAAATTTCTATTGCTATCTCTGGACACAAAGCACTTGAGAATTACAATAAATTAGATTTGCTCAAAAAAGGTATAGCAGCACATCACGCTGGTTTACTGCCACAGATGAAAACTCTTATAGAAGAGCTTTTTGCAAAAGGTCTTATTAAAGTTGTTTTCTCTACTGAAACACTTGCTGCTGGTATTAACATGCCGGCAAAAACAACAGTTATAAACAATCTTTCTAAAGCTACAGATGAAGGATTTAGAACTTTAAAAGCGTCTGAGTTTTTACAAATGTCTGGTAGAGCAGGAAGAAGAGGACTCGATGATAATGGTTATGTTGTTACTGTAAAAAATGGTAATTACACTGCAGGTGAAGTAGCAATACTTGCCGTAGCAAAACCAGAAGATATCACTAGTCACTTTAAAGCAAGCTACGAAATGGTTTTAAACTTATTAATGGGTCACAAGCCTAATGAATTAAAAGAACTTGTTAAAAAAAGCTTTGGTCAATATCTAGCTGAAGACAATTTAGTAAATGATAAAGCTGAAATCAAAAGACTTGAAAATCAAATAATGAATCTTCAACACCCACTTTGCCCAGGTGAAATGGGAGATCTAAACCATTATAGAGAACTACAATCTAGACTTGATACAATACGAAAAGAGAAAAAGGAACTTGAAAAGAGATTAGATCCTGGGGCACAAGACTTGGAAGCTTCGCTTGAGATGCTTACAATGGAAGCTAAAAGCAGTCCTTGTAACGGTTGCCCAAAACAAAAACCATGTTCTAAGCAAATGGAAAACATCAAAAGATACAAAAAACAAGTTAAGAAAATTGATGAAAGAATTGAAGACATAAAAAACTGGAGCTGGGAAAATTTTGAAAAAGTTATGGATCTTTTAATTGAAGAAGGATACATTAATAGTGAAAAACCTACTAAAAAAGGTGAGATCTGCGCTTCTCTTAGAACAGAGAATTCATTCTTTATTACTGAACTTTTAAGCTCAAATATTTTTGATGGTTTAAGTCCAGAAGATTTCGTAGCGTTACTCTCTACATTTGTTGTTGGTGAAGCAAGAAATAGAGACAAGAATTTTTCAGATCAAGCAGATATAGTTTTTAGGAAAGAAAAAGAATTCAAGAATATCGCAAGAAGAACAATTCAAAAACAAAGAAATTTTGGGATTGAAAGACAAGTTGCAATAAATCCTAATTTATCGAATCTAGTACGTCTTTGGGCTCAAAATAAAAGCTGGGAAACATTGATGGAAAAAAGCTTCCTTGATGATGGTGATGTACTTAGAGCTATCAGAAGAACCTTAGATCTAACAAAACAAATAGCTCACGCTCCCCATATCGATAAAGCAATTCAAGCTACAGCTTCTGAAGCTGCTCGCTTAATTGAAAGAGATATTGTTATTGAAGCTATGCCTTATTAGTTTGTTTTGGTTGACGCTATAAATAGTAATAATTAACTCTATTGCAATATTCAAATTAATTTACTCTTTTTACTACGCCTGATCTTCGAAAAGGCTCCGTAAAAAGGTAAATTAATTTGATTGCCATTAGACTCAATTAACACCAATAGCTTTATCTCAATTATGGATATCTATCTTCATCGTAAACACAAAGTGTTTAGACTAATTAAGCTTTATCATCACAAAAAATACTAGGGATGGGTATAAAAGGAATATGCAAGTAGTCGAAAATTTTCTTTCAAAAGAAGATATAAAACCGATAATTGCAAAAATTTTTGAACTTAAAGAGTACTGGACTTTAAGAGCTAACTATTTAGAAGTTATACCTTTTTATAGTTTGGGTGCAGCGGGTTATATGGATTTATCAGAGCATGGGCAAAATGCATATAAAGAAAAATACCAAAAAACCAATCCAATACTAAAGGATAATTTCTCTGCACTGTATTCAAAAATTTTCACCAAACTTGAAGAAATTTTTAGTCATAAATTCGAGCTTTACGAAAATTCAGCACATCCGGGTTTTCATGTGTTTTTAAATGACTATGTCTTTGAAATCGCTCTTGCCTCAAGGCATTGCGACCTACAATATAAATACATTGATTGGCAAGGCATTAAGATTGATCCATCAAAATCAATAAGTTTTACTCTTTATTTAGAGCTACCAAAACATGGAGGCGGGATTTATTATTGGGATTTATTTTATGAAGATCTTAAAGATCTTGAATACAAAGAAAAGGAAGATGAGATTCATAAACACGAAAAAAAACTCAAATTATTCAAAGAAGGAGATCTTTTTATCCACAATGGTCACCAGTATCATCAAATTGCACCTTTCTTTGATATAGAACCTGAAGACCAAAGAATAAGCTTACAAGGGCATGCAATATATGCTCCTGAGTTAAATAAATACTTAGTACATTGGTGAGGAATGGATTGCCACGCGTTCTTCGAACGCTCGCAATGACGAAGGCAAGAGAGTATCTATAATTTCGTCATCACGAGGAGCATAGCGACGAAGTGATCCATTTCTAAACTTAAAGCTAGAAATGGATTGCCACGCGTTCTTCGAACGCTCGCAATGACGTATTACTTTAGTGGTTACTATACTGTTTGTTTAGGCTTTGCAAGAAGCATTATGAGTACTGAGATATCATTTGGGCTAACTCCACCAACACGGCTTGCTTGCCCAAGAGTTTTAGGTTGAACTTTTGCAAGTTTATCTCTTGCTTCTAAACTTAGTAAAGAACAATTTTTAAAATCAAAATTATCTGGTATTTTTATCTTTTCAATTTTTGAAAGCTCTTTAATATGTTGTTTTTGTCTTTCTATATAACCTGCATACTTAATCCTAGTCTCTGTTTCAAAAGGAAACTTAAATTCTTTAATTGATATTCTTTTTCTAGATAAATAATTTTCATCAAGCTTATCACTTAGTAAAAACTTATCTAATTCAAGTAATTCGATATTCAAATCTACTCTTTTTAAAAGATCTGCGACTAAAACCTTTTCTCCACCCTTATTACTAGTTTCTTCAAGATTATTTTTT
>CAIYXB010000010.1 GCA_903930015.1 uncultured bacterium | reverse complement strand
CAAAAATTTTACGTTGTAAAATTTCTGTAATATAGATTTTTAAAATTCTAAGTATTCCTAAAAAAACTAAACCAATTAGAACGCTTAAAGAAATTAATATTAGAGGCTGCATCAAAACGCCAGCTGAAATTGTATTGAGTAAAATTTGCGCAGATAATGGAATTGCCAAATAAAGCAAGCTGGTAATTACGGTATAGACTAAAAAAACCATGAGGTTCTTTCTGTCCAGAAGCAGAATTTTTAATAACTTGACATAAGGACTGATTTTATTCTTTTGTGTTGTAAAGTAGTCTGCCATTTCAATACTTGTAATATATAATATGACACTATTTCATGATATTTAACATACCCAAACAAAAAATAATGACCTCTTGAACACTCTAAGTTTTGTTTTAATGGGTCTTAGTATAAGCCCCAAAATCTACAATTAACGACTTGACTTAATATCAAAAAGATCTTCATGAATAAAATTAATCATATTATTCAAATAACTTATATCATTAGTGACTCTCTTTAGCATAAGAGCACCCTGCAATGAACTTAATATATTTGATGACTTTTCTTTGATGTTAATTTTTCTTGAAATTATATTTTCCCGGGAACCTTTTTCAAGAATCATCTCTAGGATATTTTGATGTAAATCAAAGAACAATTTCACTTCTTTTTGCATAGGCTTTGGTAATGCAATGAATTCACCAGCTAAAACACAACACAGGCATATTTTATCTTTAGTTTTTGCAATATCAATATAAAAATTAAAATATTGCACTAATAAATCAGCTGCGCTTATAAAACATGAATCATCAGTGATTAATTTAAGCTTATCAACACAGTGCTCTCTATATAAGCGAATCACTTCTAAACCAAGCTCAAGCTTTGAAGCAAAGTGATGAATGACACTTGGCTTTTTTATACCAACTGATGTTGCTATATCCTGAAAACTCATTGATACAAAGCCTTTGCTTTGCATTAAATCTAAAGCTACTTTTAAAATTTTATCTGATGTACTTAGCAAATCACTATCCCTTTAACAATATATAAGCAGCTAACAATATTAATACTAATCCAAAAATTTTCTTTAATACATCCTCGTTAATAAGTTTTGAAAAATATATACCTATAAAAACACCCACTATAGAGATCAAGGTAAATTTGACAACAAAATCATAATCCAAATCAACAAGACCCAAATAGGCAAAAAATCCTGTAAAAGCCTGCATCGATATAATCAAAAAAGAACTTGCTATCGCCTTTCTCATCGGGAAATTCAAAAACAGAGTTAAAACCGGTACTATTAAAAAGCCTCCACCAATTCCTAGCAAACCAGTAATCGCACCAGTACCAAGACCAAATGAAATAACCGATAAAACTTTTTTATTAATCAACAAACTACTATCAATAATATTTTTTTGCTTCAACATTAAGACGCCCATCAAAACCATAAAGACCGCAAATAAAATCATCTGGGAAGAATCACTCAACAAAGGAGCCAGAAATTTCGCAGTTAGAAAAGAACCAAGCATGCCCCAAAACCCAAACCAAAGAGTTTCTTTCAAAAGAATTTCTTTTTTAAATATTTTATACAAAGCACCAATCAAACTAGAAAAACCAATTACTATCAAACTGATGGCTATAGAGCTTTTTACTCCAAGTCCAAAGATATAAATTAAAACTGGGACACAAAGAACTGCGCCACCACCGCCAAGCAAACCCAGTGTGAGTCCAATCACAAAAGGTATTAATTCAAGGAGCATTTCGCTACAGTTTTATTCCAAGGCATTTTTTCTAACAATACCGCAAGACCACAAAAACCTGTAATCCCCGCAAAAATCATTCCTAAACCTACAAAAACTGTGAAATATAGAAATGAATCAGAAACAAAAACTGCAAGTATAGTTGAAACAAAAACAAACAACCCCATCACCAATAGAACCTGCCTTTGTATAGATATTCCAGATTGAGTTAATTTTAAAACATCAAATCCTTGCTTTTGCCATTCAAGAATCCCACCCTCAAGATTATAAATATTTCCATGACCTACTTTCACTAATATTTCAGCAGCCTTAGCGGATCGATTACCAGTACGGCAATAAACAACTACATCAGCCTCCCTGGAAAGAGATTTCGAATACTCTTCCAATTCATCGAGAGGAACACAAATCGAATTTTGAATTCTAGAAGCGTTAGATTCATCTTTAGACCTCACATCTACCAAAATACATTTCTCACAAGACAATTTATTTTTTAGCTTAGCTGGGGATATTAACGTACTAGTCATTATTTTTACTCCTTCCACATAGTAGATTTGCAGGCACCGCTATATGAATATTTTTTGGTTGATCTAATTTTAGATTATTCATAGTTTCTATGAAATCTTTTTTTGAAGTTAAATAATTTAGCCTTGGATTAAATAATTTTTCTTCCTTAATAGTACTTGAGGTCAATCCTTTATAATCGTGCCCTGGATAGATTTTGGTATCATCAGGCAGCGTATAAAGCTCATCAACAATACTTTCATACATGTCTGCTGCACTACCTTGCTGAAAATCAGTTCTACCTGTGCCTCTTATAAATAAACAATCTCCAGTAAAAACCATATCTTCAAAAATAAAACTAGTGCAAGTATTAGTGTGACCTGGAGTGAAAACAGCTTTAATCTCTAAATTCCCTAGCTTCAAGACCTCTTCATCATTAATAAAAACAGATGCGCATTCTACTTCTGCGTTCTTATTAATAACAGTTTGCGCTGAAGTTTTTTCTCTAATTAAAAATGCCGAGGTCACATGATCTGCATGAACATGAGTCTCAATAGAATACTTCAACTTCAAACCCAACTCTTCAACTAACTTCAAATCTCGATCAAGATTTTCAAGTACAGGATCAATAAAAGCAGCCTCATGAGAGAGACGATCCGCAATCAAATAGGTCTAAGTTGAAGTCTCCTTGTCAAAAAGTTGCCTAAAAATATAAGCTTGGTCTCTCATACCTACATGATAGCACACCTACCTACCATTCGGTAGGTTAAATATTAAAATCACTTATTTAAAAAAAAATATACAAGTTACTATTATTCTCATCTGAGATAATAGGCTCTAAATATATAGAAATGGAAACAGAATTTTGGATTAAAGCATGGAATGAAGGTAGAACAAATTTTCACCAAGAAAGTTATAATCCAAAACTTGTAAAATATTTTCCAATTTTTAAAGCAAAAGCCCAAGAAAAAGTATTAGTACCACTATGCGGCAAAACAAAAGATTTACTATGGCTTCAATCAATTAACCTAGAAGTACATGGTTATGAACTCCACCAACAAGCAATTGAAGATTTTTTAAAGAGAATAATTTGCATCAACCAAACAAACTTCAAAACGATAATTTTACTAGATACACAAAAGAAAATATATCAATTAGCCATGGTAATTTTTTTGATTTTCAAGAAAGTAATGAATACGACTATATTTACGATAGAGCAGCTTTAGTTGCGCTGCCAAAAGAAATGAGAATAAATTATTCTAATATATTAAAGCAAACAATAAAAGTTGGCGGTAAATATCTTTTAATTGTCTACGAGTATGATCAATCTCAAATACAAGGACCCCCTTTTAGCGTCGAAGAAAAAGAAATCAAAGACCTATACCAAGACCAATTCAAAATAGAACTTATTGAAAGCGGTCGCCCAGAATTTAATGCAAACAATAGAATGTCAACATTGTCAACAATAAAAGGTCTTAGAGAAAATGTTTATATATTAGAAAAAATTTAATTGGTATAGAATAAAAAACTATTAGAAAATCGATGCATAAACATCTAAAAATAATTTCAATACTAATTTGCTTAGGCATTCTTGATGTAAAAGCATCAACAAGTAATCATCTTGCTAATTGGAATTTTTTGGATATAACTTATCCCATAAACTCAAAAATCTTTTTTACAGAAAGCATAAGTCCTCGTATAAAAAATAATCTTCAAGAAATGGATGTAGTTGCACTCAGATCTCAACTTGGCTATAAGCTAAGTAATTTCGTGACTCTTTCGCAAGGTTACGATTGGCGAGCGAGATTCAATATAGAAGGTGATTTTGAAAATAGACTTTGGCAGCAAGTAGAGTACAATAAATCAAAAGATAAAAATAAATTAGGTTTTAGACTAAGGTTTGAAGAAAGATTTATTGATAAACAGGATTTTAGAATGAGACTGAGACCAAGGCTAAGCTACGAATACGCTCTAACAGACACCCTCACCGTTGAACTAAATGATGAAATACTTTTTGGTTTTAATGAAAACACAGGCTTAGAACAAAACCGTATCTTACTAAATTTTAAAAAACAAATCAATACTAATCTAAGACTCAATCTCAGCTACCAATTTCAACATTATTTTCAAGGACGAAATACTATCAATCACGCAATTGTAACTAGAGTTGAAGTTTTTTTATAAAATCTACAGAACTATGTAGTTTTATTCTCAATAAGTTTTGGACTTTTCACTAAATAAATCAATAAATCTGATTGATGCCAAATCTGATCAGCATGTGCAAAGAAGTATTTGTCTTTTGACTTTAAAATTAATGGAATCCAATCTATAGAATCTAAGCCAACAAGCTCAATACTACTAAGAATTCCACCCTTACCTGTAAGTACTATATCCACTATCATGACATCATTTGCATCTATAGCTTCTTTCCAGTCTTCAATTACTACAGGCTTAGCATAGGCTAAATTTCCACCAATCTCATCAACCAAATCATGCTGCATTCCTTTGTGAGGTAAATCTATGGCTGGATATAATTCAGGAATTTTATAAAGCTCTTTGGCAAGTTTACAAGCAAGGTAATTCACCTCTGCATTTGCAGTAGTTGCAATCAATACAGAACTTCCCTCTGCATTGGCTGCTTCAAGAATCTGTGGATCTAGACAATTACCATGTATAACCTCAAGTCCACCTTCTTGAGCAATCTTACAACGATCAATATTATTATCAATCATAACAACTGTCTTACCTATTGCTTTAAAAGCTATAGCTAAAGTGCGTCCTAAGGAATTTGCTCCAACAATAATAATATTATTCTTCTCAACCAAACAATCACACCACCTTGCCATGCTACGAGCTGAAAGTCCAGGTAGTGCTTCAGTCACCATAATAGTTACAAAAACAAGAGACTCCAGTATCATGCCTTGGTCTATTCCATTCTTCTCCAAAATAATCTTAAAGAGCGAAGCAACAGATGCAGCTACAATTCCTTTAGGTCCGATCCATGAAATAAATATTTTATCTTTGAAGTTTAACAAACCATGATTTGATGTAAAAACTGCCAAAGGTCTTACCAGAAATACAATCAACAGCGAAACAAGTACACCCCAAGCTCCAACTCTACTCAAAACAGCCAAGTCTAAATCTGCCGCAATCAAAATAAATAAAACTGCAATAAACAAAACGGTTAGTTGCCCCTTAAAATGTTTTAAGGTAGCTAGTTGTGGAATTTTTTCTCTTTGAACGGCAAAACCAGCGACAGCAACTGCCATGATCCCAGTGTTACTGACCATCATATTACTCAAAAAATAAGTTAGAAAAACCCAAGCAAGTACTGAAAGATTAATTAACTCAAGATTTACAAATCTATTCTTAAGTATCCTTCCGAGTATCCATCCCATTAAAAATCCGATGAATACTCCAATAAGCAGTCTTTCGGAGAAATCATAAACTAAATCAACAATGGAAGCATCTTTTGCAGCAAGGATAAACTGAAGAATCCCTACAGATAAAAAAGCACCAATAGCATCAGAAAAAATCCCCTCACTACGCATAATGGTAGTAACTTCTTTCTTTACTTTGACTCTATCAAGAATAAGATTGATCGCAGTAATACCAGCGATACTAATAAAAGACCCATAGAGAATGGAAAGCTCCCAACTAAGCCCAATTATATAGTGAGCCAAAACTGCTCCACCAAATATATGAATCAGAGTACCAAAGATGGTCATATTATAAACAGACTTGTTCACGGTCTTTAATGAATTGAGATCTAAACACAGACCACCCTCAAATAAAATTAAAGCAACCCCTAAAGATGTCAAAACTCCAAGCCCATCACCCAAGGCTTCTGGATGAATCCAACCTAAACACTGAGGTCCGAGGCACACACCAGTAATTATAAGGAATACAATTCCAGGCATTTTAAATTTTTCAGTAAGAACCTGAATCAAAATACCTGCAAAAATCGCTAGTGTAAAGGTTTGTAAAAGTGTTTGCTCCATGGATATTAGATTGATTTATATTGTAGCCTATCACATTTAAGTGAGTGTTCTCAAAGATTGTTTTTCAAAATAATATACATGAATAACAGGGCTAAATTCATAATACACAATTTTTAAGTAAATAATATCATAACCCTATAGTTAAGCTTTAGAGTTTAAGTGGAACGTAATTAAAGTCAAATCACCTGTCTAATACAATGCAACTAATTTAGTTTTATTTAGCTTATAATCAAATTAAATGAACGAGGCTAAAGCACAGAAAGAACAATATGATTTTGCTCAAACAATAAATGCAAATATAATTCCAACAATAAATAAAAATTCTGGTGATTACAAAGCTGTTTCTCACTTTATAGCTACCATGGAACACTTATGGTCTAAACCTTTTGCAAGCCTAGAGGAATCTTTTATTTTAAAACAAATTAAATCTTTATCAAAAAATGGTGATTTTGGAATAGCCTTAAATCTTTTAAACGACTATATTATAGAAGAAACAAAAAAAAACTTAACGGATATTATCGCAAGATACCCAAATCACTTAAGAGAAGGTGTACCTACTACCATGACTATTTTTGGTGGTTTTACAAATGCTATTTCAATTCATTTAGCTTTAGCAAAAATTGTTTTTGAGAAATTACAAAGTATCGACAAAATACATAGACTCACAGAGGCTCTTCTTGGACTAAGATCCACAGTTTCACAATTTGCAAAGCTACAAGCAAATACTCTTAAACTTATTGAAAACTTGAATGAAGTGATTTCAAATCAAGAAGAAGCCTATAAATTCACATCAGAAAATTTTGAACTTATTGAAAATGAGGAAGGGAAATTAGTTTTATTGCCAACAAAAAAATTTATCAACCAAGTTATCACTGAAGCTAATGATCCAAGCACTGAGATAAAAAGCTATAACTATGAAGATGACTATTTTACAGCTTTTGTAGAAAAGAAAAACTTTAGGGAGAATTATTCAAAACCTAAAGGCTGTCCAATACATTCTTCTCAGACTTCATCTGGAGAAAGCGTGATGGATAGATACTTTGATAAGATCGAAAGAATTTTGATTAATCTTGTGAATTAGGAGGATTTCTCTAATTCATCAGGTCAGCTTCACTAAGATCCTATCTTGAGATACAAATTTCCTCATGGCGATTAAATCCCTTAAGTCGGCAATAAATCTTTTTAATAACGAAGAGTTAGCTAAAATCACAGAGAGAATTATTAAAGTAAGAGAGGTAATACCTCTGAGATTTTCATACACATAGAAGATAACTGTGAATATAATTCTCTGGAAAGAGCTAAATTACCTTGGAAGTTATTATGGAAAACTAATATATTCCAATCTGGTATTTTAATTTATATTGCTTGTCAATCAAAAAAAATATCTATAGTTGCTCAATCAGCAATTTATAAAAAGTTTGAGACTTGATTCTTAGAAAAGGAATTGGAAAAAATTAACAGTCAAAGCATTATCTGATAATCTTTTGGAAGGACTGCTCATGGGCTACAAAATTTGAAATAGAGAAGTAGAAAAACAGAATTTGGAGCTGAAAAATTATTCTAAGAAATTTCATGATTGAAAAGTGCCGACAACCACTTTTCAATCATGTTACGACTATCTTAAAGAGAGGTCGCGGTAGTATTTATAAGCTTCCCTAATTAAGCTTGCCTAAAGCTGTTTTCCATAAAATTATTCAATAGCATTTGATCTAACATAAATTCATCACTATGGTTAGTTCTCCTAAACTCAGGAATAATCAAAGAAAGCACGCTTAATTTAGCTATAGTCTTCAAATCTCGAAATTCTATTTCAGCATCTGATAAATCAAACTCACTTAAATTAAGTACTAATTTTTCTAATATTATAGATGAATCTAATTTATAGAAACTAGCTAAATCATGAATTTCATTTCGAAAATCTCTATCATTCTCCATTAAACTCACCTTCCGCAATAGGAATTAGGTAATACCGTATATAGCAAGAAATCGCGATCCTAGTAGTTTGAGAATTTTAATTCTAAGTTCATTTAGGTTAGAAATAGTTTTAAGAATTTTACCTTCAATTTCTTGGTAAAT
>CAIYXB010000009.1 GCA_903930015.1 uncultured bacterium | reverse complement strand
TCAGACAAGAATTCACTCAAACTTATGCCTTCTTGAAATTGATATTTTACTTTTGCCATGATTTTATACCTCTCTTTGTATACTTACGAATATAAGGGTATCATAGGTTTCAATAGTGGTTAGGAATTAAGGGGAATTAGGTTAAATTAAAGGCTTGCAAAAGGTATATACACTTTGCTAAGATCTTCACTAGATGAACAAATTTAAAAAATTAGTATTAGTAATTTCTCTAACATTGTTAGGATTTTGTACTAGCTCAGCTAAAGCATTAACAAGCTTTTACGACCGAGACTCAGAAAAACTTGTAATTGAGGGAGTTAACTTAGACCAAAATTTCACTTTAACTGAGAATGATTTAAAAGAAATTATCGAAGATCGTGCAAACAATGTTCTTGATGAATCAAAATCCTTTAATATTAGATTGTTTTTTAGCCCTTCAGTAGAGGCAAAGATTGTAGAACAAATCAAAGCCAATCAAAATCAGGACGGAATAAGTCCAACACTTGAAATTTTAAAAAATAATGATTTAAGAAGTTATGTAACAAGAGTAAAAGTTGCGAGAGTTCAGCGCAATCAAAAATCTTTTGGCTTCTTAAATTTCATTAGCCCAGAATCTGCAGTAAAACTTGCAATTAGTACAGAATACACTTTTGACCTACATGATTTTTCTGGTGTAGACAAAGATGAAACTGTTGGTTTTGAATTTGAAATATCTACAGCAAGATCTTTTTCTGGCAATATCAACTTTAAAGTCACCTTAAATAGTATCAACACCGGCAGCGGTAGTGGTGGTGGTACTGGAGTTGATAATGGCTCTGGAGGAGGCTCTGGCGGCGGCGGCTCTGGAGGAGGAGGTTCTGGTGGTGGTACCACTGACGTCGAGAATCCCGCAATCGCTTCTGATATTGAAGATGCGGTTGAGAGTATCGCAACTAAGCTAGGAAATAGCTTTGATGCTCTGAACAAACAAGTTGTTTGCGGTGATGCTGGAACTGACGAAGTTGATGTATGCGATTCAGAATCCCTGAATGATTTTAACGACAGCCTTAAAGATACAAATAATGATCTTAAATCAGTCATTGATTATAATCAAGGTCTAAAACAAATTATAAATACTGCAAGAAAAGATGAGTTATTAACGAAAAAAGAAGCAAATAAAATCAATGACAGTCTGGATTTTAGTAATAAACAAATTGACAGTGCGCATAAGGAAATAAACGCTATCACAAAAACAATAGACGCTAAAACTAGACAAGGTAGCACTTTCAATGATTCAAAGGCTCAGCTAAAACTTCAACAAGATTTAGACAGCGCAAAAAACAAACTAAGCAATGCGTATACTGATTTAAAAAATGACGTTCTTAGACCTTTACTTGATAAAAACATTATTTCTCAAGAAACTTTTGACACTTATAACATAGACCTAGATGAAGTTGGAACGGGAGGAAGTTCTTCTGGTAATAACGGCACTAGCATTACAAGTTCTGAAGTTACAAATCCTGACGGAACTATCATTAAAACAAATACAGATGGTTCTAAAACAACAACTTTAATTAATGGAACCAAAATCGAAGAAATCACAAATGCCGATGGTTCTAAAACAAAAACTATAACTAATCCTGATGGGACAAAAATAGTTGAAAAGATTGTTACCAACCCAGATGGCTCTGTCACTACTACAACTACAAATCCTAATGGCACGACCACTGTTGCTAAAAAAGTAACAAATGCCGATGGATCTATCACTACGACAACAACTAATCCTGATGGAACAACTAAAGTTGAAAGAAAAGTAACTAACTCCGATGGTTCTATAACTACCACTACCACAAATCCAGATGGTTCAATTACAACAAGCACTGAAAAGAAGGGACTTGATGGAACTATCGTAACTACTTTCAATAATGGTAGAGTGATTAGCAAAAGTCCAGATGGAGTAACAAAAGAATCTGTAACCAATGCAGATGGCTCAGTTACAACAAAAGTAACTGGAGCTGATGGTAAAGTATCAACTGAAAAAGCTGTAACAAACTCAGATGGATCAATCACAACAACAGTTACTAACCCTGACGGCACAACTACAAGCAAAAAAACGGTAACGAATTCAGACGGATCTAAAACTACAACAATAACAAATCCAGATGGGACTACTACCATCGAGGTTGAAGTAAAAAATGCCGACGGTTCAATTACAACAATTAGAACTAATCCAAATGGATCAAAAGTTACCATCAAGAAAGTATTTAATGCTAACGGCTCTGTAACGACAACGACAACAAACGCTGACGGCTCTAAAATAACAAGTATTCAAAACCCTGATGGCACAAGATTAGTTACAAATCCAGACGGTTCAACACTTGAAACCAAAAAAAATGGATCAATAGTCCTAACTAAAACAAATGCTAATGGGTCAATTACGAAAACTGAAACAAAAGCAAATGGTACTGTTATTGAAACAACTACAGTTACAAATACTGATGGTTCCAAAACTGAAATTAAAAAAACAACTAATTCAGACGGAACAATATCTAATAGTGTTAAAGAAATAAATGCCAATGGCTCTAGCACAACCACTATCACAAATCCAAACGGCACGACTACTAAAATAGTTGAGACTAAGAATTTAGATGGATCTACTACTATCGTAACAACAAATCCAGATGGCACTATTACAACATCAAAAAAAGTAACCAACTCTGACGGCTCAGTAACGACAACTACAACGAACCCAGACGGCACTACTAGTACTATCACAGAAAAGACTAATGCTGATGGCTCTATTTTAAAAACAACAACTGTGTTCACACCAACAAATAACGGCGGTGGCGGTGGAGTAACTGATGCAGAGATAGCAGCAGCTCTCCTAGATGTCATTGACGACTATTCTAGAAACATTGCTGATAGCTTCAAAAGTATTGATCAAGACTTTACCTGTGGTGCAACCAACTCAGCAAAGACTATTGACATCTGCAGTTCAGAGGGACTCGTTACGTTTAAAACAAGACTCGTTACAAGCAATACTAAACTTCGAAGAGTTCAATTAAATAATTCACGCACATTAAAACAAGTAATCAACTCAGCAAAAAATAGCAAAGTTATTTCCAAGAAAAGAGCTAAGAGTTTAATAACAAGAATCAACAGAAATAATGTTCGCATCAGAAGATCTCGGAAAGTCTTGATTAGACTTGATCATAGGATTCAAGCTAGAACAAATAGAGGAAAAACTTTCAACTCAATTAAGGCAAGCAACTTTTTTGAAAGAAAAATTCACCGTGCTAAATTGAACATTAATAGAAGTTATGTAAGACTACAACAGACTGTCATTAACCCTTTATTTAATTTGAGCTTAATTTCCGAAGCAGACAATGCAAAATATGGAGTTTCAATCTCAGAATTGAAGTAATTTGAATTCCATAATAAGGCTAACTTACTATTTCCAGAAATAATCTTTAAGGCTAATAAGCTTAGTGGCTCCAATTTTGCTAAGATAATTTTCAATGGCCATAAATGATACTGATAAATTTCTTGAATTATTTGATTCCCTTCATATAAACTTAATGCAGCTTGATGACAAGAATGCTGCACCACAAAAAAGAGAGAATTATAATTACGAGAATTTTAGCAACTTATTATATAAACTTAAATTCAAACACAATTGGCTAAATGGAAAGAACTATTTTTTTCTTAAAACTTGCTCCAAGATTAGGAACATCATTTCTCACAATAATTTTTTACAACCTATTAAAGAATTTAACCAAGAATTCATAGATAAACTTGAAAGTTTTAATGCACGATTCTTTACAACTATAGAAACCCACTTAATACCTCGCAATCAAATAAGCCATTTGACGTGGGATACAACAATTAATCAAGCTATCAAGGAACTAAAATCCAAAAATTTTTCTTCACTACCAATACTAGAGAATGGCTATGTAAAAGGCATGTTTAGTAAATCAATTTTATTTGATTACATTTCAGAACAAAGCTCTTGCACCTTCACAGATGACATCAAACTATCCGACATAAAAGACTATGCCAAACTTGAATTACACTTAAACAAAACTATCGCATTTGTTAATAAAGACCAAAGTCTCTCAAGCGTTTTTGATATGTTTTCCAGTTATTATCAAGAAGGCAATAAATTGATTTTAGTTTTTATTACTGAAAATGGTCAAAGTGACCAAAAAATCATTGGCATGTACACTGTTTGGGATTTCCTTAAATTTAGTTAGCTTTAGAATAATTTTGAAAGATTTTTCTCTTTTCTACGTAACACTAATACAAGAAGAACTTGGCAAAAGCCAAGAAGAAAGAATTAAACTTATTGAAAAAATCAAGCGTAAACACAGACATAGAATGTAAAATTGGTATATGTCAAAATTCACTATTTTACACAACCCAAAATGCTCTAAATCACGAAACGCGTTAAAGCTTCTTGAAGAAATGGATTTAGAACTTGAAGTTGTCCAATATTTAGAAAAACCTCTTAAATCAAAAGATCTTAATGACTTACTTTCAAAAGCAGATTTTGAAGCAATTGATTTGATTCGGACAAAAGAAGCTAAAGAGCAGGGAATAATTTATCAAAATGCATCTGAAACTGATCTAATTAAAGCTTTAGAGAAATATCCAAAGATAATGCAAAGACCTATTGTAATGACGGCAAAAAAAGCTACAATAGCTCGTGATGATGATTGGTTTTCAAGGATATAGACCAAAATGAATATTCAACTTCTAATTACAGCGATTATTGGTCTTAGCTCTGTGCTACTAGGTTCTTTTGCTGAACACAGCTTAAGAGAGACTGTTTCAGACGAGATGATCAGAAAATTTATGACAGGAATTAGATACCATCAAAATTATTCCATAATTTTACTTTTCTTAAGTGCGCTAAGGTATATGAATCTTCCTACAAAATTACTTTTCAAATTTAAAGCAGCATTTTGGATTTTTCTTTTTGCAACTATTACTTTTTGTGGGAGTGTTTATCTTTTTGTAATTTCAAACTTAAAAGTTGTTAGTTATATTGCACCAGTGGGTGGAATTAGCTTAATGATTGCTTGGTTATACTTAGCTTATATTGCACTCTCTAAGAACTAATTATCAAAAAATATCGATAAGCCGATCAATAATTATATGAAAATCATAAAATCCAAAGAAAGATATTTAACTCAAATAGATTGGCTAAAAAGCTATGATAGCTTTTCTTTTGGTGAGCATTTTCATCCTGAAAACAGAGGCTGGGGCTCACTTAAAGTGATAAATGAAGATTTTATAGCGCCTGGTGGCTACTTTGATACTCATCCTCACCCGAGATATGGAGATAATCTAGTATTTAGTCAAAGGAGAGCTTCATCACAAAGATAGTGCTGGTAATGAATATACGATTCGAGCTGGTGATATACAAAGAATCAGTGCAGGTTCAGGAATTTCACATAGTGAAGAAAATACTTCAAGCAAGCAAGTGACTCATCTAATGCAGCTTTGGATCACAACAAACATAAAACAGACTCAGCCTGAATATGCACAAGTTAGCCTCAATCCAGAAGAAAAAATCAACAAACTTCAGTTACTGTCTTCTAGTGGGAGCGATTGTTCAATCTCAATTAAACAAGATACAGATATTTATGTTTCACTACTTGATACAAATAAAGAATTAAACACCCAACCAAGCAAAAATCAATCTTGGCTGCAACTAATCACAGGTACTTTGAAGGTTGATGATTTTATTTGGAGTAAAGCGAATACCACGAAGCTCGCTTCGAGGGATTAGAGCCACGACATAAGTCACCGAACTAGTTGTGAGGTGACTTTTTTAGAAGCTGGAGACGCAATAGCTCTTGAAGACAAAAAAATAAGCTTGAAAAACTTAGATAAAAAAGCCATTTTCTTTTTTTTGATATTAGTGGATAAAAAAGCTTATTATTCCAAAAGAAATAATAAGCTGAAATCATAATAGAAAATTTTAGATTTTTACATTTGAGTCGATTAATTATTAATCCAGGCTTGTGCCTTCACTTCATCCTCAAAATGCTGTACATCTGACTTTACCATTGCTGGAGCAAAGTTCGCTAGCGCCTCTTGCACAATGGAATTGCTTATCAATGCTATTTTTGGTAATTTGCTATCGTATTGCTTTAATAAAGAAAAATGAGTTGTCATTGCTTCTAAGTTTTCCCAACCTTCCAATTCTCTAGCCATTACCACTGATCCTTTCAAATTAGAGTTATTACTGAAAATTTCTTCAATTATTGGCTTTGCAATAACCTCAATATCATCCTTGGATATCTTACCCTTCGCTGTAGCATGTATAATTTTTGTATCTTTGTTAAATTCGATTGTTATCATATTTGTCTCCTAGATGAAAAATCTACCACTCTCTAAAACCAACAAGCCCTCCGTACAGTGTCTACATCAATATTTTACGTATTGAATAACGTATTTTTGTTGCAAGAATAATATCTATTTGCCTTAGGGTCTCAGGGAACTAAATTTTTCTCAATACATCATGACTTAAATAACTCAAAAACACGGAAATCAGTATAGCCTTTTGCACCAGTATCTGAATACCAGTCAATCATCTGAGCATCAGCATTCAGCTCTAAATCATTTTTAAACCTTGTCACCAAATCAGGATTTGAAATAAAAGATCTACCAAAAGCAATTAAATCAGCAGCACCAATTTCAATTTGGGCTTGAGCTTTTTCTTTAGTATAGCCAGTACTGCCAATAATAGTGCCTGGGTAAACTTCCTTAAATTCAGCTAATTGCATTGGATCACCAAGCTCATGAAAACCAAAACCTAGACCATCCATAATATGCAAATAAGCTAAATCATACTCAGCAAGCTCTTTTGCCACAAATAAAAATTGTTCACGATAATTATTAGAACCCATATCATTGAAAATTCCATTTGGTGAAATTCTGACACCAATTTGTCCTGGCTCTAAGACCTCTTTAATAGCCGCAACTATCTCAATTAATAATTTTGATCTATTTTCAATTGAACCACCATATTCATCTTCACGAATATTAGTTTTTGATTGTAAAAAAGTATCAAGCAGATATCCATTAGCAGCATGAATTTCAACACCATCAAAACCAGCTTGCATTGCTCTTTTTGCAGCATCCTTGTAATCCTGAATTATTTGCGTAATTTCTTTTATTTCTAAAGCTCTTGGGACCTCTGTATCTTGTTTACCATCTGGAGTATGAATATAATCAGCTTCCATTCTAATTGCAGAAGGAGCAACAGGTAAACCTAATTCTGGATGAAAATTTGTGTGAGAAGCTCTACCACAATGCCATAACTGTAAAAAGATTTTTCCATTTTTTTTATGCACTGCGCTTGTTGTTAATTTCCAAGCTTCAACTTGTTCATCATTATATATACCTGGTGAATTATTCCAGCCCAGACCCTGTATGGAAATACTTGTTGCTTCAGTAATTAATAAACCTGCGTCAGCTCGCTGCGCATAATATTCAGCCATTATTGCATTAGGCATTCTATTTATTCCAGCACGAGCTCTTGTCATTGGAGCCAAAACCATTCTGTTATTAAGTTCATAGTTGCCTAGCTTTACTTTTTCAAATAGTTTCATGCTTAATAGCTATTATAGGACTAATAAAGACTCAAGCTAATTTTAATAATGAAGTCATTGGCATTTAGGAAAGGAGCTGTACATAACAGTAAACCCCTAAGAAAAACACTCGAAGCATAAAAAGCCCTGATTTCACAGGGATTTTTAAGATCAATAATTAATAAAGAATAAGTATTAACAGTTTTTATGCAAAAATGGCTTGATATTGCTAAAATCAATGCCTTGACAAGTTTTGACACATTTAAAATATCTAAAAACACTCTTGATTCTATCAAAGACATGGGGTTTACTGAAGCATCCGAAATTCAGGGTTTAGCAATTCCGCCATTGCTACAAGGCAAAGATATTATAGGGCAAGCACAAACAGGAACTGGTAAAACAGCAGCTTTTGCAATACCAGCAATTGAAAAAATTGATCCTGAATCTGACAAAACTCAAGTTTTGATTTTATGTCCTACAAGAGAACTTGTTGTTCAAGTTGAAGGTGAAATTAGAAAACTAATTAAATACCATAAAGAGATTCACTCTTTAGCTATCTATGGCGGGCAAGATATCAGTATCCAACTTAAAGCACTCAAAAGAGGAGCGAACGTTGTAGTTGGAACTCCTGGAAGGATTATTGATCATATTAAGCGTGGCACTCTTAAATTAAAAGATATTACTTATTTAGTTTTTGATGAAGCTGACCAAATGCTTGATATGGGCTTTCGTGAAGATATGGAGACAATATTAATTGAGACTCCAAAAAACAGACAGACTGTAATGTTCTCAGCAACAATGAACAAGGTACTTGTAAACCTAATGAAGGAATACCAAAAAAATCCAGTTCATATTAATACTGTTGGTGAACAAAAACAAAGTCAACAAATTAATCAAATTTATTTTCATATAAACAGAAATACTAAACTTGAAGCGGTAAAAAGACTAATTGCTTTTCACAAAATTACAAGTGGCCTAATTTTCTGTAACACTAAAATAATGGTTGATGATTTAGCTAAGACCCTTACGGATGCTAGATACTCAACAGCTTGCCTTCATGGTGATATCGATCAAAAGAAAAGAGATCGTGTAATGAAAGAATTCAGAGCTGGTAATATTGACTTTTTAGTGGCAACAGATGTTGCAGCTCGTGGACTTGATATAAATGACCTAGAGGCCGTTATTAACTACGATATACCAAGATTTGACCAAGACTATACTCATAGAATTGGTAGAACAGGTCGTGGCGGAAAAGTTGGACTTGCACTGACACTTGTTGTAGACAGAGAGATTGATCATATTGAAAGAATCGCAAGAAAAAACAACATGACCATTGCTGCTGGTAAAATACCTGAGACCCATGACCTTGAATCAAATTCAATGGAATCTTTAAAAGTACTTGTTCAAAATGCAAACGTCAAAAGAAAAGATCTTGATAAATATCTAAGTCTTCTAAACGAGCTTGAACTCTTTGAATATAAAGACAATGAGATCGCAGCAATATTATTGAAAACTTTGATGGAGCAAACGTCTCAAACGTTCAAGAATGTTGATTTTGAACCAAGCTCAAGATCTAATAAATCTTCTGGTGGCGGAGCTGGATATAGATCGTCAGGATCGTCATCATCTTCTTCTGGCTCAGCAAAACCACGTGGTCGCAACAGAAGTGATTTTAAGCATAAAGCAAAAACCTCAAGTGGTCGCCCTAAGAAATACGGTTTTGATAAAAGCGCTAGCAGATAAAAATGTCTCATCATTGTTTAATCTGTGAAACTAAAGTCACAGAATTTACGCAATTAAAAAACTCAAAAATATACTGGCATTGCCAGAACTGTTTTTTCATAAAACTTGATCCAAGATTCCATTTAGATTCAATAAAAGAAAAAGCTCGTTATGATAAACATGAAAATTCTATTGATGATAGAGGCTATGTTGAGACATTAGAAAAATTTATTGACTACTCAATTACTCCATTCAAAAAATCTATTACGCAAATTCTTGATTACGGATCTGGTCCAGAGCCAGTTCTAGCAGAACTCTTAAAAAGACAAGGCTATGCAACTCAAATCTACGATCCTTATTATGCTGCTAGTAAATTTCGTAACGAAAGCTTTGATCTAGTCTCAGCAACAGAGGTATTTGAACATTTTTATGATCCAAAAAAAGAAATCAGTAGAATAATGGAGCTTGTGAAGACTAATGGTTATATTGCAGTCCTAACAAGGTTTCGCCCGGAATTAGAAAAATTCAAATCATGGTTTTATAAAGATGATCTAACTCACGTATCATTTTTTACAATTCGGACCTTTGAATACCTAGCCAAGGAACTTGGCTTTAGTATAGTAAAACACGATGGCTTTCAGAATTTGGTTATTCGAAAAGTCTAGCTATAATTATTCTTCTGTCGTTTTATCAGTATATTTAATCTGAATCTCAGGCTGTGACTCTTTTGCCTTTAAAATAGTGATTTTAAAAGAGCCTTTATTATCTCCTAGCGTTAGCTCTGGATCTAGCTCTAAATCAAAAAAGTTAACTGCAAAATACTTCTTTGCTAAATTCTCCCAATGACTATGAAGAGCAGTGATTAAGTCCATTGCATCCCCAGTGGCACCAGGTTGTGCGAAAACTTCTTTAATACAAAGCCATTCTAAGTCTGGATAGGTTGGAACTTTCATACCTACAACTTCAAAGATTTTACTTGCAGCAAACTCTGCATGGCGAATGGACTTCGAAGAGAAATCCTTCAATATATTATATTTTGCTAAAATATCTCTAAATGGCTCTCTATCTAAGAAACAGATTTCTTTTGCAAGTTTAGCAACAAGTCTTTCATATTTTGAATTAGCGGCTAAATAATTCATAAATTCCACTAAAGTATTCTGGGCTTCCTTTGAATCATAGCCTGATAATATTCCAAGAAATTTTACTATCAGGGAAGGGAAAGTTTGTTGGCTTGATAAGCTACTCTTTTCAAAATATTCACTTCCAAGAAAATTGTAAAACAGTTCCAGGAGATGATCATCAGATATTTGTAAAACTCTAGTAAAAGCATTTTTAACTTTAGAAGCTTTAGTCCTAAATCTTGATTCTGCACGAAGATTATTGTCATTATTAGGTCCTCCCAAAGACAACATATCAGGTTTTCGAGAGATTAATAAACTCACCTTCCGCAATAGGAATTAGGTAATACCGTATATAGCAAGAAATCGCGATCCTAGTAGTTTGAGAATTTTAATTCTAAGTTCATTTAGGTTAGAAATAGTTTTAAGAATTTTACCTTCAATTTCTTGGTAAAT
>CAIYXB010000008.1 GCA_903930015.1 uncultured bacterium | reverse complement strand
TGAAGTTGATTATTTAAGGATGCACTCCTAATTTTGCCCCTCCACGACCGGGTCTTTTTGCGACATTTTTTGGAGTATTATAGATGTCGCAAAAAGACCCGGTCGTGGAGGGGCAATGCTAAAATATCCTTGATGTCAGTTACGTTAAAAAGCAGTAAAGAAGATTTAGCAAAATTACAAGAAGATGCAGTTAAAGAATTTGCCTCAGCAAACGACGCAAAATCAGTAAATGATCTGCGTGTTAAATATCTTGGAGACAAAAGCGTCATAGTGAATATGCGCAGAAATATGAAAGAAATTCCAAATGAGGATAAACCTGAATTTGGAAAATTGATAAACGAAGTTTTAGCGGTAATTAATGATGCACATCAAAAATCACAAAACGAGGTTGAATCAAGAGAGCTTGCATTCAAGCTTTCAAAGGAAAAAATTGACCCTAGCCTTCCTGGTATTGAACATGAGCTGGGTCATATACATCCTTTGACTCAAGTCACCAATGAAATAGTATCTATTTTTGAGCGTATGGGTTTTGCACTTGTTGATGGACCTGAAATAGAAAGCTCATACTATAACTTTACAGCTCTTAACACACCAGAGGATCATCCAGCGCGTGATGAACAGGATACTTTTTATACTAAGCTTGGTGACGATGTTTTATTAAGATCGCATACTTCATCAATGCAAATTCGTGCCATGGAGAAATTAAAACCACCATTTAGAATTATTGGTCATGGACGTGTTTATCGTAATGAAGAAGTGAATGCTCGCAAGATGCCTTTTTTCCATCAATTAGAAGTAATGATGATTGATGAGAACATAAATTTTGGTCATATGAAATGGGTACTGCAAGAGTTTTTGACGGCTTTCTTTGGTAAAAATATAAAAACTCGCTTTAGACCAGATTTCTTTCCTTTCACAGAACCATCTGCTGAACTTGATGCTGAGTGTGTATTTTGTTCTGGTAAAGGTTGCGGGACTTGTGGACATCGAGGTTGGTTAGAGCTTTTTGGTTGTGGCATGGTTGACCCAAATGTTCTTGAGATGGCAGGTATAGACTCAACAAGATATTCTGGTTTTGCTGCTGGAATGGGATTGGATAGATTTACTATGCTTAAATATAAAATCAATGATATTCGTTATATGTTTAATGGTGATCGTAGGTTTATAGAGCAGTTTTGAGATTTTTATCTTTGTGAACTGCTTCTCAAAAAACTATAAAGCTCATAAGCATTGCTAAAGCCAGTTTCTTCCCAGAGAAAACTATAAGAGTTTGTATGTTGGTTAAATAGTTTTCTGTATTCGAGAATCGCAAAGCCAATTAACTCCGCAAAACTTCTATTGTTGTTTTCTATTGAAATGATGTCTTTCAAAAAGCTTTTTTTCATTAAGCCAGTTTTGAGCTGTGTTAGATCACGAGTGGAACTTAAATCGACAAGTTCATCAAGTTCCAAAACCCCATTATTAAAAGATCTTGCTTGAATTAGTTTTTTATCGATTTGTTGAATTTCTAATTTTGCATTTTGATTAATGAAATTAATTTCCCAGATTGCATTGTCATGTTTTGCTATCATTGCCATGTTTTCCCCGAAGCAAAGCCCTTCCCTAAATGAGTTCTCAAATTCATAGGCTTCTTTAAGGCAAGACATTATTTTTTGGTTGGCTCCGTAAAGTTTATAAAATTGTTTTAAATCTTGTTCTATCATTTTATGACCTTAGGAATTGCATCTCTACTTTAAGAGTAGTTCTTTCTATATCAGAAATATTTTTTTGAGTTTCTGCACGTAAATTTATAAATTCACTTATATCAGATGAGTAACCCTTGTTGTTAATCTTTGCTTGTATAGTATTGTCTAGTGTTTTAAAAGTTTGTTTTAATTTGGAAAGTTCCTTTATTGAATTAAAAGGCAGCTGATTGTTTTTCTCAAGATCCTTGGACTCAAGACGAGCAAGCAAGTCTTGCTTTGAATGATTTTATTAAACCTGAAGACACAAGTTTAGTGGATAAGTTAGCTCAAGAGTTAAAAATGACTCCAGAAGAACTTAAGGCCGCAATTGATAGCGGGAAAATTGATCCACAGAAGCTTACAGAGGCTTTTAATAAGGTTACAAAAGAACCTGGAGTGGAAGCCATATCTAAGCTTGATCATCAAAAAATCGAAGATAGAGCTAGGCTCGGAGAGATTTTAAATACTGTTGCAAAAAAATTAGATTTCCCGAATTTTGATTCTTTGATAAATGCATTACCAGATGAGAATGCGCGCGATAATTCTACAGAGAGTATAGTGAAGGCGCTCGTTGAAAATGGTACTAGTGCAACTCAATATTATGCTCAATTAAAACCACCAGGCTTTAATGAAGCGCTTTCAAGAAGACGTCTTGATCAAGCAGGAAATAGTCTAAATACTGCTGCTTAAGCTGCTTCTTGAAGCTTGTAGCCATCGATCTTTGCTGCTTTAGTTCTTCCAATATCAATTGGATAAATATCAGTAAATTTAGATAGTTCAACTTGATCTTTGTTTATGCCCATGGCTTTAACAAAACCGTCAACACTTAGATAGGTTACTGTATCAGCTTTAATTTCCTGAGCAATTTTCTTTTCATCATTTTTAAATTTATGAGCAATTAGAGTTTTTTGATCTGGTATAGTATTCCTCTCGATATGACCATAGGACTTTAGATATCTTTAGAGGAATACTAGACCTGTTGCGAAAGTGCAGCTTGAGCTAAAACAGGTCTAAACAAAAACAACAAAACCGAAGGTTTTGATAGAGTTGTTAAGAAAGGGCTTGCTCCTTTCGCAACAACTCTACTGTATCTCACTTCCAGAGCAAAAAGCTATTCCAAAAGCGTCTTGTCCCCGATTTTGAATAGTTGTAAGTCCCATATAAAAACTTTCACCGATAGCAAAATCTTTATCTGAGAAAATTACAAAAACCCCACATTCCTCTTTAGCTTTATCTGGGCTGTGTAAATCTACAGTAGATCTTTTGTGAAAGTCGGAATTATCCTTAGCGGAACTTCCGCCGAGTGGCGTCGTTGCGACCTTTTTTCGGGCGACATCTACTGCGAAACGATGTTTCGCAAGATGTCTAGTATTTATTTTTGGGCTAGTGAAGCCTAGAATTTTTGCAGACCTAAATAATAGAACTTTACTGATTAATAGACCTCTTTCGAAACCGTAGGTTTCGTAAACAGAGGTCGCAATAAAGGGTCCAAAATCTTTGATTTTGGTAGAGTTCTTTCGGAGCCCTTTATGGGTTTCGAAAGAACTCTAATATAGTACATCCAAAAAGTTTCTCCAAATTTCAACAACCTTTTCGCCTTCGGCGCGGCTGCTGTGATGATGTTTTCGTTGTTTTGCTTTGTAAAACTTAAATGCTACATCAATCCGATATGCTTCAGGGTGTTGAAAATTTTTCGAAAACTTTTTTGCTATCTTTACTATAAATTAAGCACTAGCTTTCATTTTTTCAGCTTTTTGTTTAGCTTCTTCAATATCAGCAACCATGTAGAAAGCTTGCTCTGGCATATCATCATGCTTACCTTCTAAGATCTCTTTGAATGATTTGATAGTATCTTCAAGCTTGCAGTATTTACCAGGTGAACCTGTGAAAATTTCAGCAACGTGGAAAGGCTGAGATAAGAATTTTTGTATCTTACGTGCTCTATAAACAGTGTTTTTGTCATCATCTGAAAGCTCGTCCATACCAAGGATTGCGATGATATCCTGAAGCTCTTTATACTTCTGAAGAATATTTTGTACACCACGCGCAACATTATAATGTTCAGATCCTACTATATCCGCTTTAAGTGCTGTTGAAGTTGAATCAAGCGGATCAACCGCAGGATAAATACCAAGCTCAGCTATTTGTCTTGAAAGTACAGTAGTAGCATCCAAGTGAGCGAAAGTCGCTGCTGGAGCTGGGTCAGTCAAGTCATCGGCAGGTACATATACTGCTTGCACAGATGTAATTGAACCTTTGTTTGTTGAAGTAATTCTTTCTTGTAATTGTCCCATCTCGTTTGCAAGTGTTGGTTGATATCCAACAGCTGATGGCATACGTCCAAGAAGTGCAGATACTTCAGAACCAGCTTGAGTAAATCTGAAAATATTATCAACGAAAAGTAGTGTATCTTTTCCTTCTTCGTCACGGAAATATTCAGCCATAGTAAGACCAGTTAGACCTACTCTCATACGTGCTCCAGGAGGCTCATTCATCTGTCCGTAAACTAGTGCAACTTTATCAATAACGCCAGATTCTTTCATCTCTTCCCAAAGGTCGTTACCTTCACGAGTACGTTCACCTACACCAGAAAAAACAGAAATACCAGAATGCGCTTTAGCAACGTTATTGATAAGCTCCATAATTAGAACGGTCTTACCAACTCCAGCACCACCAAAAAGCCCAATTTTCCCACCTTTAATATAAGGAGTTAAAAGGTCGATTACTTTAATACCAGTTTCAAAAACTTCTATACTTGTGTTTTGTTCAGATAAAGTAGGAGGTTCTCTATGGATTGAAGAAGTTTTTTTGGCTTTAATTTCACCAGCTTCATCAACAGGCTCACCAAGAACATTCATGATACGTCCAAGAGTTGCTTCACCAACAGGAACTGAGATTGGAGCTCCTGTATCAGTAACTTCCATACCTCTTGTTAAACCGTCTGTTGAGCTCATTGCAATAGAACGAACTCTGTTGTCACCTAAAATAAGTTGAACTTCAGTAGTTAAATTGATTTGTTGACCAGCAGGGTTTGTTGTATTGATCTTAAGTGCATTATAAATTTCAGGAAGAGATCCGCTTGGAAACTCCACATCAATAACTGGTCCGATGACCTGAATGATCTTTCCTAATGTTTTTTCGCCTACTGTTTTATTAAGTGTTGCCATTGTAGAAGATTCTATCATTCCACTTGAACTTCTAAATTGCGTAATTATTGATAAAATTTGAAGAAACGCAAGCGTATTAAGATAATATGCTATAAATTATTATGTGCCTGACATCTCTCTAGCTCAAAGAATAGCTTTTGGTCAATACATAAATGACCAGGTTTTTCCTCCTGACAGTTCAGAGCCTCTTAAGCATAAATGTCCCTTTCTTACCAGCCAAGTAGATAAGCAAAGATTATTAGAAAAGGAAAGAAGATATGAGCGTATTACCAAGACAGTCGAAAATTCTCCAGATTTTTTGAAGGCAATCGCTTCATGGCGCAAAGATAGAAATTTAGCTTTAGGTCAAGATTTTGATAAAAATTTAGATTGTCATATACAAGGTGGAAAATTTTCTTTGCGTGATTCACTGTCAATGGTTTTTCGTACTATTACTGGAAATATTTCTGATTTATTTAGAAACGAGAATCTCTTAAAACCTGCTCAGGGTGAGTACAGTATTGAGTCTGTAATCAAAGACCCTCAATCAGTTCAAGGTGGTTTAATTAACGCAGTCTCCACTCAATTAGCTTGGACTTATGATACTTTACAAAAGACTCTTGATAAAAGTGTTGAGCAAATAAGTAAAATTCTTGATAATAATAAAAAAGCTCTAAGGTCATTTTTGCAACTACAATTCTCTCTATTTTTTATGGTTTTAAATGAGCTAGGAATAAAGACCATTCCGATTTTTGGTTTTAACGAGATGGATGAAACAAAGCTTGAGCTTGTTGATTTAAAAAAATCAAAGCAAATTTTATTGCCAAAGCAAGAAGTTTTAGAAGCTGTGATAGCCAATGCTAAGAAAAAGGATGCTTATGCCATTATGCATGGAGGATCAGAGCTATTTGTAAGAAATAGTTCTGTGCCTTTAGGTTGCCCAGCTGCTTTAATGTCTATGGAGTCTGTCCGGGTACCTGGTGACCATGATCTAAAAGCAAACCTGGCTTCTGAGTTTATGGAGTATATAGATACGGTTGTAAAACAAAAAATATTGCCTAGGCTTGGTAAACTTAAAATTATCTAGGATGATTGAAGTAACTCAAAAAGAACAACGTTTTAAGTTGATTGAAGATGCACTCAAAGTGGTTATTGAGCCTTTACAAAAGATTGTCGCAAGCGATGATTTAGGTTTTTCTATTGAGTCCTTAAATAAATTCCAAACTTTAAAAGTTAAAACCAAATCTAATTATGAGTATTTTAGTTTTCTTGCAGATACTATGATTGATATTTATAAAAATTCAACTGATGATAGTTTTTGGCAGATTTACAAGCCAGCCTTTTTGCAAGCTCAGTTAGAGACTGGACTTGACTTTAAAGAAAAATATGAGCATAAGCATATTGATAATGCGATCCAGAACGCTTTTTATTTTTTCTTTGGTCTTTATGCGATTTTGCCAAAAATTTATCAAAATACCTTTAATAGAGAGCTTGATGATGAGACTTTTAAGAAGTTAATTATAAATTCAAATAAATTTGCTAAAACCATGTCTATTATTCATTTTGATATGTTTAGGTCATTTTTAAATAGCTCAAGCCAGACTAAATCTGGAGTTGCAACTCAGCTGCATATGTTTTCCCCAGATACTTTTGTTATTAGTGAAGATTTAGAGATTAGTATGTCGCAGCTTGCACTTGCAAGAGCAAAAGCTCATACTAAGAGGCTTTTAGATGAAGGCAAGGCTTTTATTGACAAAGAAAATCCTACTTTAGGTTGTCCTGCTAAATTTGTGAAACTTGATGCTGATAGGGATTTAATAGACTTGATTCATGAATGGGTTTTAATGGTTATGGATCAATATATCTTTGAATCGTAGCAGTAATAATTCCTTAAATTTATTTAATCAACAGGAATTAGTGGTTTGAAGGATTCTTAACAATAAAGTTCAAGGATTGTGTAAAGAATGCGTGCAAAATCAACAAGGGCATTGCCTTGTGAAGAGATCAGCCGATTACTT
>CAIYXB010000007.1 GCA_903930015.1 uncultured bacterium | reverse complement strand
CAACGTAAAATTTTTGCAAAAATATCGCTAGATATCGCAAATAAAATCCCAGAAATTAAACAAAAATATTTTAGTGAGATTTATGCTCCAGAATTAGTTAATAGATTTTTTGATACTATGACAATTCAAAAAACTTTGGCAACGATACTTTTAGAAGTGCCAGCTTCTTTGCTGCAAATCTTAATAGGTTTGATTATTATGGGAATTTATAGTCCCTTGTTAATGATTTTTGATACTCTATTAATCTTCTCAATCATAATCATAGCTTTACTTGGGTATAAAGGTTTAGAGACAAGCCTTCATGAATCAAGTGCAAAGTATAAGGTTGCACATTGGCTTGAGGAGATTGCCCGTTGCCAGGTGAGTTTTAAGATGAATGGTCAGACTAAGTTTATTGTCAATGAAACTGATAATCGAATTTTAAATTATCTCGACAATCGCCAAAAACACTTCAAGGTTTTACTAAGGCAATATAGTGCTAGCTTTTTAGTAGAAGCATTTGCTACTACTGGAGTTTTAATCATAGGTGGTTGGCTTGTTATTAGCGGAAAGTTTACACTAGGTCAATTAGTAGCCTCGGAGTTGATTGTACTTATGATACTTTCAGCTGTAGATAAAATTGTACAGAAGCTTGAAAGTTGGTATGACTTACTCACTGGTATAGAAAAAGTTACTTTAATTCAAGACTTTGATTCAGAGAGATTAAGTGGTCTTCAATTACTTGATACTCAAAATGGATCTGAAATTTCATGTGAAGATCTTGTTTTTTCTTATAATAAAGAAAGAAAAATATTTGATAAAATTAATTTCAAAATAGAAGCTGGATCTCGTTCAAGTTTAGTTGGAATGAGTGGCTCTGGTAAAACGACACTCGCGTATTTAATTGTAGGTTTGCACGAGCCTGATGAAGGAAATATTTTATTAAATGGTTTCACGCTAAAAAGCGTAAGTTTAGAGTGGATTAGAGAAAGTATTGCTTTTGTTAGTGATTCTAATGAAATTTTTGATGGAACAGTAGAGGATAATATATTACTTGGTAGAACTAATTTAACGAGTGCTGATCTAACAAGGGTTATCGAGCTTGTTGAGCTTGACAAAGATCTTAAGCAATATCCATTTGGAATTAAAACTAAACTTTTAAGCGAAGGTAGAAATATTTCCTTAGGTCAAAGACAAAGAATTTTACTTGCAAGAGCGATCATCAGTACACCAAAATTATTGATTCTAGATGAAGCCTTTGGAGGTATAGATCAAATGACTAAGATTAAGATTATAAAAAATCTTTTTGATAAATCACATCCTTGGACAATTTTGAGTATTAGTCATGATTCTGAAGTTGTTGAAAAAACGGAGTATGTGTTTTTATTAGAAAAAGGAAAAATTCAAGAAAGTGGTGATTTGAATAGTCTGGCACAAGCTGCTAATAGTAGATTCTCAGAACTGTTTCCAGAGTTAGTTAAAAAAATACAAAAGGGGCTTTCATAATGAGGTCTTTAGAATCGATTAAAACTCCACTAATAATTAAATCAGTTAGTTATATTTCTATTGCTGTAATTATATGTTTAATTACTGCTCTTTTTCTTCCTTGGCGACAAACAATAACTGGTGAAGGTAAAGTAACAGTTTTCTCACCAATGGAAAGACCTCAGAGTATTAATTCACTTATTGATGCCCGAATATCAAAATGGCATATCAATGAAGGTCAAATGGTTAAGCAAGGAGATCTTTTACTTGAGCTTGTCGAAGTCAATGATAAGTATCTTGATCAGAATCAGTTACAGAATCTAAAAGGTCAACAATCAGCATTATTTAATAAACGTAGTGCAACAGAGAATTTGATAAACAGCCTTGAGCAGCAAGTGGGTTCACAGACAGAGTTACAAACAGCAGCTATTCAAGGAGCTGAGCAAAATTTTAAAACAGCAGAATTGAATTATGATAGACGACTGCAACTGTTTGATAAAGGTTTAAGTTCAACAAGAGATTTAGAATTAGCAAAGTTAGATATTGTCAAAGCAAAAGCTGAGCTTGAAATGGCTAGAAATTCTCTAAAAATACAAGAGACTGAAGCTAAATTAGCTCAGTCTTATGAAAAACTAGCGAGTATTAACAGTGAAATTTTTAAATTTGATATCGAAATCTCTAACTTTGAAAATAGAGTTGATCAAAGAAAAATTTATGCCCCGCTTGATGGTCAAGTTGTAAGATTAAAAATTCTTGGACAGGGTGAAATTATTAAGTCAGGTACTGAGCTTGCAATAATAGCTCCACTCACTAGTGATCAAGCAATTGAACTTTATGTTTCTGATGTCTTTGCTCCATTGTTATCAGTGGGTCGTGATGTTAGATTACAGTTTTCTGGGTTTCCTGCTGTTCAATTTTCGGGTTGGCCTTCAGTTGCTCTTGGGACCTTTGCCGGTAAAATAACAGCTATTGATGCAAGTAGTGACCTGCAAAATGAATATCGTATTTTGGTTCAACCAGATTATAAAAAAATCAAACATGGCGATGAAGTCAAGTGGCCAACACCTGATGTATTAAGACCTGGAACCAAAGCAGTTGGCTGGATAATACTTGATGAAGTACCAATGTGGTACGAACTTTGGAGAGTCTTAAATGGTTTCCCTCCTACAATAAGTTACACACCAGAAAAACAAGGTTTATCAAAAATAAAGGCAAAGTAAATATGAAAATCATATACATTTTTGTCATCGTTTTAATCACAAATTTAAATTTAGTTTTTGCCAAATCTTTACCAGGACCTGAAATTCTCAAGAAAGTTTCAATAGAGGAAGACATAGAAGAATTTAAGTCAAGTTTATTTAGAAGTGGAACTGTTAAAGCTGTTAATGATGGAAAAACCATAGATTTTGTAAGTTTTTTTACCATAGTAAAAGAAAATCATCCAGATATTATTTCAGCAGGAATCAAAAAAGAAATTGCAAGTGCTAAACGATTAGAAGCGCAAGGAGCTTTTGATCCATCAATTAATTCCCAAGACTTTTTTTATCGATATAATAGCTCTTCGGCTCCAGGTATTACCCAGGAGGCTTTCATTTCTAATACTAGCTTAGATTTTTTGACAGGTTATGGCGCTAAATTTGGTATTGGTGCTAAATTTGCCCAAGGAGATATTAAAACACCACTATCTCCAACTGGAGATGGTGGTGAATATTTTGTCAGAGCTCAAATTCCACTTTTGAGGGGAGCAATTTACAATTCAAAATTTGTTAAAGAAAAATCTTCTAGACTAGATGAGACTATTTCTGATTATTTGTTGTTTATGACAAGATTGCAAACTCTAAATTCTGGTGCTAAAGCTTATTGGGATTGGGTCGTATATAAAAAAATTATGGATGTTGAAACAAATTTGCTAAATATTGTTAGTGAACAAGTTAATTTTGTGCAAGCACAAGTTGATTTTGGTAATATGCCGGCAATTTCAGCTGTAGAAGCACAAAGAGAAATTCAAAAGAGACAAGGTAAGGTTAATACTGCCTTGCGTAAGTTTCAAGCTTCTACGATTAAGCTCTCTAAATTTATTTGGACTCAGGATGGTAGACCCTTTGCTTTACCTGCTGAAAACCAAGTCCCAGTTGATTTAGAAGAGCCTGCCCTACTTGTAAAAGATGATATAAATGAAGCAAAGCTTAACGCCCTAATAAATAGACCAGAATTTAAAGCTTTAGATTTATCAAGAGAAATTTCTAAACTAGAGAGAGGTCTAGCTAAAAATCAAATGCTGCCACAGTTAGATACTTATGTAAATGCAGGTCTTGAAACTGGTGAGGATAGTATCTCTGGTCCTTCTCTTGAAGCTGGTTTAAACATCTCATTACCTTTAAGACGAAGAGAAGCTCGCGGGCAAAAGGAACAAGCAGAGCTTAGAATAAAACAACTTAATTTAGAAGAAAGAAAACTTATACAAAATGTGTTTTTGGAAATTGAAGACACAGCTTCTTATATCGAAACTAGCTATATGAGATACCTAGCTGCAAAAAGTGATTATGTACTTTCGGCAAAATTAGAAGAAGGTGAAAAATTAAGGTTTGAACTTGGAGATAGTACTTTGTTTTTGGTAATTCAAAGACAGAGAGCAACTGTTGAAGCGAATATAGAGCTTTTAAAAACTATTGCTGATTATAATATAGGGAAGATTCGTTTAGAGTTATTACAAGGGAAATTGCTTTAAAACCATAGTGTTTTTTAGCTCAAGGAACTTATGCCAGTATTTTCAAGTAATGATTATGAAGTTAATTCACCCTTCTTAAAAAATGCATATCTACAAACTTTGTTTGCTAAATTCTTTAGACCAGTAAATAAGCTTTATTACAGGAGAGAAAGGATACCAATCTCGGAAGAAAATTTTTTAGATTTAGACTGGTCCTGTGTTTCTTCAAAAAAATTAGTTATTGTAACAGATGGCTTAGAAGGAAATTCTAAGAGGCACTATGTTCGTGGTGTCGTAAAAGCTTGTAATGATAACAATATAGATGTTTTGGCTATAAATTTTAGAGGTTGTAGCGGTGTGAAAAGTCATGATTATTTTTTGCAATATGGTGAAACAGATGATCTGAATGCAATTATTCAGCATGTTTTAAAGTCTAATAATTATGATGAAATTTATCTTGTTGGCTGTAGTGTTGGCGGTAATTTAATTCTAGAGTACCTAGGCAAGAAAGCGAGTGATCTGAATTCACGAATCAAAAAAGCTTTTGTTGTCTCAGCAACAGTTCACCTAGACTCAAGTTGTGCTGCTTTACATAAACCGAAGAATTGGTTTTATTTAAAAGGTTTTTTATTTGCACTTTTTTTTAGAGTTTGGTTAATGAGAAAAACATTTCAATCCGAAGTTAAATTTAAGGATTTTTTTGCGATAAAGACTTTTAGGGATTTTTATTATCACTTTGTCTATCAACAAAAAAAGGTTACTTTGGAAAAATATTTTGAAGTAAATAGTTCTTGGGATACATTACAGGCGATTACAATCCCAAGCTGCCTGCTTTATTCAAGAGATGATCCTTTTCTAGACCCTGATTTTTATCCTTTAAAAGAGGCTAATGAAAATCCCAACTTATCACTTTATTTAACTGATAATGGTGGTCATGTAGGTTTTGTTGAATTTAGTAAACCTTACTTTTATTCTGAGAGATTGATGTTGGATTTTTTACTGGAAAATTAATTCAGTATTTATTGATTAATTTATGAATAATTTGAGATTTTAGCTATACTCCCCCAAGCGCACCCAAAAAATTATTTTTGCTTTTTGCAAGATTGCTAAGATAATTTTTAAGAACATTATTGTCATCTTTTATTTCAGCTTGAAGATCTTTGATTATTTTAAGTTGTTTTTTTCCGGCTTTCTTACTTAGAGTACTGTCGGTTAAGATGTTTTGAAGTCCAATTAAAGAAGCAACTCCAAGAGCCGCTATCGCAGGTATTGCTTTTTCTTTTAGTGTGAAATTATACTGTGTCGCAATTCTTGTTAAGTCACGTATCTCTTTTGAATTTACTATCGAAATCGCTAAGCCTGATTTACCAGCTCTACCAGTTCTACCAATTCTATGAACATAATCTTGACTGTCTCTTGGAAGATTATAATTTATAACAGCTTCAATATCATCAACATCGATTCCTCGAGCAGCAATATCAGTCGCTATAAGGATTTTAGTCTCAGAGTTTCTAAAACTGCGCATTACTGTGTCACGCATGTTCTGTTTTAGTTCTCCATGTAGTTTTGCTGCAGAGAATCCATTATCTTTTAAAACATCATACATTTTATCTACCTGTAGTCGAGTATTACAAAAGATAAGTGCTGACTTTACTTGATGGAAAATTAGCAAACGTTTTATAGCTTCTATTTTTAAATCTGTTTCAACTTTATAATAAATCTGTTCAATTTTCAATTCTTGTTTTTGTTCTTTCTTTAAATTGATATGTTGTGATTTACGTTGATATTTTTTTGCAAGTTGTAAAATATCATTTTGCATTGTTGCTGAAAAAAGCATCATTTGTTCTTTATCTTTGATGATTTTTAAAATACTTTCAATATCATCACGGAAACCCATTTCGAGCATCTTGTCTGCTTCATCTAAAACAACAGTTCTCACTGACCTGAGTCTAAGTGAGCCTCTTTTCATGTGATCCAAAACTCTACCAGGTGTTCCAACGATAATTTGAGGCTGATCTTTAATTGCTTTGATTTGAATTTCTATTTTTTGTCCACCATATATAGGAATACATTTATAGTCTTTGTGATATTTCAAAAGTTCAGTGAATTGCTCTGCTACTTGACAGCAAAGTTCTCTTGTTGGGCATAGAACTAGTGCTTGAATTTCTTTGGTATCAGCTTTGAGAGCTTCTATTGTAGGAATAGCAAATGCTGCTGTTTTACCTGTTCCTGTATCAGCTTGTCCAATTAAATCAACACCGTCCATTAACATTGGAATAGCTTTTTCTTGGATTGGAGTCATTTTAGTGAACTTCATATCTTTTAATGCTTCAAGGGTTTCTTTAGAAATATTTAGCGCGGTAAAATTCATTATGCCTACATATTAGCATTAGCTAAAGTCGTTTTATACGTAATGAATTTGATGGCTTCATGACTGCAGCCAAAGATCGCATAATTCGTTGACATTTATTTAATAATAAATCTCTCGCTTTATCTCAATTATTTCAAGCTGGTCATTCTAATGGGTTCAAACTTCCTTACTCAAAGGAAAATTCGATTATTAGAGTTACTACAAAGAGATAGATTCTTTGTAGTAACTCTATGAAACCTTCGGTTTCCAATTTATATTTAGACCTGTTTT
>CAIYXB010000006.1 GCA_903930015.1 uncultured bacterium | reverse complement strand
AGTGCTCAATTGCAAGAAAAACAGTTGCAAAAACTATAATTCTTCTATAATAAAAGGTATCTGCTTCAAAAGCTTTCAGATGCAAGGCTTGCGAGTCCGAAAAAGCGCAGTTTACTGATACGTAAATGAGCATTTTGAGGACGAGCGTAACGCAGCAGATGAAGCTTTTGGAGTAGAGATTGGTCTTAAAAAAAATTATTGAAGACAAAGAATTTGGCGAAATTAAGCTCGCTAAATATAAAAAATCAAAAAATCTTAGAATAAAAATCAATCAAAATTCAGAAGTGACTTTAACAATGCCTTATTTTGTTAGCTTTGATACTGCGCTTGAATTTTTACAAGAAAAAAGATCTTGGCTGAAAAACGAAATTGGAAAAATCAAACTTGAAAAAGAACAACTTAAATTCACAAGACCAAATGCTGTAATTGAAATCCCAGAGACCAAGGATCTCGAACAAATTACGCATGCGATTGAAATTGACTATAAAACTAAGTTTCACGATCTTGAACTCATACCTTGTGATTTAAATAAAGCCAGTTTTAGAATCAGTACAAACAAAATTAAAATCTACTACCCCAAAGAATTAAGTTCAAAACATGAGCATGTAAAAGATGTAATAGATGAAGCGCTGAGAACTACACTCAGAAAAGAAGCTAAGGTTTATCTACCAAGAAGACTAAGAGAATTTTCCCTAAAACATGATTTACTCTATAAAAGCTTGAGCTTAAGAGACACTAAAACTAGGTGGGGAAGCTGTACTGTGGATAACAAAATTAGCCTTTGTATTCACCTAATGAAATTACCTGATGAATTGATTGATTATGTACTTTTGCATGAACTTGCCCATATCAAACAAAAAAATCATTCCAAGGCATTTTGGGACCTACTCACAGAGCTTTTAGGTGAAGATTCGAAAAAACTGGATGCCAAGCTTAAAAACTACTCTACAGAGATCATTCTTCTGTAATTATTAAGCTTTCTGTATGTACAAGTAAGCTTATATGTCACATAATTATGCGTGAAAGAGCCAGCTCATGCACGACATAAACAAAATTAGAAATATAGCAATTATTGCTCACGTTGACCATGGTAAAACAACATTACTTGATGCGATACTGCAACAAACTGGTTGCTTTGATGCGCACAAAGAAGCAGAAATCTGTGTAATGGATTCTAATCCTCTTGAAAAAGAAAGAGGTATTACCATCCTTAGTAAAAATACTTCTGTTAAATTCAAAGACTATACAATCAATATCGTGGACACTCCTGGTCACGCAGATTTTGGTGGTGAAGTAGAACGTGTTTTAGGTATGGTTCAAGGTTGCCTTTTGCTTGTTGACGCGTTTGAAGGACCAATGCCACAAACTCGTTTCGTTTTGACAAAAGCTTTTGAACAAGGTTTAAAACCAATTCTAGTTATCAATAAAGTAGACAAAACAAACGCTGATATAGAGAAGGTTATAGACGAAGTTTATTCATTATTTATTGACCTTGGTGCAAATGATCATCAAATAGAATTCCCAATCATCTTTGCATCTGGTGTAAATGGAATTGCAAAACTTGATGTTGAAGAAGTTCTTAAAGGTATTGCAAAACAAGAAAAAGATATTTCAGCAGTTTTAGATACTGTAATCAAAGACGTTCCTGCTCCTCCTTGCAAGGAAAACAGTGAGTTTTTATTTCAAAGCGTAAGCCTTGATGCAAGTGACTATATGGGACGTATGCAAGTAGGTAGAATACTTGCAGGAACAGTCAAAGTAAATGACCAAGTGAATTTCATTGATGCCATAGAAGCTAAAGTTACTAGAAAGAAAATTGCTAAAATTTATGGTTTTCAAGGACTTACCAAAATCGAATTAGAACAAGCGTCAGCGGGAATGATAGTGATTTTAGCTGGAATTCAAGAAGCAAATATTGGAGATACTATTTGCCATACAAGTCTTACAGAAGCACTTCCAGCAATTAAAGTTGATGAACCGACTCTGGAAATGGTTTTTTCAGTAAATGACAGTCCTTTTGCCGGCTTAGAAGGTAAATTTGTAACTTCAAGACAAATCAAAGATAGGCTAGACAAAGAACTTACAACAAATGTTGCACTAAGAGTAGAGCCAACTGATCGTACTGATGCTTTTGCAGTATCAGGACGTGGTGAATTGCATTTGGGGATTTTACTTGAGACTATGCGTCGTGAAGGATATGAACTGCAAGTTTCAAAACCAAAAGTTATTATCAAAGACATAGATGGTGTTCGTAGTGAACCTTATGAGGATTTAGTTATTGACCTTGATGATGAATTTTCAGGAGCATGCATCGATGCACTCAACAAACGTAAAGCTGAAATGACTCATATGCACTCTCACTCTGGAAGAACAATCTTGAGATTCGATGTGCCTACAAGAGGATTAATTGGTTTTCGTAGTGAATTTATTCGTATGACTAAAGGATCTGGAATTATGAACCACTCATATAAAGAATACAGACCTTATGCGGGTGATATTTCAAAACTTAGACCTGGAGTACTGGTAAATCTTGAAAGTGGCGATGCAACAGCATACGCACTTGAACAATTCGCTGACAGAGGCATATTTTTCATAAATCCTGGTACTAAAGTATATAAAGGTATGGTTGTTGGTGAAGCAAACAGACCTCAAGATATAGAACTTAACTTAACGAAAGCAAAACAGTTAACGAATATGAGATCTGCTGGCACTGATGGTATTGCTCAAGTAAAAACTCCTCGTAAAGTTTTACTTGAAGATGGTCTTGTTTATATAAATGATGATGAACTTGTTGAAATCACGCCTGAAAATATCAGACTAAGAAAAAAAGTACTCGATAAAAAAGCTCATAGAAAAGAAACTATGGCTGGTTAGTTTTGTTTTAACTTTGCTTTTTCAGCTGCATCTTTTTTATCCTGCTTATTTTCAAAATAAACAAAAATACCAAGGGCTACTGTTATCATACCTAAAAAGGCTATTAAATCCATCACTGTAAATCTACTCCCTTAGCAACAAATCTAAAAAAGAACACTAAAGCTATAAAAATTATAACAGAGAGCCAAAAAGTGATGTAGCCTATTAATTCAGGCATAACAAATTTACCATAATATCAAGCTAATAATCTTAAAAGCAAGTAACTCCGCATCTTTACTGAAGCTCTTGTGGTAAAGGGAAAGAGACTTTTTCTTCTTTAAAATTTAAAATTTCAATTTGATTTTGATATTTTTTATCAGTACCACGAGAATACTCAAAATCAGGATCTTGCAATAATTTTGCAATCAAAGCATCAACTAAAAATTCTGGAGCCGAAGCACCAGAGCTAATGCCTATAACCTTTTCATAAAGTCTTTCATCAACAACAAAATCTTCAGGATCTGGCACAAGCTCAGCATCTTTACCAAGATTTTGAGCAAGCTCAAGTAATCTCAAAGTATTAGAAGAATTGTTTGATCCAATAATAAGCACAAAATCAACTTCACGCACAAGCTCTTTAACAGCATCTTGCCTATTTTGAGTGGCATAACAAATATCATCAGATTTTGGTAAATGTAGTTTAGAAAAAAGCTCTTTTAATTTTTCAATTATGCTTTGAGTATCATCTAAAGAAAGTGTAGTTTGAGTTGCAATTGCTAATTCTTGATCACCAATAACTTCTCTAAGGTCTATAACATCTTGAACATTTTCGACAAGATAGATATCTTGTTTTAGATTGAATTTATGATCATCAGTTTTAATACCCAAATCTATTTTAGCTTTTGAATACCCCATTGCCCCCAAAACCTCTTGGTGACCACGATGTCCTATATACACTACTTTATGACCTGCTTGAAATGCTTTTTTTATTTCTAAATGCACTTTTGTCACAAGCGGACAAACTGCATCAATAAACCTCAAACCACGATCCTTAGCTTTTTGAATTAGATCTGGACTTGTTCCATGTGCAGAAAAAATCAAATTTGCATTATCAGGAACTTCATTAAGACTCTCTACAAAAACAACTCCACGATCTTTAAAATCATTGACTACATGGTGATTATGAACAATCTCGTGTCTTACATAAATCGGAGGATCATATAAGTCCAAAGCAATATCTACAATATCTATCGCACGATTAACACCAGCACAAAAGCCTCTTGGTTGAGCTAGTACAATTTTTTTGATTTGATTGCTTAATACTGTCATTTCAATAATTTTAAATAAAAACTAGACTTTAAATTTTCTTAGTGCTTCGGCTGCGGATTTGAGCATTTTACTAGTGTTTTCAAAATCAATACAAGCGTCAGTTATAGAGATACCGTGTTTCAATTCTGATAAATCCTTTGGTATGTTTTGACTGCCACCATTAATATGGCTTTCAATCATAAAACCAATAATTGATTTATTACCATCTAATTTTTGTTTAACTATATCCTCAAGCACATCAGGCTGCTTATAAGGATCTTTATTAGAATTCGCATGATTACAATCAATCATAATTGCTTTTTTTAATCCAGCTTTTTCCAGGAATGCCTCAGCTGCTGCAACATATTCAGAACCATAATTAGGTCCATCAGATCCACCACGTAAAATCAGGTGTGTATCAGCGTTTCCCTCTGTATGAAAAATACATACTCTACCTTCTTGTTGATTAATACCCAAGAAACTTTGCGGTCCTTGAGCTGCTTTTGCTGCATTTATAGCAACCGCAAAATCACCATTCGTACTATTTTTAAAACCTACTGGCATTGAAAGTCCGCTTGCCATTTGTCTGTGAGTCTGAGATTCAGTGGTACGAGCTCCAATAGCAGTCCATGAAACTAGATCTGCTATAAACTGTGGTACTAAAGGATCTAGTAGCTCAGTTGCACAAGGCACTCCTATCTCATTAATATCTCTTAAAAGAGTTCTTGCTTTTTGCAAACCAGTTAGCATATCAAAACTATCATCAATATAAGGGTCATAAATCAAACCTTTCCAGCCTAAGACCGTCCTAGGTTTTTCAAAATAAACTCTCATGACAACAAAAATTTGATCTTCTACTTCCTCGCGTAATGTTTTTAATAGTTTTGCATATTCAATTGCTTGCTCAGTGTCATGAATAGAACAAGGTCCTACGATCGCAAGTAATCTATTGTCTTCTAAGTTCACAATATTTTTCACTACTTCGCGAGCATCAACAATAATCTGAGCAGCTTCTTCAGAAATAGGGATAGCCTGATGTAAAGATTCAGGAACAGGTAAAGCTTCAATATTTTTAATATGCTTATTGAAAAGTTGTTTTTTTACTTCTTTAAATTTTTGTTCTGCATTCATTGTTCTAAACCACCAGTATTGTTATTTAAAAGTTAAATACTATCAATACTTATCTGTGAATGATATCATTTATTCGTACGTAAATGAGCCAGTTTAGGGTTCATTTAAGCTTATAAACAAAGGAGATAAAGATGGCAGTATTAGTTGGAAAACAAGCACCAGATTTTAAAGCAGACGCGGTTGTTAATGGAAACGAGTTTAAACAAATTAGTCTTAGTGACTACAAAGGTAAAAAATATGTAGCATTATTTTTCTATCCTTTAGATTTTACATTTGTTTGCCCTACAGAGCTTCACGCATTTCAAGATAAATTAGCTGAGTTTGAATCTTTGGACACACAAGTAATTGGTGTTTCTGTTGATTCTAAATTCTCACATTTCGCTTGGTTAAATACACCAAAAAATCAAGGTGGTATCCAAGGAGTTCAGTATCCTGTTGTTTCAGACTTAAACAAAACAATCACTAGAAATTATGATGTTGAAGTTGAAGGTGCTGGAATCGCTTATCGTGGTTTATTTTTGATAGACAAACATGGTGTTGTTCAACATCAAGTTGTAAACAACTTACCTCTTGGAAGAAATGTTGATGAAGCAATCAGAATGGTGAAAGCACTTCAATTCTTCGAGAAAAACGGTGAAGTTTGTCCTGCAAACTGGAATGAAGGTTCAAAAGGTATGAAGCCTAATGAAGCTGGATTAAAAGATTACTTCAAGCAAGCTGTTGCTGCGTAATTGGCGTATCTAATGTTTCAAAACAAAAAGCCTATTCATAACTGAGTAGGCTTTTTGTTTTATGATAAACAAGATGCCAACTAAAACACCAGATTACTGGCAAAAAGCATGCAAAGAACTTAGTAAAAAAGATCCTATCTTAAAAGAGCTCATATGCAAAAACAAAAATATTGTTTTGAGTTCAAAAAGAAAACCTTTCACCACGCTGGTTAAAGCAATTTTAGGTCAACAGGTTTCAGTAGCGTCTGCTGATGCTATTTATACAAGATTAATAAATTTATTAGGTAAAAATAGCTTAAAGCCTAAAAACATACTTACTTTAACTGAAGATCAAATCAAGTCAGCAGGCATCTCAAGACAAAAAACTCAATATCTAATCAATATTGCAAAGCATTTTAAAAAAAATAAAATCACAAACTTATATTTTGATAAAAAAAGTCAAAAAGAAATTAGACACGAATTAATTTCTATCAAAGGTATTGGTAACTGGACGATGGAGATGTTTGAGATTTTTTATCTTATGGCTCCTGATGTTTATCCACTTGGAGATATTGGGCTGGTGAGAGCCTTAGAGCATTTTTACAAACTTGAAACAAAAGAAGAGATGGAGCAATTTTCAAACCAGTGGAAACCTCACAGAACCGTCGTTACATGGTATTTATGGTGTTGGAAAGACCCACAAATTGTTGAATACTAATATTATCTTGATGGTTGATTTTACTACAAACTAAACACAGTAAAAGCAATTAAGATTCTGCTATTTGTTAGAATTAATAACAGAAATCTATTAACAAGGAGAATTTACTCAAATGAAACATACATTACCAAAAACCCCATGGGCTCTTGATGCTCTTGAACCAAATTATAAAAAATCAACTCTTGATTTTCATTATGGAAAACACCACCAAGCTTATGTCAATAAACTAAACGAAGCACTTGAAGGTACGGGTAAAGAATCAACTCCAATTGAAGAATTACTTTCTAACGTAAAAGATATTCCTGAAGCAAAAAGACAAGCCGTAATCAACAACGGTGGCGGTCACTATAATCACACTTTATTTTGGTTTATTTTAGGACCAAATGCTGGTGGGAATCCACAAGAAGAACTTGCAAAACAAATCGATAAAGATTTTGGAAGTTTCGATAATTTTAAAACTGAATTTGCAAACGCTGCTATGACTCAGTTTGGTAGTGGTTGGGCTTGGCTTAACTGGTGTCCTGAAAACAATAAGCTTCTTGTTGAAAAATCTCTTAATCAAGACAACTGTTTAATGATCTCAAAAAGAAAACCACTCATGACTATTGATGTTTGGGAACACGCTTACTATCTAGAACACCAAAACCTTAGACCACAATGGATTGAGACTTTCTTTAAATTGATTAACTGGAAAGCCGTTAGTGATAATTTCGAAAAAGCAAAAGCTGGGAAGACTATTCTTAATTTAGAGACTGCTGCTGTTTAATTATTTTGCCAAATCAAGCAATAAAATTCACAATCATTGGAGCAGGTGCAATGGGATCCGCCATTGTTAAGGGTCTTATCAACAATAAGATTTTTAAACCTAGCGAAATCCTGCTCTGCGATTTAGATGAGACTAAACTCAATGAATTAAAAACTCAATTAGGAGTTGAGGTTACAAGCTCATACGATAAATTAAAATCTAGCTTAAAAGAAGATGCTCTTGTAATACTTGCTGTTAAGCCACAGGTCTTTGATAAAGTTCTTGAGGCTTTAGTAGATATTAGTAATTCAATTAAACTGATCTCAATTGCTGCTGGCAAGACAATTTCTGCGATCGAAAAATATTTTCCTGAAAATGAAATTTTTAGAGTAATGCCAAATACACCTGCACAAATTTCAAAAGCAGCTTCAGCAATAAGTTTCAATAAACTTGCCTCAAAAACAAGCATTGATAAAGTAATAAATATTTTCTTAGCGATAGGGATTTGTGTTGTAGTTGAAGAAAAAGATCTTGACACTGTGACTGCCTTATCCGGATCTGGACCAGCGTATATCTTTCTTATGACTGAAGCACTTACAAAAGCTGGTGAAAGACTCGGTTTAAAAGCAGATGTTGCAGAAAAACTAGCAAGACAAACTGCCTATGGAGCTACAAGCCTAATGATAGAAAGCGGTGAATCAGCACAAGAACTGCGCAAAAAAGTAACTAGCCCGAATGGTACTACTCAAGCTGGTATAGAAAATTTTCAAGCAAATAATTTTGAAGATATAGTTTTTCAAGCACTTGAGGCTGCAAAAAAGCGTGCAAGAGAGCTTAGTTAAAAATCCCAACTATTACAATTATCTTAATGAATAGTCCTTGATTTATTAGCTTTTTTCATGCAAAAGCCCTTCCTTGAGGGATAACCCGCCCCAAAAATGGGTATAAATACTCTATAAGCCTTTAATAAATGAGTGAGATTTTTACTAGTTCAAATATTTTTCTAATACTTCAATTAGTCTCTATAGGGATAATTATCAAGCTTATTGTTTTTCCTTTACTAAAAAATCTCACGAGTGAAACTCACACGAGAAGTATCGAACCAACAATACCATTTTCAGAAATTTTTCTTGAGTATGATCACATAAATCCTGAGGATTGGTATCACTGGATACGCAAACAAGACTCTGAAACACAAGCAAAAGCTTTTGATAATCTTCTAAGATATCTAAACATCTCCCCAGAGTTATTTAAACTTGTTTTAAATGATGTAATAAGAATAATCACAGCTTTTAAAAGACCTGGAGCAGAAACCGCTATCTATGAGTTTTTACATAAAATTTCAATATCAAACCCACCAAAAGAATTTTATGATTATTATACGCAAGCACTAAAAGCACTAATCGAATTGAATCCTCAAAGAGCAGCAGATTTTCTTGAAGATGAATATAAAAGACACAGAAAAAATCCAGAATATGTAAAAAGATTTGTTTATGTTTCTAGTTATTTCCCTAGTGACAAATTACCCTTAAAATTTCTCTGTCATTATCTTTTAAATGTTGAATACATTTTAGAAGAAAGATTTAAATTACTTAATACTTTTAAAAATGTTCCAGAGAGTTTCTATCAAATGGCTATTGCAGTCTTAGAAAAGCTTTTAGACAACAAAGATGTTGACGAAGTTATAACAGAATCTTGTTTTATAAGTCTTCTTGAATTGAAAGAGCTAAATCAAAAAGAATTTCTAAAAAGCTTAAAAGTTCTTTTTAATAAAACTTGGGTCTCAGATCACTTATTTGCTATTTTAAAAAATTATTTAATACAAAATACAGACTCCAAAATTAATCCAATGACTTTAGGAAGCGTTATTTCATCGATTAATCCAATAAATTATGATTCATTAAAACAGGTCTTATGCGAGCGATATAAGCTCTCAGAACAAGAACTTCAATTAATTGATGATGCTGATATAATAAACGAGTTTTTACTACAATCAAAACTAGAGCTTGAAAGACCGATCAATATTCTTGATTCTTCGCAAAACAAATTGCCAAGCTTCCTAGAAGAAATATATCTTGATTTTAAGAATTATTGTTTTAACGACCAATATAATTCTTTTAAACTAATCTACGGGAATAATAGAAGCGAAAAATATCTACTCGCTAAAAAATTAGCAAACGAAGAGAAAAAGAAGATTTTGGTTTTAGATATAAAACAATTAGCAATAGATCAAACACTACTTGATAACCTAGAAACTCACCTTCAAGTTATTCAAAACAAAATAGTTTATATACCAAACTTTGAAATACTCATCAAGGAAATCTCTTCAAACCAAGATCCCAACAGTTTTTATAGAAAAATTCTTAATCGCTTCAAGTTTATGGCATTAAAATCAAAAATACCTGTTCTTGCTTCTTGTAATAAAAATTCACTTGGTGCAAAAACAGATGAGCTGCTTGCAGATGAAAAAGAAATTCCTAAACAAGAATATGAGTTATTTAATTTTAATCAAGAAGAACAAAATAACTCAATAAATGAATATTTAAATCAAATACTGCCAGAAAGGATTACCGAAAAAAATACCCCTGCTGATTTATACTTCGCAACAAAAGACCTATCAAGTTTAAATTTCTTAGGATTTACACTTAACTACCTTAAAATCTCTCTTTTATCCCAGGGTAAACTATTTAAGATTGATGATTATCAACAAATACTTGATAGTAAAGAAGACTCAATCTCAAGCAGAGACAATATCAAATCTCTTTTCTAATTGAGAGATTACCTTATCTGTTAAAAATTCTTTCTTTAGATCTGCGTAACCCTTATTAGTGATTGAAGGTTGAAAGGATACGATAAGATAAGGCTCAAGATCTACAAGCCTAAAAACACCTGCTCTTTTTTCAACATTATATTCTAAATTCCAATCAGCAATCTCTTTTAGTAAATCTTGTTTTAGAAAGGGATCGTAAGTCCTTGTTTGTAAACCTTGAATTGGTCCATAACGAATAATCTCAAAACGTGGATCTAAAGCACTGTTAGGATCTTTCGCAAGAACGGTCTCAAGAAGGGAGTTTTCCATATGTAACACAAAAAGTTCATCTTCGCTCAACCTATCAAAAGGATGAAAAGTTTCAAAGCTCATTTTTCTAGATAAATAACGACCACTATTTATATAATCATAGCTAGCTTTGTTTAGCTCATTTGGATTAAAGTATATAGAATAGCCCTTAGATGATTCTTCTAATAAAAATAAACCAAAACGCTTTTCAAGATTGAATTCTTTATTTAAATCATCAACTAATTTTTCTAAAACTCTTTTGGGTGTTTTTTTTTGATACCAAGCAAAAGATAAATCAAGCCAAATTCTTGAATAGGGTTCCTCATTACTTGAGTTTTCTAAATAAACTTTTTTGGCATCTTGAGGTTGTAGATTCACTTGAAAATTAAAATTTTTATGCTTGAGTTTTCTTTCTAAAAATAATTTTGCATCAATTAAAACTTTTTGATGAAACTTATATTCCTCCAAATTAGAATCTATAAAAATCGCTCTGAAAAGATTAGTTAACTACTCATCAGTCAATACTACTGGGTTTTGCTTTGCTGCTTCTGAGGAATCACCAGATCTAACAACCGATGGCTTAGCTTGTGCTTGCGGAATGGTTTGTGAGATTTTGTCCATTAATGAACGACAATTTTAGCATGTTATCTAGGCTTAGCCCTGAACAGCTGGTACATCCATTTCAGTACCAATAGTCTCCATAACTTGGATATTAAAATCTGGTGAAAGCTCTGCGTAACTCAAAATATGCACATGAGGATCAAACTGCTCTATCAACCTAAATAATGGCAAACGCAAAGACGGACCACAAATCAAAATAGGGCGGCGTTCAACTTGCTCTAAAATTCTTCGTGATGAATTTGAAATCATAGTCACTAAATTCTGAATTTGTTTTGGCTCAAGTATCAAGACCATACTATTGTCAACTTTTTGCAAAGACTGTTCTAGTCTAGTTTCCCAGCTTGGATGAAAAGCCATTGCTGGTAATTGTCTATCAGGAGTAGAAAACTCCAAACAAATCTGACGACCCAAAGCCACACGCAGTTTCTCTGAAAGCTGGTCAGGATCTTTAATTGCAACAGTTAAATCTTCTAGCTTCTCTAAAATATAATGAATATCACGCATTGATACACGCTCTTTAAGCAGATTCACAAAAACTCTTCTAAGATCACCAAGTGAGATCGCACCTGGTACAAGATTTTCAACAAGCTGAGAATCGAATTGTTTTACTTGATCTAAAATACGGCGAACATCTGCTTTTTCAAGAAGATCATCAATATTTTTACGCACTACTTCTGCTAAGTGCGCCGTGATCACACGAACTGCAGGTGCGGCAGGTCTGTCCCAATCTATTTGCTCTAAGTACTCAGGATCAACCCAGTAAGCGGCTTCCTGCAAAGCTGGCTCCCAGCCCGGTAAAGATCCTGGCGGTGGTTCAGAGTAAATATTATCCCAGTCTTCTCTTAAAATCAGCATCTTGTCTGAATAAACTTCAGCAGAAGCTACTGTTGTATCGCGAATTACAATACGGTATTCGTTTGGATTTAAAGAAGGTGCATCCATAATTCGAACTGAAGGTAAAATATAACCTAAGTTCAAAGTCAATTGGTGACGCAAAGAAGCGATCTCTGGAACTAGTGTTCCATTTCGAGCAGGATCAGCAATATCAAGCAAACCAGATCCAACCCAAACTGCAAGCTTATCAACTTCAAGTAAAGAATACATCATCTCTGGAGTAGCACGCGGTGCACCAGATTGATCAACACTCTCATTAATCTCAACATCTGTATCAAGACCAGCTTGCTCGGCTTTTTTCTTGTTGACGCCAATCATATAAACGATCCCAATCAAAATTCCCGCAAGTGCAAAAAGTACAAATTTTGGCATTCCTGGTAGTAATGCAAAAATACATAGTAACATCGAACCAATAATAAAAGCATTTGGTCTTGCTAGTAATTGAGCACCAACATCTTCACCAAATGAATCAGCAGTTGAACCTGCACGGGTCACTATAATACCTGTTGCAATAGAAAGAATTAGAGAAGGAATAATTGCTGAAATCGCGTCACCAATTGTCAGAATGACATATGTTTTTGCTGCCATCTCAAAAGGTAAGCCCCTTTGAGTCATACCAATAGTAAGTCCCGCAACAATATTAATAATAGTAATGATGATACCTGCCATGGTGTCACCCTTCACAAACTTAGAAGCACCATCCATAGATCCAAAAAATGCTGATTCTCGCTCTACCTCAGAACGCTTTGCCTTTGCTTGATCTGAAGTAATCAGCCCCGCATTAAAATCGGCATCAATACTCATCTGCTTACCTGGCATCGCATCCAAAGCAAAACGTGCAGATACTTCTGCAACACGCTCAGCACCTTTGGTAATTACCATGAACTGTACGACGGTAATAATAATAAAGATGATAAGTCCAACCACTATATTACCCCCTGCAACAAATTGTCCCATTGCCAAGATCAAATCACCAGCATCTGCATGCAATAAAATTGATCTTGTTGAAGAGATGTTTAGTGAAAGTCTAAACATCGTTGCAAGAAGTAGGAAAGTAGGTAAGGCAGCAAAATCTAAGGGCTTGGAAATATACAAGGCAATACCAATCGCAAGTACAGCTAGAGTTAAATTTATTGCAATGAAAAGATCCAGTAAAAGAGGAGGTGTTGGAATAATGATAATCAGAATAATCCCAAAGACAAGGGCGCCTACTAGAATCTCGCTAATTTTCATTCCTGGCATATTTGGGGAGTAACTACCTTATACTCTTTTATATTTAAGAGCGTTTTAAAGAAGATTACTTATAATTTATGCCCATAATTTATGAGTCAGGACTTGCGAGTTTGACTTATTTTAGACTGTAAAGAATAGCCACAAGCTTGCTTGATGGCTATGAACGAAAGGATAAAAGGGACTTTACTGCGTTAATTCTCGGCTCAAAATGCTCATTTACAAACAGTAAACTATGCTTTTTCGCCTCGAATATGCCTTGTACTAAGCCAAACTCACAAGTCCTTTAAATATTAATATATTGGAGCTACGCGTGTTATCATTAGTCCCAATCCAAAGCTCAAAAATAGCTACAAAAACAGCCCCTAAAAATCAAAATAATACGCTGCTTACTAGGCTTAATATGGCAAGGGATTTAAGGCTAATCTTGGATCAAGGCCATAGAGCATCAAACTATGTTGGTAAGTTCGTAACACGAGACCAAGAATTTCCAATAACTTATAATGCCAAGACTAAATTACTCCAATTTACTTCAAGTAATAATGTCAGCTTCTGTTTCCAAAAAAAAACGAATCCTTATAAGCATTTAAGCTCAGCTTTAGAGTCTGCAGTTGCTCGTCACAATTCAAAGCTTTAATCTTATACAAAAATCTTTTAAGTTTCTTTTCAAAAGAAATACCTTAAAATATAGGGCTATGCAATTAAATGTCGTTAAAACTCGTAATATTTGGTTTACCTTGTCTGGCTCGCTTGTTTTAGCTAGTTTAGTCTTGATGATTTTATCAACTATACAAATTGGTACACCATTTAGACTTGGTCTTGATTTTACAGGTGGTACAAAACTTGAGTATAGATTTTTAAATACTGCTGAAAAATCAAGCCTAGTAAATACCCAAGATATTTTAAAAATCCTTGCTGAATCAGGACTTGAAAACAGTACAACAACAATTACCAAAGAAGAAAATCCACTTGTAATTATTAGAACAAAAGCTATTTCAGATGATCCTGCATTAGATATTCTAAACTCTAAACTTACTGAAAAATATGGTGCCTATGAAATAAGTTCTCTTGAAACTGTAAGTCCAATCATAGGCCCTGAGCTGCTTCAATCAGCTTTACTTGCTTTAGTTTTTACTGTTATTGGGATCATTATGTACATAAGTTCAAGATTTAAAAGTGATTATGCAATTTCTGCGATCGCTGCTTTATTTCATGATGTAACTATTGTTATGGGACTTTTTGCTTTTCTTGGTTTGTTTTATGGCACAGAGGTGGATAGCCTTTTTATAACAGCTCTACTAACTACTTTTGGTTTTTCTGTACACGATACAATAGTTGTCTTTGACAGAATCCGCGAAAATCAAAAATTACAAAGTGCTAAATTTGGTTTTGATGAAGTAGCAGACCATAGTGTTAATCAGGTAGCAACAAGATCTATGAATACTTCTATTACTACGCTTACAACTCTTGCAATGCTATATTTCTTTGGCGGAGCATCAACACAACTTTTCGTAGGGGCTCTTTTTGTGGGTCTTTTTGTTGGAACTTATTCAAGTATTTTTCTTGCAACTCCTCTTCTTGTATTGCTTCGCGCTAGATAAGGGGTCAGGTCTCGCTTTTCGCCTTTATCGTATTTTCAAGTTTTATTATTTGTAAAATTCTAGTTTCTAGAGTTAAAGGAAGGGCGAAAAACGAGACCTGATCCTACTAATCTGGACGCCCTGCTAAAAAACTTCGTTTTTCAGGGCGTCCTTAAGTCAGTACTGAAAATTAATTTCTTTGTAAGCCTACAAGTTCTCTGTTTTCATTCATAGCAAACTGAGAAGTATTGCGAGTCGACTCATCATCATCAAGTTCAATATTTACAGTTGTTCTGAACTGTCTAGCCCATCTTTCAAGCACTTCTGCTTGACTTAGGCTATCTTTGTCAGCTAAAGCTTTTATTATCGCTAAAGCCTCAGGACTTAATCTAAATGAAACCATTTTCTTAGCTTCACCGTAAAGCGGCTTAGGTCCTGTTTTTTTTCTTTTCTTTGTTTCCATCATTCTCGGATCACTCCCATTGTATTCAAGTTATTGTATATGTTCTAATCTTGGGCCGTAAATACTTATTCTTTCTTTTTAGATTTCTCAGTTAAGAGTATTTCGTATTTACAACCTGTATTGTATGATTGTAACATATCATTACAAATTTGTACGACAAACATGTAGTTCGTTAATACATACAAAAATGCATTGCTAAAGATCTTAGATCAGTGCTCGAAAAAAGTAAAGTGTTATTACTTAAGCTTAAGGATTATTTTATAAATTATGTAGAAATTATTAACATTGAAAAAAATATTAAGGGTCTAAAAACCTTGTGTTTATTAGTCTTTTTGCGATTTTATCTGAAACTTCAATTTTTCTTTTGAGATTATCTGTTCTAAAATTTCTTCAACTTGTATATCTAAATCATCAAAATTTGAAGAATTATCTATAACATAATCTGATTTTCTAACTTTTTCACTAATATCTAATTGTGATTCTATTCTTCTTAAAATATCTTCATCAGTTAATTCTGGGTTTCTTGTCCTTAACCTTTGAATCTGCTTTTCTTTAGTGGTTTTCACTGTAACTATTCTGTCATAACGGTGTTCGAGCTTTGCTTCAAACAACAAAGGCACCAAATTCACTAAAAAAACTTCTTTTTGATTAAGCTTTACCCAATCTCTAAAAATTGAATCAACCTTTGGGTGCAGGATAGACTCTAATGCTTTTCTTTTCTCTAGTTTATCTTTGCCAAAAACCATTGTTCCAATCTGCTTACGGTCACAAGTGCCAAACTCAGCTTCAAGAGCTGCTTTTACTTCTTTATCCTTTTCATAGAGCATATGAACAACTTCATCACTGTCTAAAACTTTGATATTTAATTTTTTGAAAATCTCACCAACCGTAGATTTACCACAAGCAATATTTCCGGTGAGCCCAATAACTAAAGACATCTTAATTTGACATTATAATAGACTTGTTGAAAAAAAATTCAAAAACTGCTTCTAAAAAAAATCAAAGGGGCTACACACTTCTTGAACTTATGGTGGCAATAAGTCTAATTAGCGTTGTTGCTGGCATGCTTTATATATATCAGAACAAAGGTTGGCTTATTTTTAACAAGTCACTAAGTTTTGCTAAATTACAAATCGACGCAAGAGCATCATTAGAACAGCTTTCTAGGAATTTAAAACGCTGTAGTAAAGATTTGATTTACGTTGATACTGCTTTCAACTCAAAAGTACCTTTGCCTGAAGATGCTATTTACGGCAAGCCTTATATTTATTTTGCGATGCCTCAAGTGCAAAAATATAAAGCGCGAGATGTTCGCTCCAAAGCAAATACCGTTTTTACACCAAAATATGATTATCAGCTTTATTACATTGCCTACGTAAAAAATAGAGATGGACTCTATGAACAAGATCGAGCAAAAATGAAATTAATCACAATCAGAAACCAAGATGGTGATGAAACTTTAGCTAATGCACAAGATTGGCCTTTTATGCCAAAAGAATATTACAGCTCAGCAAAAATCGAAGAAGTTAATGGAACTATTAGCACTGGATTTGCAAGCCAAGTAAAAATGCAAGATCTAAGCAACGAATTTGAATTATACGAATCCTATTTTAATTTTGGTTTTTTTAATACCGAAGATTTCAAAAATCTATTTCGTATAAGAGTAAAAATGGTTGATACCAAAACTAATACTGTTGTTGAATATGAAACAGCGATAAATCCTAGGAATTAATACTTGAAGCTTCTCAAAACATCATTAATATTCATTTTCATTGCTAGTTCATTTCTAAATAGTTGCTCTAAGCAAAGCTCACACGATAAAGTACTACGCATGAATCTTGGCTCAGAACCTCCCACGCTTGATTGGAATCTTGCCAATGACTCAACTTCCTTTGACATCATCAGCAATATCATGATCGGACTTACAAGATTTGCACTAGATGAAAATGAAAACATTATAGCCAAGCCAGGTGTTGCAGATAGCTGGGAAATTACCAGCAATAACACTGAATATATTTTTCATTTAAACCCAAATGCCAAATGGACCGATGGTAAAAAAGTTACAGCACAAGATTTTATTGATTCCTTTCAAAGATTACTAGATCCAGAGCTTGCAGCTCCTTACGCTGACTTGCTTTCAATTATAGATTTAGAACAAACAAAAGCTACTGACGATCAAACTCTTTTTATAAAATTAAAAAGACCAGCAGCTTATTTCATTTATCTAACTGCTTATGGTCTTTGTCTGCCTATTAGAAAAGATCTCATAGAAAAATATGGGCGCAATTGGACAGAGCCTGGCAAGCTTGTTACAAACGGACCTTTTTACTTAAGCGATTGGCATCATGAATACAGAATTAGTTTAAAAAGAAGTCCTAATTTTCATCAAAGAATTTTAGAATCAGATCCTCGCTATACAAAACTTGTACAAGAACTTAAATATTTCATGATTCAAGAACAATCTAGCGCATTTAATTTATATGAAAATAACTCACTAGATTGGATTGATAATAGATCTATTCCACTTAGTGTAATGAGAAAAATTAAAGACAGAGCACAAAAAATACCCGTACTTAGAAATACTTACATAGGCTTTAATCACCAGAAAAAACCTTTTGATGATCTAAATTTACGCAAAGCTTTTAGTTATGCGATCGACAGAAAGGCTCTTGTAGAGATTATTGGCAAGGGAGATCTTGCAAACAACACTTGGATTCCGCCAAGTTTAGGTCAGTTTTTTGACTTAAATCAAATTGTTCAAGAATTTGAAGAAAAACATAATTTAAAAATTACTAATGATGATTACCAAAGAGGTTTTTTCCCTGAGCTTGCTAAAAAGTTTCTAGCTAAATCAAAATATTCAAAAGAAGATTTACAAAAAATCAAATTTAGAATTCCAAATATAGATAGTTCAAAAATTCTTGCTGAAACCCTTCAAGCAATGTGGCTTGAAAATTTAGGCATAAAGGTTCAAATTGAAACTATGGAATGGAAAGTATTTTTGTCTAGTTTGAGAGATGATACTCCTGATATCTATAGATTAAATTGGGGTGCTGATTATCCAGATCCTGACACCTTTACAAGCCTTTTTACTCTAAACAATCAAATCAATTATGGTCAATTTCAAAACAAAGAATATCACGAACTGAGCTTGCTTGCTGGTACGATTCTTGATCTTGATCAAAGAAAAAAACTTTATACAAAAGCTGAAAGTATTTTGACTTTGGAACAAAACGCAATTATCCCTCTTTTTATAGATACACAAACAATACTAAAAAAAGATTACGTCAAAGGTTTAAAAATAAATGCCATGGACATCAGCTTCTTAGATGAAGTAATCTTTGCTAAAAATGCTAGTGAAAACGGCGTATAGTATAATAATTAGTAATAATGGAATTTTCATCAATATCAAACAAAATCAAAGATAAGCTAAACGAGGGCGCCGATAAATTCCTTTCAACAAGAGTGAAAGAAGAACTTGGTTTTAGTAAGCCTACTATAGATAGTCTTTATAGCTTAAGTCATGATCATGATATTGAAGAGAATTTAAATAATTTTTATAAACCTGTTAATTCAACTTTTCTAAGTCAAAGGCAATACAAAAAAATTAAAAATTGGGCTTTAGTATTGATTACAGTTGTTTCAGTGCTTTTAGTAATGCTTTTTATATCGATGGTCGTACCACATCAAAACTTTAAAGATCAAATCAGCGGAGCCCAAATCTTTGTAAATGGAAACAAAGTGGTAAAACCAGAAGATAAGATTGCTGAAGCTAAACTTGAGGATGATGACAAGAACTCAGAGTCAGATCTTGAAGTAAAAGACATCAATGTAAGTAAAGAAGACGCGACAGAAGAGCTTGCGAAGACCTCTCCTTTGTTAAAAGAGCCTGAGCCAATACCAACTAAAGCTAACTCAAGTACTAACAAAAACAAACATAGAATTCAATCTGGTGATACTTTAGAAAAAATTGCCCTTAAATATTTTGGAGCTTCTTCACCAAAAGAAATAGATAAAATTAAAGTAGCAAACAAGATCAGAGATGTTAGATTACTTAGAATCGGACAAGAAATATTAATCCCTGCAAATTAATTTGCCTCAAAACTCGGTCCCTGAGTTCGATTGAGATGGATTGAGCGAGCCATAAATGTCAAGGAATTTATCTAAATCAAGTAGTTCATGATTTGTTTTATCAGTTGAACTTAATTCTAATTTTTTTGTACTTACTTTTCTTGCTACGACACCTAAGTCCGCTAAAGCTTCAGTTTTACGCAGATCAGTATTTTTTAATTCACCAATTTTAACCATTGCTGCAAGAACTTTTTTAAAATCTGATTCTAAAAAGAGTGAATCACTTTTTGCTTTTTTAATAATTTTCACTGGGTCAGTAAATAAACCTAATTCATCTTCTTTACTTTTTGCTGTTCGCTTAAAATGATTAGCAAGATACAAGGCTCCCACTGTTGGCACAGCAAGAAGCACTGACAGTATTCTAAAACCAAACATAAAAGAGATACCCGTTAAGGTAGCGCCTGTAAATCCGAAAAAATTTAAAACCTTAGAGCCTAATTTTCTTCCAGTATTTGCAACTGAATTTAAAAGTTCTATCGCTCTCTCTTCTTTAGGAAGAACTTGGTTTTTAAATGTTTTGATTTTTTGATTTGCAAGATCTTCTCCGAGCTTTCTTGAATCGCTAGAAGAAATATCCAAATCAGCAAGGTCACTTGCCTGCCCACTTGCCTTAGAGTCCAAATTAGAGCCCTGGGGCCTTGTTGAACTTGTATCTGAATTTGTGATTGATAAATTCATTACGATTTTGACCTCTGGGGTCAATACATATTATAACATAATGCGTATTGACGTTTAAAAATAGATGGTAATACCTATTTTGGGGAAGTAAGACATATTAACTATTTCTTAACTTTAATATGTAGATAATTTAGGGTCTTATTGATAACATAAGGCTACTAAAAACATGCATATGAACTTTGGTTAGCGTGAATAGAAAAAAAAGGAGAGCAATTAATGTTTGGACCACATTTAGTAATGGAAGCATCAGGTTGTAATTACGAGAGATTATCGGACATTAATTTGATTTCGACGATTCTTGACAAATTACCAGAGAAAATGAATATGACCAAGGTAATGCCTCCATACGTATTCCCATACAAGGGTCTTGTACCTGACGATTGGGGATTAAGTGGAATTGTAATAATTGCTGAAAGTCATTTAGCTATACATACTTTCCCAGACAAGGGTTTTCTAACTGTTGATATTTTTAGTTGTAAAGATTTTGATGTAAAAATGGCTGTTACTGAAATAGTTAATGCTTACCAACCTAAAACTTGGGATGAGCAATTGATCATGAGAGGTAGAGAATTCCCACGCTCTTTAACAACAGCATCAGTTGTTCTTGAAGCTGAAAGAAAACAACATTTTGATCAATTAGTTACTGCGTAAGTTTATGGATTCAGTGAAAAGTGGAAACTTTTAGTAACTTGGCAACTCATGCTTCGCATGGTTGCTATCTCTTGTCTGGACGCCCTATTGAAAAACTTCGTTTTTCAGGGCATCCCTGATGCAAAAATTTATAGACAAAGTTCATACACTCTCTAAGCAAGAGCTGTATGAACTTTTGCTTAAAGACCTTTCTAGTAAAGAACTCATTGAGATACTTAAAGAACTTTTTTTACTTGACCCTAAGATTGATAGCGGTCTTGAACTATTTGATTGCTGTGGAACAGGAGGGGACGCTGCAAATACATTCAACATCTCAACTACAACAGCAATACTTGCCGCCGCCGCTGGCATAAAGACAGGCAAGAATGGCGGACGATCAAGCACGAGTAAGACTGGCTCTGTTGATGTACTTGAAGAATTAGGAGTGAATTTCCGGCAGAACTTAGAAGTGAAGCTTATCGGCCTAAAAAAATTCGGGCTTGCTTTTCACAATAGTAAAGCGATCGCTGAGACACTTGCACCATTGAAAAATTACGCTAGACAAAATAAAATCTGTTCTTTTCTATCTTTACTTGGACCTTTTACAAATCCTTTTTTACTCAAAGGACAAATTATTGGTATAGGCAAAAAAGAATGGTTTGAGATTGTGTGCGAACTTGCTAGATTTAATTTAGAGAATGGCTACTGTAAAAGAATTGCTCTAATTCAATCTGAAAGTAAAAATGGACAAATTTTTGATGAATTAACCTCAGTAACAAAAGCAAAAATTAAAATATTAAGCAAGAATCATGAATTTAATTTTGATTTTGACCCAAGAGATTTTGATTTAACACCTAATGACGAATTTTTATTACAAGGCGCAAGCGATCATCAAGGCAATGCCAAAATACTAAAATCTATTCTTGCAAATCAAGCAAATTCCTGCCAAGTTGAAACCTGCTTAATAAATCTTGCCCTGCTAATGAGTCTTGACCAAGATCTGAGTAAAGAAAATATAAAAGCTCAAATAAAACAGTCCTATAAAATTGCAAAAACTAATCTAGAGAGTGGTGAAAGTCTTAGAAATTGGCAAGAGTTTTTATCATATAACCAGGCTAAGAATTAAATCTAAAGTGAAGCATGGCGATCTATTAAAAACTACTATATAATATCTGGTATGAAGAAAATATCTTGTTTTACTTTAGCTTTTCTATCTGCAATTACAATTTTTGCTGCACAAGCTAACGAACATCAGTCTTATGCACTTGATAAATTAGCAAATGCACAAGCTCAATTAGATAGACTTCAAAATCAAAAAAAAGCTATTAATGAATTAATGAAAGCGGTTAGAAAAGATTTACAAGCTGCTAAATTAAGAGCAAAAGCTGAAAGATTACAAATGGATGCAGATACAGTAAGACAAGATGCTGTTGTTATGGTTGAGCAAAATGGTGTTGCTGTTGACCTACCAAATCTTATGACTGCTAAAGATGTTGATGCTGGAATCGTTGAGTATGATAAAAATGCTGATGACATGAACAGAATAATGAAAAATACTTCTGAAAGATCAGTTTACTTTCCTAGTGGTCGTAAAGTAGAGCCAATCAAAGGATCTGATTTACCTGACTATATTAAGTAAATTAAATAGATAAAATCTGTTTGATGACTAGCTCTCAACAGCTAAGTTAATTGAAATTCTTATGAAACAAAATCTATGGCAAATAATCAAACTAAGTTTATTTGTTTTGATGATTTTAATATTACAAACATCAATTATAAAAGAAATCACCCCTATAAATTTCAACTTACCTTTGGTTGCAATAATCAGCATTGCAAGTTTTTCTAGTTTAGAAATCAGTCTATATAGTGCTGCTATGTTTATGGCTGCAATAAGCCTCCTCACTTACAACAGTAGTTTATATTGGGGTTACCTTGTACTTGCTTTTATAACAAACCAATTTAACCCTAAAAATCTTGAAGATAAATTTATCATTGCAGCTTTTCACTGTACACTTGCAAGCCCTATTTTTGAATTGATTTATTCTCCTGCCAAAGAAAACCTTGTCACCAGATGCATTATAGTCACTCTTGTTAACCTTGCAACACTAATTCCTCTATACTTTATTGCAAAAATAATTTTAGCTCCAAGAAAAAGAATTTTATATTAGCCTATGAATTCTTTAATTAAAGAAAAACTTGGAGAAGCTTGGCATAAAGAACTCAAAGATGAATTTGAAAAAAATTATATGAAAGAACTTAAAAACTTTCTTCAAAAAGATGCAAAAGAATTTATCATATACCCGCCTTTTGATGATACCTTTAACGCTTTTAAACTCTGCCCTCTAGAAAAACTTAAAGTAGTAATCCTCGGTCAAGATCCATATCATGGTCCAAATCAAGCTCACGGACTGTGTTTCTCAGTGCAAGCGGGGATTAAACCACCACCATCTTTAGTAAATATTTTTAAAGAACTTGAAACTTCTATCCCAGGGTTCACAAGGACTGTGTCAGGCGAACTTACAAACTGGGCAACACAAGGTGTTTTTCTTTTAAATACTTGCCTGAGCGTTCGTGAACATCAAGCAGGGTCACATTTTAATAAAGGTTGGGAGATTTTTACAGATAAGGTTATTGAGATTATTAATGAAAAAAAATCAGGAGTGGTGTTTATGCTCTGGGGCGCGCCTGCTCGCAAAAAAGTAAGCATGATAGACCGCAGTCGCCATTTGATTCTTGAAGCTCCGCATCCATCTCCTTTATCAGCGCATAGGGGGTTTTTGGGTTGCAAGCACTTTTCTAAAGCCAATATGTACTTAAAAAAACAAAATATGCAAGAGATTGATTGGGTTTTATAAGCGATTTAGTCACCCCGAGACTCTTATCTTATCAAAAAGTCATGGCAAAAATGCATATTTCGCAACGACAATACAGTAATGTGAATTGAATTTTTGATAAGTGGAATAATAAAATAATGGACTTTAATTACTCTGAAGAACAAGCAATGTTACAAAAAATGGTTTCTAACATTGCCAAAAATGAATTTTTTGAGCGCGCGAAAGAAATAGATAAATCCCACCGCTTTCCAAAAGAAAACGTAGAGATCATGGGTGTAGCTGGACTGCTTGGTGTCACTATCGACGAGAAATACGGTGGCGGGGGAATGGATTATATCTGCTATTCCATCGTTGTTGAGGAGCTTTCAAAAATATGCGCTACAACTGGAACAATAATGTCAGCGCATTTATCACTCTGCGCAAAACCAATCCAGGACTGGGGTTCAGAAGAACTAAAAGAAAAATATCTACCTGATCTTGCAACTGGAAAAACACTTGGGGCTTTTGCACTAAGTGAACCTGGCAATGGATCTGATGCTGCTGCAATGCGTACTGATGCAAAAGAAGACGGTGATTACTATATACTAAACGGATCAAAAGCCTGGATCACAAACGGTGCCGAAGCTGATGTTTACTTGGTTTTAGCTCAAACTGATAGAGCTGCCAAACATAAAGGTGTTACTGCTTTTATTGTCGAAAAAGGTTGGGCAGGTTTTTCTTTTGGTAAGCCAGAAGACAAACTTGGTATTAGAGCAAGCTCTACAACTCAATTACACTTTGATAACTGCAAAGTGTCAAAAGCAAACATCTTAGGAAAAGTTGGTGATGGTTTTAAAGTAGCTATGACAACTTTAGACGGTGGTCGTATTGGTATGGCATCACAAGCGCTCGGAATACTTAGAGCTGCTTTTGAGGATTCAATTCAATACTCAAATGTTCGCGAAGCTTTTGGTACTAAGATAAACGAATTTCAAGCAATTCAATTCAAACTTGCAAACATGGGAGTTGATATAGATGCTGCTCGTGGACTTATTTACATGGCTGCAACAGCACATGATGAAGGTAAACCTTATTCTAAACTTGCTGCGCAAGCAAAATTATTTGCATCTGAAGCTGCAATGAGACACACTGTCGAAGCAATCCAAATTCATGGTGGCTACGGTTATACAACTGAATATAATGTTGAGAGATATATGCGCGATGCAAAAATTACTGAAATCTATGAAGGTACTTCAGAGATTCAAAGAATTGTAATTGCTAAATCTTTAATGAAAGAGTATTTGTGATTAGCTTTGAGTTAGTCTAATCCAAGAATCAAAAAAGGCGGCATTAAAAGCCCTGTTTGGTTGACCTAATAATCCTGATGCTGATGACGCTGGTCCAACTGATCCCATATCTATAAATATAGCGCATTTAGGTTAAGATTTTTGACTTTTATACTCAGGCGCCTGTTTATTAACCTAGTTGGTTTAGCCTATTACCCCCCTTTTTTTTTGGGCATAAATAAAATAGGATGAAAAAACTTCCGTTTTTCGTTGCGATCATTATGTGTATTTGGGCTAACTTTAGTTTAAATACTAGTTATGCTTGGGCCAAGAAAATTAGTAATCAAATCAAATTTGTCAAACTGAATAATCTGAACAATTCTTCACTTGAGGTTTTTGTCAATGATGATGATCTAATACAAAATATTTCTACTAAAAATGCTGAATTAAACTTATCTTTTAATGCAAGTAGTTTAATCAACAATACTTTACTACCTACTAGTTTTAAAATTGAAATTTATGACGTAACAACGGACAGAAGATTACTCGGTATTTTTAGACCTAGTATTCTCGATGAAAGACAGGTTAGTAATTTTAAAACCAATATTGAACTTGTAAATTTAACTAAATCTAGTAATCTTGAAATAAATATCTATAATACTAAAAATAGCTTTTTTGCAAGTTACAATGCAAGTATAGTAATTGAAAATCAATCTGGGATTAGCTTTACTGAACTTGAAGCTGCAGATTGCGCTGGCCAGTTTGGCAAATGTCAGCTTGAATATATTTTTCAAAATATTCACTTTACAACTTTACCTAGCAAGGGTTTAAAAACTAAGATTGAACAAAATACTGATGGTTCTTACTCCATTAATCTTCCTTTAATTAGAGGTAAGAAAAATATAAAAGTAAAAAATATTTTTGGTAATGCAAATGGTTCATCTGGTAATCAAAATTTGGATTTTGATTTTGATGGTTCTAATCTTTTTGTTATTAAAGATGGTGTTACAACACTAGTTGCAGCTCAAGGTCCTGCTGGTAAAAATGGTGATAGTGGAGCCGCAGGTCCTAAAGGTGATGATGGAAGTTTCTCTGGTGGGAACAACAATATCAATGGCACCTTAACTTTTGTTACTGGTGGTAAATTACAGGATGCTATTTTAAATGGCACTAGTTTAGTTACTACAAGTACTCCTGGAGAGATCCCACTAATAATTAGAGGAGCAGCCGCACAAACTGCAAACTTACAAGAGTGGCAGAATAGTGCAGGGACTACATTTGCGAGTATTTCTAGTGCTGGGGGTATAACCGCTAACAATCTTTCTGGAACAAATACAGGCGATCAAGACTTATCCAGCTAGGCAACAACTGCGGCAGTGGCAGCGGGCTATCAGCCACTTGATGCAGATTTAACTTCGATAGCAGCATTGACGACAACGACATTTGGTCAATCACTTTTAACGCAAACAGACGCAGCAACAGTACGTACAACACTCGGAGCAGGGACAAGCAGCTTCGATGGTGTGTATAGCTCGCTCAGTGGCATTCCAAGCACGTTCGCGCCAACAGCCCACCAACACGCGGGCAGCGACATAACGAGCGGGACAGTCGATCCAGCTAGGCTCGGTTCGGGCAGCTCGATTACAACCAAGTTTCTGCGCGGTGATTCGACGTGGCAAACAATTACAGCGGGTGATGCTCAGACGGCGAACCCGCTATCCCAATTTGCGGCGACAACATCGGCACAACTTGCGGGTGTGATTAACGATAAAACGGGCAGCGGTGCACTAGTATTTGCGAATAGTCCGACATTGGTAACGCCGAACATTGGAGCGGCAACGGGAACGAGCCTGAAAATCGGACCTACGGCAAATGTGTTAATTGATCTTTCGGCAGACACAACGTCAGGCATCCTGTCGATAAAATCGACAAATGCAGGCTCGGACTTTGACGATGCAATTAGATTGGTCGCGTCAAAATATTCAAGAAACGCGGTGCGAATCAATAACGCTGGCAATGCGTTTTTTGACTTCGGCGTAAATGCCGGAAATTACGTAATAAGCGGCGGTAACCAGATTTTGTACCAAGCTAATGGTATTAGTTTTTCACTTAGTTCAGCATCACCCCGAGACGTAGTTTTCTCTCGTAATGCGGCTGGTGTTGCACAGATCGGCACTCTATTTGGTAATGCTTTAGGCTCGTTGTTGCTTACCAACCTAACCGCATCAGGAGATATTGAAATTACAGATCCAACTAGAGGTATCATATTAAGATCCCCTAACGGCACAAGATGGAGAATTCAAGTAACTAATGCAGGTACTTTAACAACAACGAGCTTATAAGCCAATCACCT
>CAIYXB010000005.1 GCA_903930015.1 uncultured bacterium | reverse complement strand
TTGATTACTTAGACAACCGCTCATTTTTTGCTGACACCTGTGATTTTAATCAGGATTTATCACTTAAGCTAACTTAACCGTGCCCGTCGCAATTTGAAGAAAACTTTTGGATTTACTACACTTATACTGTCAACGAATTACGTGACCCTTACAGTGATGACAGGAGTAAAACGTGTGTCATTAACAACTATACTTTGGCGAACTGAGCTGAACCATTTAATCCACGAATATTGTTAAACGCAGAGATACCTGGATAAACAGCTTGAGAACCTAAATACTCTTCAATTCTTAGTAATTGATTGTACTTAGCAACTCTATCTGATCTACAAGGAGCGCCAGTTTTGATTTGACCAGCATTTGTAGCAACTGCTAAATCAGCAATAAAAGTATCTGAAGTCTCGCCAGATCTATGAGAGATCACAGAAGTAAATTGTGATTTTTTAGCCATCTCAATCGCGTTAAGTGTTTCAGTCAAAGTACCAATTTGATTTAATTTAATCAAAATACTATTAGCAGATCCATCTTTAATACCACGAGCTAGTCTTGAAGTATTTGTAACAAATAAATCATCACCAACTAATTGGATTTTTGAACCTAGGCGTTTGTTAGCTTCGTTCCAAGTATCCCAATCCTCTTCAGCAAAACCATCTTCAATAGAGATAATCGGATACTTTCTAATCCAATCTTCATAAAAATCAATCATCTGAGTTCCAGTCAATTTGCGACCTTCTTTTGCAAGATCATATTTGCCATTAACAAAAAGTTCTGTTGCTGCTGCATCTATAGCTAAATTCATATCAGAACCGGCTTTCAGACCAGTCATTTCAATTGCTTTTAGTATTACTTCAATAGCTTCTTCGTTTGCTTTAAGTGAAGGAGCAAAACCACCTTCATCACCGATACTAGTTGAATGTCCAGCTTTTTTCAAAACTGATTTTAAAGCATGATAAGTTTCAGTACCCATTCTTAGTGCTTCTTTAAAGGATTGAGCACCTGTAGGCATAACCATAAATTCTTGAAGATCTACAGAATCAAGAGCATGCTTACCACCATTAAGAATGTTCATCATTGGTACAGGTAAAGTTTTTGCATTAGGTCCGCCCAAATAAGCATATAAAGGTAACTCTGAAGATTCTGCTGCTGCAACAGCATTTGCCATACTGACACCAAGAATCGCATTAGCACCAAGATTTGATTTGTTATCAGTACCATCTAAAGCAATAAGCAAATTATCAAGTGCTGTTTGTTGTCTTGCATCAAAACCAATTAACTCAGGGGCGATAACTTCATTTACGTTCTCAACTGCTTTTAAAACACCTTTACCGTTATAACGATCTTTGTCTTCATCCCTTAATTCACAAGCTTCAAATGCACCGGTAGATGCACCAGAAGGAACTGAGGCTTTTCCAGAAGCTCCATCTGTTAAAAATACTTCAACTTCTAGAGTCGGGTTACCGCGACTATCTAAAATTTCTCTTGCTATTAAACCTTCAATCAATCCTGACATATTTATTTATTTTAGCATTGAGAACGATTTAAGTCTTCATCAAGGTCTCAAATTTAACAAAATCAGTTGTGCTAGAGGAATTCCTAGACTAAATTACTTACTTTAAAAGTATTAAGCCCAAAAGCTTAAGCAAAAATATATTTTCATCCAAAGGGGCCACATTGGCTTCCCATCTTAGTCCGATATCTATCCTTGTCACAGTCAATGACATTTACGCACTAGGGAAATAAAAAAACAAAGGAGAACAATCATGTCGGTTGTCGTTAATACAAATACACAAAGTATTTTTGCGCAAAGAGCTTTAGGCGCAAATACTCTAAACTTACAAAGAAATATAGAGCGCTTATCAACAGGTTTTAGGATCAATAGAGCTGCAGATGATGCAGCTGGTCTTTCAATCAGTGAAAAGCTTACAGCAAGAATAAACGGTTTTAATAAAGCAAAACAAAATGCTTCAGATGGTATTTCTCTTGTTCAAACCGCAGAGGGATCTCTTGGAATTATTCAGGACAATTTTCAAAGAATTAGAGAATTATTGGTTCAAGGTATTAATGGAACAAATTCTGTCAATGAAAAAAATGCAATTCAAAACGAAATCAACGAGCGTATCCAGATCATAACTGATATTGGAAACGAAACCGAATTCAACGGGATCCAACTACTCACTGGTAGAAACGTTCTAACCACACCTCCAATAGCACCGGCAGTAGATCATAATATAGTTCTACAAACAGGAGCTGACGCAGGTCAAATCACTAACATTAACTTCTCAGCAGGAACAGCAACAGCAAGAAGTGGAATCAACGTTGATATCACGCAAGCAGTAGGTGGCGCAGCAAACTCTGATAATGGAGAACTTATTGAGGATGTTGTTGATGTACTTGGTGGTGCACTAACTGGTTTCTCAATAGACCAAATTCACGTTGAAGGGGCTACGGTAAACGCTTTTGACGGTACTCTTGGAACTGACATTATGGTAAATCCCACAGTAGCTGGTGATGCTGGTTTAGATGTTATCGATATTATTATTGACAACGTATCTAGAATGCGATCAGAGCTCGGTGCAACTCAAAATGCACTAGAGTCCAAGATTACGTACTTAGACACTGCTATGGAGAACGCAGCAGCCTCTAGATCAAGAATTAAAGATGTTGATGTCGCAATGGAAAGTAGCATGCTTGTGAAAAACCAAATTCTTCAGCAATCTGCTTCTGCGATGCTTTCTCAGGCTAATCAAATGCCTCAAATAGCATTACAGTTAATTGGTGGAAGATAGTCCGCAATTAACTAAACAATTTTACTCTTGACCTGACACCAAGAGTATCCAGTCAGAAATGACTGAGCAACGGGCACAACTGACAAACCCCACAACCTCTCCCCCTAGAGGCCTTTTGAGGAGTTCATCATTACGATGAACTCCTCTTTTTAATTTTTTTTAACCTTGAATGCACTTGTTATATTCAATGCATTAATTAAAAGGGTTTAGAGTATTTTCTCAAAATGAAATAAGCTCTTAAAATTTCAGTCAAACTCAACTAAAATACTTAGCCACAAAACCCTTATTACAGAAGGGTTTCAATGATTGAATTACTAGCAATTCTTTATAAATCACTCTATTACCAAAAATAAATCATCCTTTAGACTAGTAAAAATTATTGAGGTCTACTGAAATTTTCAAACTTTTAGACTATAGCCAAGTACGCAGATTTTCCGATCTATATTCTTGTCAAGGGATACACAAAACAAAGGAAAAATATCATGTCAGTTGTCGTTAATACAAATACACAAAGCATCTTTGCTCAAAGATCATTAGGTCAAAATACATTAAATTTACAAAGAAATATAGAGCGTTTATCAACAGGTTTTAGAATTAATAGAGCTGCTGATGATGCTGCTGGACTTTCTATCAGTGAGAAGTTAACCGCCAGAATAAACGGTTTCAATAAAGCTAAACAAAACGCTTCAGATGGTATCTCAATGGTACAAACGGCTGAGGGTTCTCTTGGAATTATTCAGGACAATATGCAAAGAATTAGAGAATTAGTAGTTCAAGGTCTAAATGGGACTAACTCTGCTAATGAAGCTAATGCTCTTCAAAATGAAATCAACGAAAGAATCCAAATCATTTCTGACATCGGTGTAGAAACTGAATTCAACGGCATTCAGCTACTTGATGGAACAACTGACAGAATCTTACAAACAGGTGCTGATGCTGGGCAAATCACTACAATTGGCTTTCAGAGTGGTACTGCTCTTGCAACAGGTGTCGATATAGATGTTGCCTACGTATCAACTGGTGCTCCTGTTATCAATGGTGGTCATCTTGTTGAAGGGATTCCTGCTGCTTCTAACTTTGCACTAAATAGATTACATTTAGCTGCTGCTACTGGTGTTCCTTCACTAGCGGGTGCAGCCAATAACAGAGATATTGTAATCGGTACACCAGGTGCAAACGAAATTGACCTAGATGACTTAGATTTAATCATAGATAATGTATCTAGAATGAGGTCTGAGCTTGGTGCAACTCAAAACGCACTAGAATCTAAGATTACGTATTTAGACAGTGCTATGGAGAATGCAGCGGCTTCTAGATCAAGAATCAAAGACGTTGATGTTGCAATGGAAAGTAGCTCACTTGTGAAAAACCAAATCCTTCAGCAATCTGCTTCTGCAATGCTTTCTCAAGCTAATCAGATGCCTCAAATCGCATTACAATTAATTGGAAGATAATTCTAAGTTAATCAAACAATTTTACTCTTGACCTGACACCAAGAGTACCCAACGGCAACCGACATAACAGAAAGGTAACTGACTGTTAACCCCTCTCCCCTAGAGGCCCTTTGAGGAGTTCATCATAATGATGAACTCCTTTTTTTTAGCCGTCAGAGACCACTGCATAACTCATCTTCTGCGTTATACTCGCACTCAAAATACTCATTTACAACCAGTAAACTGGGCTTTTTCGTGCTCGCAAGCCTTGAATCTGAAGTTATGCAATGGTCTCTGTAATTGCAAGGAATGACAAATAGTCTTTTTAGACGATATCGAGGGATAATAATATTACCGAGTTACTCATTAGTAAGAGGACTTTAAAGGTCTTTTTATTAAATTAAATAACACTCACTAGCAAAGCACTACTTTGCTATGCAATCTGTAACTAGCTTTCATAGCCTGTTACAAGTGAAGATAAATTTAGTATTGGCTCTTATGAGTTTAATGCTGTCTTTGATAAGGCTTTGCTTTTGTTAGAGATACTGGCATTAACTTAGAAAAACGCGATTACTTGCTTTATATGAGACGCTATTTAATTTCAAAATAATTAGTAAACAACTTAACTTAGTATAAATTACTGAAAGGGCTATAACCTTTTCTTAGTTTTCGATTTAGGCTAGATTAGTTGAACTAATATAAACACACAATACTAAAATTTTACTAGTTAGCAACTTCGCTAATTAATATAGTTTAGTATTCAAATAAAATAGACCAACAAGCTGATACTGAGGCTCCTTGCTCTTTACGATAGATACCTACGTAAAGGAAAAAAGGAGGCTCAACATGAGCGTTGTAATAAACACAAATACTCAGAGTATTTTTGCCCAAAGGGCGTTAGGACGAAATACATTAGATCTGCAAAGGAATATCGAACACCTCTCGACAGGGTTTAAGATTAACAGAGCAGCAGACGATGCAGCTGGACTTAGCATCAGTAATAAATTAACAACAAACATTAGAGGTTTTGAAAAAGCCAAACAAAATGCCGGTGACGGTATATCACTGATACAAACTGCAGAAGGTGCTCTTGGGATTGTCCAAGAAAACATGCAGAGAGTTCGAGAATTAATTGTTCAGGGTGTCAATGGAACTTTTGGACCCAATGAAATTAATTCACTGCAAAGAGAAATCAACGAAAGGATTAGGTTAATAGATGATATTGCTCTATCCACGGAATTCAATGGAATTAACTTACTTACAGGAAACAACTTTGTTACAAACGGTAATATAGTATCAGACGTTGTTTTACAAACTGGCGCTGATTCTGGTCAGATTACTACATTGAGCTTTGGTTCCGGGATCACAGCAAACACTGGAATAAATCTAAATGTCGATCATGAGATCACTGGTACTACAGTTGATTTTGGTGAGATCAATGAAGGTGTTGGGGTAGTAGGATTTGCGCTATCAGAACTTCATCTTGCAGGAGCAAGTGTTGACTCACTTGCCGTTGCTGACGCTAGATTTGGAGCTGCCACCAATGTTGATATAGGCATAAGTGGTACAGCCGTTACACTTGCGAGCATTGACACCATGATAGACAACATATCAAGAATGCGATCGGAGCTTGGTGCGATGCAAAATGCTCTTGAGTCCAAGATAGATTATCTCGATATTGCAAGAGAAAACGCCGAGGCATCAAGATCAAGAATTCGAGATGTAGATATTGCAAAAGAAAGTAGTATGCTTGTGAAAAACCAAATTCTTCAACAATCTGCTGCTGCAATGTTGGCTCAAGCAAATTCTTCACCACAATTAGCATTACAGTTATTACAACAGTAATATTAATCACTAGCTTGAATTTAAATCTAATTCAAGCTTTGTCAACCTAAGACTATAAGCAACATACGCTTTAGTCCTAATTTTGATACACGAAGCCAGAATTCCTTTACAACAAATTCTTATTACAATTCTTCGCGTATCTAATCAAAATAAAGACCATATTTGCAAAGCCAGTCGAGTGGGTTCAAATATGGTCTTTTAATTTTTTACACTTTATATGACGCAATGAAAGCGTCAGCGATGACGTGATGAAAGCATACAAAATCAATCAAACACATTATCTCGCAGAATACATAAAATACCGAAATAGAAAACGATGGTAGAAAAAACTCTTGAAAAACAAGTTGCTGATTCAAATCCAATTATCCATAACTGGGAATACCTTGATAAATTTTTATCAAAGTATATAAACAACTATTATGAGAGTAAAGATAGTAATAGCAGCAGCATTGCAAAGCTTTTCAATAAAACCTTTAATGTTAAGGAAAGAAAAAAAAACATACCTACTATCAATATAATTAGAGAAAAGCTATGGCTTTATTTTTACAAAGAACACTTTGCTAAAAACTCAAAGAGATAGAAAGCTCCTACATAATATCTAGGGATAGTAATAAGAAATTAGACCATTAGCTCTATTTTAAATCTTTACTCATCTTATAAAACGGCTTTAAACAGGCAAAATCAGCCATTTAGCTAACTTAATTCCTCCGTGTATTTCACATAAGGAAAGTAAGGAGTCTTTTTTTGCCACAAGTAGTTAGAACAAATGTACAAAGTTTATTTTCCCAAATGTCATTGAGGAAAAATACTGATGCACTTGAAAAAAATATCCAACGACTCTCTTCCGGTTTTAAAATAAACAGAGCTGCGGATGATGCAGCTGGAAATAGTATCAGTAGCAAACTCACTACTGAGCTATTAGGTTTAGATAAAGCCAAACAAAACGCAGCAGATGGAATCTCTATGATTCAGACAGCAGAAGGTGCTCTTACTATAATTCAAGAAAATGTCATCAGGGTTAGAGAGCTAGTGGTACAAGGTATCAACGGAACAAACAGCCCAGCAGAAAGAGGTGCTCTACAAAGAGAAATCAATGAAAGAGTCCAAATTATTGATGATATCGCCCAGGCAACAGAGTTTAATGGACAGCAATTAATTTATGATCCTACTGATAAGGTCTTACAAACTGGATCAAGCGTAGGCGAGACAACAACAGTGAGCCTTGAACCAGGAATACTTGCAAATATTGGTGCTGATATTGATATTACTTATGTATCCACAAACACTACAAATACTGACTTTGGTCAGTTAGTTGAAAATTCAACCACGGGCTTTGCACTTGATAGACTCTATATACCGAACTCTAACGTAGATTCGTATAATTTTGCAACTCACGCAACAAACGTCCCAGCACAGCTTGGGGACTTAGACACACTTATAGATAATTTGTCACGTATGAGGTCATATCTGGGAGCCATACAGAACACCCTAGAATCCAAACTTGATTATATTGGGGCAGCAGAAGAAAATAGCCAAGCTGCACGCTCAAGGATAAAAGACGTGGATGTCGCAAAAGAAAGTAGCAAGCTTGTACAGAATCAGATTTTGCAACAAACAGCATCTGCGATGTTAGTTCAAGCTAACTCAATGCCAGAGATCGTTTTAAGTTTACTTCCTCGAGGTTAAGACTAGCGTCATTGCGAGCGTTCGTAGAACGCGTGGCAATCCACTTACTAGTGTTGATTATGGATTTTAGAGTTTGGATTGCCACGTCAGGCTTCGCCTTCCTCGCAATGACGAAAAAAAGCCCCGGTCTTGCGACCAGGGCTTTTCAAATGAGTCCAAGTAGAACTAATTATTTTACTAATTAGTTAGAGATATCAATTGTAGATATGCCTCTTCCACGAACGTGATATACACCGAACAGTGCATTCGCAGGGATTGTAGCAGTACCTTGTGATACAACTCTGTTTGCCTTAGCATCAGAACTAGTTCTTGCTCTGAAAGTAACTTCTTGAACAGATCCTGTAGAAGTAACGATGTAACCTACACCAGCGTTTCTAAGTTTTGAACCTTTAAACACTATTCTAGTATCACCATCTTTTCTAGTAGTCTGTTGTACTTTCACAAGATTAGGTCTTGATGATTTACCAAAAGTAGGGAAAGCAGAATCAAGTCCAGATATACCAACACTTGGGCTTCCAGTTACATTTGCAGTTACAGTAGTACCATTTGTTTTCTTGAAGTCAAGGATCGCAAGGAACATATCATCAGTACCAGGTACAGCATAAACAGGACTTCCACCAACAGTCAATTGACTTGCAGTTGGAATAAATACATCTGCTCCTATTCTACCAACAGAAGTTAGTTTGAATAGTACAGGTGCAAATCCTTGTTCAGTTATAGTACCGATAGAGCTGAAGTTCTGAGCTACAGCAGACAATAAAGCCGGCTCTAGGTTAGTATCTTGTGCTTTTACGATAACAGTCTGGTCAGCAGTTGTTTGTGTTGATATTGGTGTTTGTACAAGTACTAGAGTATCACCTTCAGCGCCTCTTAATTGAGCGATGAAATTACCATCATCCATAACTGGAACAGTAACTGAATCAGTTGGTGAAGTGATAGTGATGATAGAACCAGGTTCTAAATCTCCAGCTGAAGTGAACACAGTGATTCTTGTGTATGCAGCAAGTCCACCAGTAACAGCAGCGATATCATCAACAGCGATCGATAACTTAGTAGTATCGCTGAATAGAGAATATGCACTTGCACTGTCTTTAATAGTCTTCACAGCATTCAGCAATTTAGCACTGTCTCCAGCAAAAGCAAATCCAAGGAATCTTCCGTTAGCAAAGTCTCCAGAAACTGGCGTTGCAGCATTGTTTGCAATGTTATCACCGTTGAAGAAAGTATTGATTACTTCTTCTACGTTAACATTTCCATTATCTAAAACTGATAAAGCAGTACCGTTAGTACCTATAGTTTTAAATGAAGCAGGCATTGAAGTAGCGATATGGTCTGCACCAGTTTTAGCAGTTTTAGTAAACACAGTGATATTTTGTACAGATGGTTGGAATTGGATATTAGACCCAGTTTTATTCAAGGTAATACCAGTGAATCTGATAGTAGTTGATTCTAAGAAAGAATCAGTACCAGTTCCAAAAGTAGTTACAGAGTTAAGTAAACTTCCATTAATAGTAGGAACACCAAAAATTACAGAATCATCTGAAGTATCAATAGTACCAGGTGTAGCAAAGCCAACATCAGAAGTATCATCATCAAGAACACTAGAATCGCTTAAAGCAAGACTAATAGTCGTTCCTGGTCCAAAGATGTTTGGAGTAGTCGTATCAGGAGTAACAAACAATGCATCAGTAACAGCTTCTCTTACACAGATATCTGGAATTCTAAATGCAGTTGCTGAATTGTTAAGTAATCTTACAGATGAGCTTACATCACTACCAAAGCTAGTTAGTAATGAACCGTTAGCGATGATATCTGACACAACTGGACGAAGAGGTCCAACACCTTGACCGAAGTTAGCTAAAGCATCATCACAATAAGAAATAGTGAATTGCTCAGCGCAACCTGTAGCTAAAGGAGCAGTACCTAAAGTATCAAGCGTAATATCCGCAGCTGTTTTTGTTGTACCATCATCACTTACTAAAGTAACTGTTACGTCAAAATTAGTCTGACCTTCAGGTATTACAAGTGAATACTGACCAAATACAAGTGCAATAGCGTTTTTCACAGTAGTAGTACCAGCTACAACAGCAGGTAAACTAACATCAATAAATGCCTGTGCACCTTTGTTTTCAGAGATAGTTTGGTAAGCAGTTACAGCAACTGGAGCAACAAAAGTACCAGCATTTAGACCAACAGCAGCACCGCTAGAAGAAATTACGGTTACATCGTTACTTGCAGCAGCTAAACTAGTTTTCACTAAATCAACTCCAACAGGTAATGTAAATCTAATTCTATCGTTAGCGCTAACACGACCAGTAGCAAACGCAGCAGCAGCAGCTTCTTGAACTAGAACAGCTCTTGCGTAAGGTTGTTGTGGAACAGCGTTAGGACCTTTTGTTAGAGTACCAGCAGTACCACCACAGAAGAACGAAGGTAAAGTAGTATCTAAAACAGAACCATTAGCGATTAAATCTTTCAATTCATCAGTAGCAGCTACGTTATTGATAGAGCTTAAATTAAGAGCAACTCTTAAAGTAGAAGCACTTGTACCGTTTTCAGCAAGTAACCTGTCTCTAGTACCATTAGCTGGGACAGAAGTCACTGTCGCATTTACGTTTGTAGCACCCGCAGCGTTTATTCTTGCGATTTCAACAACTTGAGATCCAACAATATTGTTACCAGTTACAGTAGCAATAAGTTTTACACCTTGAGCTTTTGAATTAGCACCCAAAGTGATAGTAGCTTCAGGACGAACTTTAATTACGTCACGAACTGCATCAACTTTGTTTACTAAAGGCATGATTTGAACTGTGTTTCCAGACAATTTAGCAACAGCGATAGCGTTGTTTCTAACATCGTCATCAGCAGCGTTGTTTTGTACAAAAGCAGCTCTATTGTAAGGAACTACAGCTAAGTTAGTTGGACCAACTTTAGTTTGAGCCTTAGTTAAAGGATCATCAACATTATTACCAGTGAACGCGAATATCGCATTTCCACCAGTAGGAAGTAATCTTACTGTAACTTCATTAGCTACCCAAAGGTGTTCACCATTAGTTGCACCAGCAAAACCAGTAGCAACAACAGTAAATGGAGTTAAAGCACCAGCAGTAACTACAGAACCTGTAGTTACAAGATCGTCAGCTTGAGACACTGTTACACCAGGGAAAATACCTGTTTGTAAAGTACCATTTGCAACGTTAAATGGAGTAGCAACAGCAGATGTAGTAGCTAAAGGATCTGCAGGAGCAGTAAAGCTAAATCCTACACGAGCAGCTAAATTAGTAACGTTGGCTTGAGAGTCATCTAATGAATCAAAGTCAACAACAGGAAGTGCACCAGTTGCAGAAGATCCATTGTAAAGAACAGATACAGCAAAACTAGCAGCTGTAATTGCACCTGTACCGTTGATTGTTGGAGTCGTAGATAAAGCACCTAAGAAACCACTAACAGTAGCTGAATCTTCTAAAGAAACAGAAGCAGCATCAACAACTAAAGTTGCATCAGTTGTACCGTTACCAGTTAGAGGAACTAAAGAGTAAGCTACATTAATTAGCGCGTTTGCCGAGTTAGGGAAAGAAGCGCCAGTTAAAGGAGCATTTAAAATTGTTGCAGAATTTCCATTAGCAACAGCGCTTAAGAAAGCTGAAGTGTTAAATGGAGTGTTATAGAAAACACCAGTAGTAACTTCAGCAGCTCTAATTAAAAGTGCATCAGTATCTACGTTTAAAGTAGCAGCGTTTGTAGTTGTAGTAGTAGTATTGTTAGTATTAACTTTAACGACAGAAGCATTCTTAGCAAGCAAGTCAGCTAGAACTGAATTTGATTGAGCATCTGGCTCAGAATCTAAAGCAGCTATAATTTGGCTTGTACCAGCAGTACCTAAAGTAGCAACAGCTATAGAAGCTCCATCAGCTAAAGAAGGCACAGCTTCGTTAACAGTAATTCCAACAATAACTTCTTTGTAAGTTGCGTTGAAAGTAGTTAAAGCAGATCCAGCTGGAACAGCAAGACCAATGTTGTTAAAAGTAATATCAGATTCACCAATAGTAGTATTTGAAGGTCCATTAGTAATTGTGTACACAACAATCGAACCAACTGGGATTGCAGTACCAAAAGTACTAGCAGGACCAGCTTCAGTAATGATTTTTGCAAGAACAGTTGCATCTCCATTAACCCCTAATGTAGGTAAACTTGATATTGAAACATTGAAAGGCACTCCAGTATTTCCACCAGCAGCAGGGTTCAGTGAAAGAGTAGTTACGTTTGAAGTATAACCAGCTAAACCAACGAACTCAGCTCCAGTAGGAGGCTGTATAACTAAAACTTTTGTAGAACCGCTAATAGTAGCTGTAGTAGTAAGTTTACCGTTTTCAGTAACAGCAAAAGTACTAGCACCAGTATAAGTACCAAAGTACACTTCACCAGTGCCTAAAGTATCAATTGCAAGTGTAACAGGGACAACGTCTCTATTTGCTCCGTTTGCAGTTAATCCAGCATCAACTATTACTTTAGGACTAGTCCCTGTGATAGTTAATGTAGCGGCCTGAACAGGCACCTGGGTTAATGCAAAGGCAGCAAGTAAGATCAAGGTTGTAATTTTCCTTAGACTCATTTTTTCTCCTTTATGATTTCTATTTCGAAATTTGTTTTTCATATTTTTATATAAGTTTCTAATAAATAAAGACTTCTTGTCTTCAATATCAGAACTCAGCATACATAGTCTCAAATATCGCAGTAGCGGTCAACACTTTTATTTGATTTTTTAAAAGTTTTAGATTTGGTTTTTTTTCAAGACTTGGACTTTACGTATTACATTTTCAAGAAGTGTTTAATTAATTAAAGAATGGATTTTGTTCCTATTATTAGATTAAAGTTTGTTAATTGAATTGTTAAGGGAGTATTCTCTTGAAACGTCATTGCGCGACAGTGACTACTCAGTCGTCATCGCGAGATTTTCAAAGAAAATCGTGGCGATCCATTTCACTGGCTGGATTGCCACGTCTGGCTAGCGCAGTTCTCGCAATGGCAGTGAAAACATGACATAATAACGAATACTCACAATGATAAACCAAATCACAGGTCAAATAATAAACTTAGATCAAAATAACAGTAGGGCTGTGCTTCTTAATAACGGTATTGGTTTTGAGATTAAAACTAATCTTAGGACACTTACCTCGCTTAAACGCAATCAGCAAGAGACTTTACACATTTCGACGATCTTTAGAGAAGATGGTGTTTTTCTTTATGGGTTTTTAAGCCATGCGGAAAAAGAAATTTTTGAAAAGGTAATTAAAGTTTCTGGTATCGGACCAAAATCGGCTTTAAGTATTCTAGAAATACTTTCTGTAAATGATTTTATTTCTGCTGTTATAAAAGAAGATGCGACATTGATTGCAAGCGCACAGGGCATCGGTAAAAAAACTGCTCAGAGATTGATACTTGAATTAAAAAACAGTTTCAAAAAAATAAATTATGTTTCTAGTGATAATGAAAATGATTTTAATACTCGTGAAGAAGTTTACTCGGTACTTTCAGGGCTTGGCTTTAGCGCAAGTGATATTAATGAGAAGTTGAAACAGGCTCAAGAAAAGGGTGAAGCTGATGAGCTGGAATCGCTTGTGAGATTCTGTTTGGCTGGGTAAGTGGCTCGCAAAGGATTAGCCACTACTTCTTCTTTTTAAAATTACTAAACCCAGATTTTATTTTATTCTCTAATTCTTTTTCTTTTTTTAGAGTCAAAGACCACAAATTTGCAATCTCTTCTTCAGCAAATCTTTCAGCTTCAAGCAAGAAATCTTTCACCGTATCAACTTTGTTGGCTGCAATATTTTGCTTAACAGTGCTTACAATATTACTTTCATAATCTGAAGCTTCTATTTGATTTTGTTTATCTAATTCATCTTTTCTAACTTCGTCAGCGTCCTCGGTTAATGTCTTACCTGCTTTGAGTTTTAAAAGCTGAGCAATTAAGACTGCTATTTGAGAGAGCATCATAGGTGATTTTGTGATTTGAGGATTTTGCAATGCCAGCAAAAGATTTGCTGCTTCTGGGTTTGATCTTAAAAGAATAAAGGCAGCTTTATTATTAACCAGCCATGAAGCAAAAAGTTTTGGACTTTGTACTAAAGCTGAAGCAGGATTATCAGCAACCTTAGCTTGACTCAAGCCCACAAACCTATCGTGCTCTGCTTTTACAAAATTATTAGCATTTGCTTGACTTTGACTTTGCTGTGCTTGATTAAGACCATATTGAAGTCTGGCAAGAACAGGCTGAAAATTTTGATCTTGGGTTTTTGGATTATTTTGCAAAGACTGTAAGTCTGTAGCCAGCTCAGTAACTTGTCTTGAGTTAGCACCATTCTCTAAAAACTGAGTAAGGAAATCTTTGATTTCCATAAAACTTCCAGTACTACCTGTAGCCATAAATTTTCTGAGCACTCTAGATGCAGTAAACTCAGAGACACCAAGTCTAGAAGAAATAAGTTTTACAAGAGAATCTAACTCTTTGTTAGACAAATTACTGCTTACATTAAAGCTTGGACTATTTTGGCTGATTCCATCAATCTGCATTTATTATCTTAATCTTCACCTTGTTTTACTAATTAAATATATTGCCTATACAAATTATACAAGCTTTTATTAGCTTTTTTTTATTTAAAGATGCAATATTTGCTAAAAAAAAGACTTTAGAGCTTGCCCAAGAAGGGGTTTTTATAGTAATTTCACTATGTAGCCCTAAAATCAAGGGTTATTGAAGAAACTAAAGGAGAATCATCCAAATGAATAAAGGTGAATTAGTTGCAAAAATTGCAGACGAACAAGGAATGAGTCAAAAACAAGTTGACGAAATTGTAACAGCATTACTAGATGAAATTAAAGGTCAAGTAGCTAAAGGCGAAAAAGTTACTATAACTGGTTTTGGTACTTATTCTAAAAAAGATAGAAAAGGTAGAACTGGTAGAAACCCTAGAACTGGAGAAGAAATTCAAATTCCAGCTTCAAGCGTACCTGCTTTTTCAGCTGGTAAACAGTTCAAAGATTTTGTTAAAGGCAAATAAGTCTTAAAACAAATTCTAGAAATTTTAATCCCAAGATTTCGGTCTTGGGATTTTTTTGTGACGATTCAGTGTCATTGCGAGCGTTCGAGGAACGCGCGGCAATCCACGTACTTAAGTTGATTAAGGACTTTAGAATTTGGATTGCTTCGTCGTCGTTTCACTCCTTCTCGCAATGACAAGATCCTTAAGTTGACACCTATGGCAACCAGCCCTTTTACAACAAATATTTTTATCTTTGAATCACGCCCAAATACTGTCTTTGCGGCAGTTCTATAGTAGAATTTATATATAATTACATGAAAGACTTATTTAGAAGCGGCGGAAAAATTACTGACATCAATATCAGAGATGAAATGAAACAGAGTTTCATTGACTATGCCATGTCGGTTATCGTCTCGCGTGCCCTTCCTGATATCCGTGATGGAATGAAGCCTGTTCACAGAAGAATTTTGTATGCAATGCACGACATGGGCATGCATTATGACAAGCCTTTTAAGAAATGTGCCCGTGTTGTTGGTGAAGTGCTTGGTAAATACCACCCCCATGGTGATACTGCAGTCTATGACTCTTTGGTGCGCATGGCGCAGCCTTTTAGCACTCGCTACATGACTATTAATGGTCATGGTAATTTTGGGAGCTTAGATGACGGTCCAGCTGCCATGAGATATACCGAAGCTAAGTTGCAAAAAATATCTTCTAGTATTCTTGCTGATATAGAATCAGATACTGTTGATTTTACTGATAATTTTGACGGTTCTCTAAAAGAACCAAAAGTCCTGCCTTCTCGAATTCCGATGTTACTTGTAAATGGTACGACTGGTATTGCAGTTGGTATGGCAACAAATATCCCTCCTCACAACTTAACTGAAGTCATGGAAGGATTAAAAGCTCTTATAGAAAATCCAAACATCGATAATAACGCTCTAAGCAAAATTATCAAAGCACCAGACTTCCCGTCTGGCTGTAGCATACTTGGAAACAAAGGTGTACAAGACTATTTTGAAACCGGCAGAGGCAGCGTTACACAGAAAGCCACTTATAAGATAGAAGAAATTGCCAAAGGGAAAACTTCTTCTCAAACTGCAATTATTATTACTGAACTTCCTTATCTAGTAGGAGCAGAAGCTTTTATTCTAAAAGTTGCTGACCTGGTTAAAAACGAAAGAATTACAGGAATCTCTGACGCGAATGATGAATCAGGTCGTGACGGAACTCGTGTTGTAATCAAACTTAGACGTGATGCAAATCCTCAAGTAGTTCTAAACAACCTATTAAAATTCACTCAATTACAACAAAACTTCTCAGTGAATATTGTTGCTCTTGTGAATGGTAAGCCAAGACAGCTTGGCATACTTGAGATTTTAAAAGAGTTTGTTGAGTTTAGAATCGAAGTTATCACTAGAAAAGCTACTTTTGATTTAAACAAAGCTGAAGCTCGTTTACATATAGTCGAAGGTTTATTAATCGCAATTGGCGATATCGACAAAGTAATCAAACTCATCAAAACTTCTGCAACAACTGAAGAAGCTAAAGAAGGCTTGATGACTAAATTCAAGCTCTCTGAAATTCAAGCAACTGCAATTTTAGATATGCAGTTAAGAAGACTTACTGGACTAGAGCAAGACAAACTTGAAAAAGAATTAAAAGATCTTCAAAAAAGAATTAAAGAATTGAATAAATTACTTGCAAGCAGAGCTCTAATGCTTGAAGAAATAAAAACACAAACAGATGAAATCATCGAGAAGTTTGGTGATAAGAGAAGAACTAGAATAATCCAAGATCATGGCGACATGAGCATGGAAGATCTTATTGCTGATGAGAAGATGTCTATTTTTATTACTAAGCAAGGTTACGTAAAACGTATTCCTCTAATGACTTTTGAACGTCAAAGACGCGCTACTAAAGGTAAGGGTGGAATCAAGACTCGTGACGAAGATGACTTAGCTCACTTCTTTGTAACTTCAATGCACGATACGCTTTTATTCTTTACAGATAAAGGTCAAGTTTACAGCACAAAAGTCTATGACTTGCCAGAAGGCAGTAGACAAGCAAAAGGTCAGGCACTTGTAAACTTTATTAACATTAGGTCTGAAGACAATATCACAGCTGTTATTCCAACTAGGGATTTTGATGAAAGTACTTATTTAAGTATGCTCACTAAGCAAGGTATTATCAAAAAGACTTCTCTAGCTGAGTTTGCTGCAGTTCGCAAATCTGGAATTATTGCAATCAATCTTGATAAGGGTGATAGCCTCGCTTGGGTAAGAATTTCAAACGGTACTCAAACTTTCATACTTGGTACAAAAGACGGTATGGTAATTCGTTACAGTGAAGAAGATGTAAGACCAATGGGCAGAACAGCTAAAGGCGTGAAGGCAATTAGTCTTCGTGAGAAAGATGAGCTAGTTGGTTTTGACATTATTAATTCTGATGATGAAGATGCGAATTTACTTGTAATCACAAACGATGGTTTTGGTAAGAGAGTGAGAATAGGTGAATTTAGAGTTCAAGGCAGAGGTGGACTTGGATTAATTGGAACCAAATTCAAAACTCCAAAAAGCAAACTTGCAACTATTAGAATCGTAAGTCATGATGATGAATTTATTATTGCAACTGCGAACGGTGTAATTGTTCGTCAAACCGTAAACGACATACCTTTCCAAAGCCGTATGGCAACAGGTGTTCGCGTACAAAAAATTCAAGACAATGATAGTGTGGTAAATATCACTCCTATTATTGATCCAGATCAAGATGAGCAAGTTAAAGCTGCGGTGGAAGGTCTAGATGATAATCCAGGAGACGGTAGCGAGCAGCTTGCTTTGGTGAGTGCTGATACACCGGATTTTGATGAAGAACCGTTTGAGGTTCTCGAGGATGATTTAACCTGAGATTATTAGCGTTATGCAAAGTCCCTCGATAAGTGACGAAGTCACTTTAAGTCTAAGGTGAGTAGCGTTAAAAAAATGATTGATAATCATTTTTAGCGGATGTAAAATGACAAACTCTTCGATAAAAACTAAAGAACCAATTACAATTGCAATTGATGCCATGGGAGGAGATTACGCGCCACTTGAAACTGTAAAAGGTGGATACCTTGCAGCAAATAAACTGGGCTGCAAAATTATCCTCGTTGGTGATAAAACAAAAATTCAAAAAGTTATTGACGATAACAAATTAAAATCAGATCTTGTAGAAATTTATCATACTGATAAAGAGATTTTAATGGACGAGAAAGACCCTGCCAGAGCGGCTCGCAGAGACAAAGATGCTAGTGTCGTTGTTGCTAATCAATTAGTTTTAGAAGGTAAAGCAGATGCTGTGATTGCGGCTGGCAATACTGGTGTTGCAACTGCAGCATCACTTTTTACTTTAAAAAGAATTGAAGGTTTTGAAAGACCTTGTATTTGTACTTTAATTCCAACTTCAAGATCTAAGATGTTTTTGATTGATGGAGGATCTAATATTGAAGCTACACCTGCACAAATAGTCCAAAACGCTCTCATTGGCAAGATCCTAAGCAAAATACTTTTTAAAAACGAAAATGCTCGAGTTGGACTTTTGAATGTTGGTGAGGAAGAATCAAAAGGTAATGAACTTTATAGAGAGACTTACAAACTTCTTAAAGATCATCCTGAAATAAATTTTGTTGGTAATGTTGAAGGTAAAACTATTATTGATGATAATTGTGAGGTTGCAGTCTGCGACGGCTTTACCGGGAATATTCACCTCAAATCACTTGAAGGCGGACTTAAAATTTTTGCTGAACAAATCAAAGAAAAACTCAAGTACGGATCTTTCCTTACTAAAATTGCTGCTCTCATTCTAAAAAATTCCACTGTCTTTGAGCAAATCAAAGCACATGTACATCCAAATTCTTATGGTGGAGCATTACTCGGTGGAGTCAATGGCGTATCGATAATCTCACATGGTAGCTCTAATGATGAAGCGATTTATAACGCATGTCGTAATGCAAAGCTTTTTGTAGAAGAAGATGTTATTAATAAGGTTAAAGCTGAGCTTTAGTCTTTACGAGCAGTTGGTAAATCATAATCCTCATTTACTTTAAATGACGCCTCACCTAAAATTTTGCTACGCAACGACCAGTTCGGCGACGTTCCTCGTGCCGGCTCATCCTCCGAAGCAAGCTTCGAGGTATTCGCCTCTACTCAGAATAAACCTGTTTTCTTAAAGTAAATGTATGCGATAACTAAAGGAAATATCGCAAAAAGAATTTGCAAGTAGAAAAATTTTAATTCATGCCATTGAAACAAATCCAACATATTAATCAACTACTCCAACATTATATATGATTCAAATTGTTATCAATAATAAAGCTTACAACTATACTCAGCCGTCATTGCAAGATTTTCTAAGAAAATCGTGCAATCTCATCGGGAATAACTAACGCCAAATTACTATTTATTTACAAAATTAATCTTCTAATCTTTTTTAGAGCTTGGTATTTTCATAAATTTATTTACTAATATCTGTAAACCACCAACAAAAATTGATGACATTACTATCAAAAAGACAATATTAGGCAAATCTTCTTTAAAATTAGCTAAGCTCAATTGATCAAACATAATCTTTAATCCTTTTATTACTATACTCTTGTTTTTGGTATTTTTCAATAATTTCTAATCCCCAGTAAATGTGCAAGGAACCAATGAAAAACAAGACAATACAACTAAACCAAGAAACAATTGCAAAACTTATTGAACTAGTACCAAAAGAGGCTCCCATAAAGAAGGATGTCAACTTAGTACTAAATGGATACATCAAAGCTAAACCAAATATCTTCATAATATCTGACTTATATTCGATTATAAGAGTTTGATCCACAAAACAAATCTAGCAAATCTGACTCAAAAAATCATCCGTAAATTTACTGAAGCTAAATATATTTTGCCCCTCCACGACCGGGTCTCTTTGCGACAATTCTAGGTATTAGCTTGCTTTTTTAGGCGAATTGCTAGACCTGACCTATTGAAAAAAACGTGCGTTGTGCGGATACGACCCTGAGACCTCTTGAAATGAGATTCTTGAATTAAACAGCATTTTCCGTTAGTCCTGCCTGAATCCTAGCGCGTATGACACTCGGGAAATAAAGGATAAAATTTTGTTTATCTGCTTGAGTGATTCTTTTTTGAGTCAATAAATTATTTAACCAAGTACAAAAGCTCTTTTGGTAATCTGGGCTTAGTGAATTGAATTCTTCAATAAAATCATCAGAAATACTACCTTGTTTAGCTAATTCTGCAGCTAACTCTGAATCAGGCGCTGCGATTGCTTTTTGGACTAATTTCTTAAATATATCATCTCCAGCTTCATCCTTTAAATTAGGGCGCTGGGCTAGACCTCTCGCTAACGATGAATCAGGCTTTTCGATTACTTTTGTGACTAATTCCTTAAATTGTTCTCCAGCTTCATCCTGTAAATTAGGGCGCTGGGCTA
>CAIYXB010000004.1 GCA_903930015.1 uncultured bacterium | reverse complement strand
TTTATTCTCAAAAAATGCTTTGCGCATACCATCAAGTCCATAAGGGATAAAACTAAAATTAGTTACTAAATCTACAAATTTAGCAATTCTGGTTTTAGCTATCTCTGGCATATTCATTAATCCCATGAAGCCTCCAGCTAAATTTGAAACAATAGCTGTATTAGAAGCTATCCCATCAAATACTTTCCATATTTTTAATATTTCCGAATCATTATTAAAAGACTTATCGGCATTATTGTTATCCTCATTTTTAGTATCATCAACAGAATTTCTAGCTGAAATATCGTCAACAGAATTAGGTTTTGTTGTTAATTCAAGCTTTGAAAAATCTTTTGAAAGAGATCTGGCTTGCAAGTCTTTATCCCTATAGTCTTTCAATTCCTTTTGATCAGCGTCAGACATCAGACCGCTACTGACAACGGCCAAAGAAGAATTTGCGCTTCTATCATCTACAGACTTATTTAGATCTGTATTTCCAATTTTCATTTTCAATGGCTTATACGTTAATACAAGCTAAAAAATTTTACTATAAACGTAAATACTAGTGTTGAAAAACTCATACACTGTTAATATAAGAAACAAATTTTGACATTTTTAAAGTTCGAACTATGTAATTCCTCGATTTCAATTCAAGATAATTAAGAGTTATATTGAACTACCCTTAGTCTAAAAAGCCTATCTTACAAAATTAAGTAGAATTAATGATAAATCTTACTTCTGTATGGTATTATATAAGTATGAGTGAAATAACAGTTTTAGTATTAATGGCAATTTTTTGTTCAATGGTAGCTTACTCCTTATACCTTTCTGAACAAAGGATTAATAATGACAGTGACAGATTGACTTTGCTTGATCTAATTTATATGATTTTCAGTACGAAGCCTAGCACACTATAAACATCAGCTTCCTCCAGATTGCTTTTTTTTTATTTTTGTCTAGATTCGAAAACCTCAAAGTGCTTATCGGGCACTTTGAGGTTTTTTTATTTTTTATATTCCAGCCTTTATTAATAGAATTAAACCCTCGAATTAATATACTCAAATCTTATAATCCAGACAATATCTTAATTATATTAAAACGCTTACCGGTTCAATTTAATAGCCGAAGACATTTTCTTGATCTTATTAACTAAACAAACAGAATATTTTTTTACTGATAAAATTTTCTTTCAGTGCCTAAAAGAACTGACCTAAAAAAAATATTAGTTGTAGGAGCTGGTCCTATTATTATCGGACAAGCCTGCGAATTTGATTATTCTGGAACCCAAGCTTGTAAAGCCCTTCGTGAAGAAGGCTATGAAGTAATCCTCATTAATTCAAACCCAGCAACGATAATGACAGATCCTGGGCTTGCACATAGAACTTACATAGAACCAATCACACCTGACTATGTCAAAGAAGTAATATTAAAAGAAAGACCTGATGCCTTACTTCCGACGATGGGCGGACAAACCAGCTTAAACATAGCTGTAAGCCTCGCAAAAGATGGATTCTTAGATAAGCATGGTGTAGAGCTTATTGGAGCAAAACTCGAAGCTATAGAAGTCGCAGAAGACAGAGATAAATTCAAAAAATTAATGCATAAAATTGGTCTAAACACACCAAGATCAGAAATAGCAACAGACCTTACAAAAGCACTAGAGATATCTGAGGAATTAGGATTTCCATTAATCGTTAGACCAGCTTTTACGCTTGGAGGTTACGGTGGCGGAATAGCTTATAACAGAGAAGAGCTTCAAGAAATTGCAGTTAAAGGTTTAAACGCAAGTCCAGTACAACAAATACTTGTAGAGCAATCTGTTCTAGGCTGGAAAGAGATTGAGTTTGAAGTGATGAGGGATTTGAATGATAACGTGGTTATCATTTGTACAATAGAAAATCTTGATCCCATGGGCGTACATACCGGAGATAGTATTACAGTTGCCCCAACTCAAACTATCTCGGATAAAGAATTCCAAGCACTTAGAAATGCTGCTATAAAAATAATTAGAGCTGTTGGCGTTGAGACTGGTGGTAGTAACGTTCAATTCGCTCTTAATCCAGAGAATGGCGAGATTATTGTAATAGAAATGAACCCAAGAGTTTCACGCTCGAGTGCACTTGCTTCAAAGGCAACAGGTTTTCCGATCGCAAAAATTGCGGCAAAACTTTCAGTGGGATATACACTAGATGAAATTCCAAACGATATTACAAAAAAAACAATGGCCTGCTTTGAGCCAAGCATTGATTATGTTGTAACCAAAATACCAAGGTTTGCTTTTGAAAAGTTTCCTGAAACTAAAGATGAACTCAATACTCAAATGAAATCAGTGGGAGAGACGATGGCAATTGGTAGAAGCTTTAAAGAAAGCTTCCAGAAAGCACTAAGAGGCTTAGAGAATAAAGGACCTGTTGGTTTTATTGACAAAGATATATTAAGTAAAATTGGTTCAATAAGCGATGAAGAAAGACTCGCTTTAAAAAATAAATACCTAAAAGCTATTAATACTCCAAATTCACAAAGAGTTTATCAGATCTTTAGTGCAATGTATTTAGGAGCAAGTATAGAAGAAGTACATGAAAAAACAAAAATCGACATGTGGTTTTTAGCTCATTTAAAAGAAATCGTAAATGAAACAACACTACTACAGGAAAGGGTTTTAACAGAGGTTTCTCAAATGAATGCTTCTGGAAGCATCAACACTTTATCAAAAGAAAAAATTCTAGAAAAAATATTTCCAAAAGAATATCTACATAAATTAAAGAGAATGGGCTTTTCGGACAAACAACTAGCAACAATAGTCTGCGTTGAATATAAAATCAGAAAAAAAGACCTATATGAATACAGACAAAAAATAGGTTTAATTCCTGTCTATAAAACAATTGACACCTGCGCTGGAGAGTTTGAATCGTTTACACCTTATTACTATTCAACGTATGAACAAGAAGACGAGACAATTAAGACTGATAAAGAGATAATTTTCATTTTAGGTGGTGGACCTAATAGAATTGGTCAGGGTATTGAGTTTGATTATTGTTGCGTTCAAGCAGCCCAAGCACTAAGCGAAGCAGGATACGAGACCATAATGATAAACAACAATCCTGAAACTGTTTCTACTGATTACGACACGAGCGATAAATTATATTTTGAACCAATAACAGTTGAAGATGTACTTGAAATTTATAATCGCGAGGAAGCAAATGGTAATAAAATCAAAGGCATAATCATACAACTAGGTGGTCAAACGCCTTTGAAAATCTGCAAAGCACTTGAAAACCATGGTCTAAAGATCATTGGTACTTTACCTGAAAAAATCGACTTAGCTGAAGATAGAGATAGTTTTGGTAAGTTACTAAAAGAATTAGATCTTAGACAAACTAATAATGCAATATCAAATAGCATTGAAGAAACAAAGATCAAAGCAAATGAAATAGGATACCCTGTTGTAATAAGACCAAGTTATGTACTTGGTGGTAGAGGTATGGATATCGTAAACAACGATAACGAGCTTAAAGAGTGGCTTTCAAGAAATTTAATTGAAAAAAGTCAATATCCAATTTTAATTGATAAATTTCTTGACTCAGCAGTAGAAGTTGATGTTGATGCTATTGCTGATGGTGATGAATGTGTACTTGCCGGAATCATGGAACACGTTGAGTATGCAGGCGTACACAGTGGAGATTCAGCGTGTGTATATCCTTCTCAAGGTTTATCTGAAAAAATAATTAACGAAATTAGAACTGCTACAAAAAGACTAGCAATAGCACTTGAAGTAAAAGGACTAATGAATATTCAATTTGCTGTTAAGAATGAGGAGTTGTTTATATTAGAAGTCAATCCTAGAGCAAGTCGCAGCGTACCTTTTGTTTCAAAGGCAAATGGTATTCCATGGGCAAAATTAGCAGCTCTAATTATGGCAGGAGCTAAAATTAAAGATTTTAGAGATATTATTGCAAAAAGGAATTTAAATCAAATCTCAGTTAAAGAAGCTGTGTTTTCATTTAATAAATTTGATGGATCAAGTGTGTTTCTTGGTCCAGAAATGAAAAGTACTGGTGAAGTTATGGGTATTAGTACAAACTTTGCAGACGCTTTTGCTAAAGCACAAATCGGTGCTGGACTTAATTTGCCAAAAGATGGTAAGGTTTTTGTGAGTTTTAGAGATGCCGATAAACTGTCAGCAATTGAGATAGCGAAAGATTTAATCAAAGATGGTTACACAATCGTCGCGACAAGTGGTACAGCAAACATACTAGAAGCAAGTGGCGTACAAATAGAAAGAACCAATAAAGTTAAAGAAGGCAGACCAAACATAACTGATATGCTAAAAAATAACGAGATTAAGTTGATTTTCAATGTGCCTCTTGGTAAACAAGCCTATGAAGATAGCCAAGTAATCACTAAAATTGCTCAAGAAAAAAATATCGCTGTAATAACAACTGTAACAGGAGCACTAGCTACTGTTAAAGCTCTTGCCTCACTTAAAAAAGGTAAATTAGAAGTTAAATCAATACAGGAATATACTGAAGAATTTGAAGACCAGCTTAAAGCCGCAAATAAGGTATTAACAAGTAAGAGTTAGAATAAGTTTATTTGCACTAAGCAAGAGGACTTATCCAGCTAACGTGGTATATAAATCAATATGAACCAAAACAAAGAACTAAAATTTGGATTAATTGGCAGTTCTTTATTACATAGCAGATCTATCAAAATTCAAAATGCTGCTTTTCAATATTTAGGAATAAATGCTAGTTACGAAAATTTTGAAATTAGCTTAGATAATTTTGACAGAGGAATAATAACTCTCTTACAAAAAGTTGATGGACTCAATGTAACTATTCCATTTAAAGAAAAAATTCTTAAATACCTAAACAGAGCAGATGCCCTTGTTGGCAAAATTGGTGCTGCAAATACTGTGCACCTAACTGAAATGGGTATTATTGGATACAACACAGATTATTATGGTTTTATTGAATCTCTAAAAAAGATTGATAAGCTTCATGAGAAAAAAGTCGCTTTAATTGGGGCTGGGGGCGCTGCTAAGGCTATTTTAGTGGCTCTAGAGGATCTTGGGGTGGAGAAGTTTTATATCTACGCTAGAAATCAATTAAAAGTGGAAGAGAATTTGCCAAGGCTAGATTCAAACAAAGTAGAAATAATGATGCTTGATGATACAACAAACCTTCAAGACATAGGTTTGCTAATCAATAGTACTCCAGTAGGGCAAGGAAGACTTTCAGAAGAGACTCCTATGGATATTGAAATACTCCAAACTTTACCTCAAATAGCAACCGTTTATGATTTAATTTATTCAGATACAAGGCTAATAAAAGACGCACAGGAACTTGGTTTAAACACAATAAACGGAAAAGAAATGCTTATAAGACAAGCTATGAAGTCAATCCAGCATTGGACTTGCGCAGAACCAACTGAAGAGCTTTATAAAGTTATGGAAGCTGCGTTTTAAACAACTATAACTTTATCAACAGGTCTATCGTGAGCCTCTAGAGATGGGATTTTATCCAAATAAAGTTCTTTAGTGATGACACCAAAAGACTTACAAGACTTTGAAATTTTACCCAAGAAACGATCATAGTAACCACCACCACGCCCCAATCTATAACCCTTCTTGTCAAAAGCTAGACCAGGTATAATTATCAAATCAAATTCTTCTGGTTGAATTAATGTACTTGTAGCGACTGGAACCTTAAGTCCATTTTTTAGACTTAGTAAGTTATAAAGCTCATCTGTTTGAAAACAAAGCATAATGCCCTTTCCAATCGGTCTTGGAATTCCCCAACGCTTATTAGGATTAGAGATGATCAAACTACTAATATCAAGCTCATTATCCATGGGATAATAAGTCAAAATAGTTTTTGCTTTTTTAAATTCATCACTAAGTTCAATCGATCTTATTAATTGATTTTGACGAGAATAGAAATCTGATTTGTCACTAAAGATAGACCTAAGCTCCTGTAGAGCTCTTATGCGAAGTGTTGACTTATCTTGCTGACTTAAAATAAGCATTTAATTATTGTATAACATTTAAGTTTAATTGACTAACTAGCTTCTTTAGAAGCTTTTTTAAAATTATACTCTTCTCCTTTGAGAAGGCGAGCAATATTACTCCTATGTTTTATCAAAACAACAAAGACAAAAGCAATAACGCCAAAAATTATATAAACTAAGTCTTCTTTTAAAAACCATATCAGTAAAGGAACCAAAGGTCCTGCCACAATAGACCCAAGTGAAGAAATACCCGAGATACTGACAGTAATTCCCCAGATAGAGATGATACTCAGTCCCACTATCCAATTCACTGCAAACAAAATACCAAGCCCAGTTGCAGATGATTTACCGCCCTTAAAACCGATATAAATACTTTTCGAATGAGCAAAAAGCGGTAAAAAAAGTAAAAACAAAGCAAGAAATATATTAGAGTCACTCAAATAATTTGTGTAATATTTCAAATAAAATACCGGCACAAAACCTTTTAAAGCATCTAAAACTAAGACAAGAACTGCTTGCCATTTCCCTACATTACGTAAGACGTTTGTAGCACCAGTACTTCCACTACCACACTTAGTAAGATCAACACCAAAAGCAAGACCAAGCCAATAACCAAAAGGAATTGAAGCAATAAGATAAATTGCAAGAGCTGTTAGGGTAATTTTTAGTAACTCTGAATCAAACATTTTGGCTTAAGTTTAGCACCAATAAATAATAAGTTTTAGCATCTTTATTTTTCGGATTAAGACTAACTGCTTTTTCTAAAATATCTTTTGCCGTAAAATATCTGGTTCTTTTGTCTTGAGTTAAATCCTTCAAAATAGAAATAGCATACCCGACGTGAGCCTTAGAATTTAATTCTTTAGCATAACCACTCTTAAGGTCTTCTAACTTGGTAATTGCTTCTGTATATTGTTCATTTTTGATTAGTTTTTCTATTGCTGATAAATCTTCATGAAAAAGGGAGCATGAGCTTAGAAACAATGAGAATATAAGAATTAACATTTTACAAATACGATGCATAATTAAATATTAGCAGTTTATGCAAAAAATCCTAAAAAACAAATTAACTCTGATTGCTGTATTTTTTCTTATAAGCATTTATAGCTTAATGTTCTTAGCTAGTTTTATAGCACCATATGACCCTAATGAACTTCACAGTGCTTATGGCTATATAAAGCCAACCCAAATTCATCTAGACCAAAAGGGCTTATATGTTTACAGAAGTGAACAGTATGTCGATAAAGAACTTTTGCTAAAAAAAAGTATTGAAAAAAAAGATAAAAAATACTATCTAGAATTCTTCAAAAATAAAAAAATTATCCAAGTCCAAAGCCCTGGTGAATTGTTTTTACTTGGGACAGATAGCCTAGGTAGAGATTTATTTTCAAGATTACTTTTTGGTGCAAGACCAAGTTTAACTATTGGTTTTATTTCACTAATAATAGCTTTTCCTCTAGGATTACTTTATGGAGGTATTTCTGGATATTTTGGAGGAAGAATTGATAATCTAATGATGAGACTTGCTGAAGCAATTATGTCTTTGCCTAGTTTTTATTTACTCATTATACTTTCTGCTCTATTACCAGCAAATTTATCCAATTTTCAAAGATTTGCGATGATTACTTTTATACTCTCTTTTATATCTTGGGCTAGTCTTGCTCGAATAATTAGAGGACAAGTACTTGCAATCAAAGAAAAAGAATTTATCGAATCAGCAAAAGCAATCGGACTCGGCAATTTAGCAACTATAGTCAAGCACTTAATTCCACACACATATAGTTTTGTGATAATTTCAGCAACACTCGCAGTACCTGGTTTTATAATCGGAGAAACGGCTTTAAGTTTTCTTGGACTTGGGATAAATCAACCAGATCCAAGTTGGGGCAACATTCTTGCGGAAGGTAAAGAGCTCAGTAACATACTTACCAGACCTTGGTTAATTTGGTCACCTGCTGTTTTAATTTTCTTTACAGTCTTTTCTTTTAATTTGATTGGTGATAGTCTTCGCGATTACTTCGATCCGAAGAATTAAACCGTCATTGCGAGGATTTCAGAGGTCGTCAGAATCTATAATTAATAAAATTTATCCTTTAGCCCTCTGTGAGCTGCAAAGCAGCGAGTAACCTAAATCTAGCGTAAAGAAAATGCGCAGCATTTTTAGTGGCAGAGCATTTCTTGTAAGCACAACGTGGCAATCCAAACTCTAAAATCCCCAATTAACTCTAGCACTTGGATTGCCACGCGTTCTACGAACGCTCGCAATGACGAGTAACTCCATCCTAAACATTAACCGTTTTCTGTCCAGTTAGATCTCTAAGTAAAGTCTCATGAGCACCATTTTCTTTCATGTGCTTTAAAAAACTATTTCTAATTATTGATGGAGAGACTTTTTTTGTAATACCAGCTCTAAAAGCAGCTTCTCTAATTAATCTAAAAATCTCTCTTTCTGAAACTGGTTCATTATTTCTATTTTTAAAAATTGCATCTTCTTGAGCTAATGAATTTTCTTTTACATAGAATTTCAAATACTGAGCAAGAAGATCATTAAATGGAATAGTGCGCTCTTTATATTTTTGGCTACGGACAATAGTTAGAATATTGTTATTCAAATCAATATCTTCAAGTGTTAATTTAACGATTTCACTAACTCTAATTCCTGTTGCATAAATTAACTCAAGAATAATTTTTGATTTCAGATCAAGTCCATCACAATCTAGAAGCAGCACAATATCATCTTCAGTGAGTGTCTTTGCTGTCTTGTTTCGAAACTGTGAATCACGCTTAATTTGAGTAAAAGGGTCACGATCTACTAAGCCTTGCTCTTTAAGCCAAAACCAAAAGCCGTGTATAGCGGTTAATTTACGATTAATCGTTGCTGTAGATTTACCTAAACTGTAAATCGTATTCATAAATTTATTTAGTTGTTTTTCATTAAGACTAAGAAGGTCAAAGTTTAAACCGTAATTTGCCACAATAAATTCAGTAAAATCCTTAATATCCGTTTTATATAGACGCAATGAATTAAAGCTTAGGACTTGATTAAGTTCAAGGTGTTTGATGTAATCTTCAAGAAGCTTCATAATAGAATTTAGTTATGCCAAATAGAACAACATTTGCAATTATACCTGCTGGCGGTATTGGAAAGCGCATGCATAGCCAAAATCCTAAGCAATTTTTGACATTGTTTGATGAACCTATTCTGCTTCATACGGTTAAAGCCCTTGCTAAAACAGGTCTTATTGAGAAATTCTTCATTCCAACAGTTGATGTAGTATATACAAAAAAAATATTAAATCACATTAAAACAGACCTAGATATCGTAATTGTTAAAGGTGGAAAAACACGACAAGACAGTATTACTAACGCACTAGATGAAATCAAAAAACTAAAATTAAAGCCAGAATTCATACTAATTCATGATTCCGTAAGAGTGCTTGTACAAGAAGAAACTATAGTGAGCGTAATAAATAAAGCAAAAGAGAAAGGTGCAGCAGTTGCAGCAAGACCTGTAAGTGATACTTTAAAACTCTCACATACAGATGAAAATGGCGAAGTCATAATCAAAAAAAATGTATCAAGAGATTTATTATGGCAAACACAAACACCACAAGTTTTTACAGCAGATATTTTATTTGAAGCATATGAACAAGCTCAAAAAGATCATTTCTTGGGAACAGATTCAGCTGGACTTGTTGAGAGGATCAACAAAGATGTATATCTAGTAGAAAGTCCACAAAGTAATATTAAAATCACAACACCAGAAGATTTAGAGCTTGTGAAAATGTATATGAGTTTGAAGAAATAGCTTCAGTATTCCCTTGGGGTCTGACCCCAAGGGAATACCCGATTGAGTTAAATCCAAAAAATTGGATCAAGTCCAGGTATAGAAGCACCATCCACAATATTACTAATTTGTTTTCTAACTTTTGTCTTAAAACTTTCCTGAAGAGTACCACCAATTTCATGACACGCTTTTATATCAAAATTACCTGTCCAAGTGCCATCAACACAGCCCTCTGCACCAAGGTTACGAGCAGCAAGTTCAGTAGATGAATTTAGTTTACTTTCAACAAAAACAATCTTACCTGAAGTGAGCAAACAAGCAGCACCAGCAGTCTCACCATCATGAATAACCCAGGAGACAGTACCATCATCAAACCTCTCAACACTATTTAAAAAAACACTTTCACCCTTGGTACCAAGATGTGCAATCTGTCTTAGATTTTTAAATTTATCAATTAAAGTTTCATTTATAACGAGCGGTTCACCGTTATCAAAAACACAATGCTTAATAGCATCAATACGCTTGTTTTTATCATAATGAATTAGTTGAACAAAATTTGTAAATTTGGTTTTTTCACACGGGTAAGCAATTATCACTGTAGATTTCTTGACGATAATTTTATACCAAACGGTAAAATCTCTTTTATCAGGTCTAGTAATATCAAGCATTTGATTAAATGCAAAATCGCTTAAATGAGAAAACTGAGCTTGGATTTTCACAAGCCTTTGTTTTGTCATAGAACAAATTCTTTTTTCAAAACCCGCTTCTTTTAAAGAAACCACATCATTTAAATGCTCATATGGTTTTAAATCCTTTGCTGTTACAAGCTCTAAGTTATTTTCATAATCCTCATCGCTAATACTAACGGGCATATGTTCGTCTTCATCATAATCAGGTTCATTTTCAGAAAAATGAAACATTGTATTGTGCTGTGGAAAAACTCCTGCACGAGCGTCTTCTTCTGGCAAAGAAATAGAAACCCGACTTATTCTTCCTGGTCTTGTCATTAATACAAGTTCATGTGAATTATCAGAATTAATTTTTTTGTCAGTAGAACCTTTAGTACTATTTTTATAGGAATAAGGACCACCAAAATAATGGTGGCGATGTTGAAGTTTTACACTTTCTACTTTAGGTTTTGGAACTTCCTCAGACATACATAATATTATATATTGATTAGAAAAATTGGGCTAAGTCCTGGAATACAAGCACCATCAATAATTTGATTTACTTTCTTTCTTACTTGAGCTTTATACTCACGCCTAGTAATGTATTTATCTTCGTCTTCTGAGATACAACCTTCGATTGAATATTCACCTTTCCACTTTAAAGTCTTAGGATCAATAGCCTCTGCCCCCAAGTTACGAGCTGAGAATTGAGCTAATTCCAAATTTGAACCTTCAAGTAGCTTAATAGAACCATCATCAAGTAAAACAGCTGAACCTGTCTCATTTTTACCAAATTTATAATCTGAACTTGTCCACACTAAAGATCCATCATCAAATCTTTCAAGTGAATTATAAAATGAATTTACTTTAGAACCTGTAACACCCACATGGGCGATATTACGGTGATTTCCATAACAATCAATCATTGTTTGATTTAAAACAATAGGAATACCAGTTTCACAAACAACATGTTTAACATCAATTATTTGTCCAGATTCATTGAAACGATAAGATTGGAAAAATTGTACAACTTCCAGATAAGGATTCATGTAAGCGATAACAATTTCAGCATTATCATCACAACAAGCCCAAACATTAAAATCTCTTTGTTTAGCATCGCTACTAATACACATCATCTCTTCAAAACAAAGTGGACTAAGATTAGCAAATTGATTTTGTATCAATGATAATTTCCTTTTAGTCAAAATTGCTGTTGTATTGAAAAAACCTTTGTCCTCAAGCAAGTTTGCAGTACTCAAACCTTGAAACCTAGATAGTTTTTGAGAAGGATTAATTTCAAATTGTTCTGGAAAATTACCTACACTGTTATGCTGAGGAAACAAACCCGATCTTTTGTCTAAATTAGAATCTAGCATTTCTATAACTCTTGCTTTACCTGGTCCAGTAAAAATAATTTGATTTTCTTTTGAAGCATCAATCAAATGGTTTTTATTTGATGCACCAGAAAAATATTTATAAGCATGTTCAACCCTAAATCCCTTTTTGGGATCAGCGGCAAGTACTGCTTCAGCGAAACTGATAGCATCATCAATAGTTGATGATTTTGGCATTAATATTTCTCTCCCATTAATTATCATTGCCTTTAGGGCAATGATGGTGGTTCCTAGTTATAATTTGGCTCTTTGAGATTAAAGGGAGGTTAAGGAAGTAGGAGGAATTTTAAAATATTCTTCTTATCCACGACTGAAATGAGTATCGTAATCAAGCAAAAGCTATTGGTGTTAATTGATTGTAATAGAGTTAATTATTATTATTTACAGCGTGTCAATCACCAGGAATGGATTTGTCACGTCAGGCTAAAGCCTTCCTCGCAATAACCCTGGGAGTGGATTGCTTCGCGATGCTCGCGATC
>CAIYXB010000003.1 GCA_903930015.1 uncultured bacterium | reverse complement strand
GCACTTTGAACCAAAAAAACATCTACCATGTTGAGTATCGGTCTAAAAAATACACTCAGAGCATCATAGGCTTTAAAAGATTTATCGGAAAGTTTTGCATTAATGATTGCAAGCTTCACTCCAGCATTTTGAGCTTCAGCAAATAAAGCAGGCCATATTTCACTTTCAAGTAAAACCAAAGCTTGAGGGTGAACTAATTTAAAAATTCTACGAACGAGCAAAGGATGATCAAAAGGCATATAGAAAACTTTTATTTGATTATTTTCAATTTTATCTTTTAGCTTCATGCAAGCAAGGTCATAAGCCGTTTGGGTTGTAACGGAGATTATTGTTGATATCCCAGTAAAATGATCTAGGACTGGTAGAAGTGCATTAAACTCACCAACTGATACCGCATGGAACCATACTGGTTTTGAATTGTCATAGATATAGAAAAAATCTTTGTCGAAAATAGTCAGTTTTTGCTTTAGAGAAGATTTCCATTTCTTGATAACGAATTGCGAAAGCAGCGCAAGAACTGGAAGAGCTAAAGTCCAACCAACAAAATAAAAAACATAGAAAATCAAAAGCATTTCTTTATTAGACCTTTGCTTCTGTTTGTATCCTCTGGAAAATCACTACTGGATCGGGATTTAATTGGTGATTTGTAAAATCAAAGTCTAAATTCTTGAAATTCAATACTTCTTTCAAAAGCACACCGCGCTTTATATCTTCACTTGAACTTACAATTCCGAGATTTGCTATTAACTTTGATACCAGATTTGGCATTACTGGCGCCAAATAAAACGCTGATTGATAGCAACATACTATTGCCGTATATAAAGATTCAATAGCAAGATTTTTTTCTTCTTCAGAAATATCTTCTTTTTTGAGTACTTGCCACGGTGCAACTTCATTGATAAAAAAATTAGCTTTATCTAATACCTTAAAAAAATCTTGAAAAGCGAAATACGGATTAAGTGCATCAATATTCAACAAGAAATGTTTGTTAAGAGCTTTTAGCATCCCTTCAATCTCTTTATTCATAAGCTTCTTAGGCAATTTACCATCGAAATATTTATTAATAAGCTTCAAAGATCTATTTAGTAAATTTCCTAAATTATTAGCAAGATCAGAATTTAAAACCTGAATAAATCCATCATGAGTAAAATCTCCATCACGTCCAAAAACTATGTCTCTTAAAAAATAATATTTAACCGACTCTGGTCCATACTTTTCAGACAATTCTATGGGGTCAATAATATTGCCTAAGGTCTTACCCATTTTCATACCATCTTTTGTTAAAAATCCATGCCCAAAAACCTTCTTTGGCAAAGGCATTCCAGCAGACATTAACATCGCAGGCCAGTAAACAGCATGAAAACGCAAAATATCTTTTCCAATAATATGGATGACAGAATCCTTTTGCCAATAATGATTCTTTTTATCACCCAATCCTGAAATATAACCAAGAAGTGCATCGAACCAAACATAAATAACTTGATCATCATCACCAGGTATATCAATACCCCAATCTAGATTTGCTCTTGAGATCGGGAAGTCACGCAGACCCTCATTAATCCAGCCTAGGACTTCATTACGACGATAATCTGGAGAAATAAAATCTGGATTATCTTCTATGTATTTTTTAAGTTGATCTTGGTATTTAGTGAGTTTAAAAAAATAATTTACCTGTGAATATTCTTCAACGGGTTTCTTGTGAGTAGCACAAATGAAATTCTCTGAAGAATCTAGCTCTAAATCTTTTTCCAACCAAAAGTCTTCACAGTGAACACAGTAAAGCCCTGTATATTCACCCTTATAGATATCACCAGAGCTTTGTACTTTCTTGAAAAACTCTG
>CAIYXB010000002.1 GCA_903930015.1 uncultured bacterium | reverse complement strand
CTTCGAGGGCAGTTGATGAGTTTGCTTGAGTATTTTTTTAGTGTCAGCAGGTCTTTGTCACTACAATAAACTCCATGAGCAAGAATCAACCGTTCAAATAAAAGTCCGTTTTTATCTAAAAAATCGACTGAACTAGAATATTTTTGCCATGTTTTTTCTTTAGCATCTAAGCTGTTAATGCTCTGCCAGAAAGCTTTTGCTGATTTTAATTCTGCTGCATTAAAATCCTGTGCAAAAAATTCTTCTTCTTGAGTTTCAGCAATATGACTTAGTAATACTTTGTTGTTTTCTTTACTCCAAGCAACACATTTTTGCCAGAGCTCTTTAGAAACATCGTAAATTGCGTGTGGAGATAGACACAAATCTATATTTGGATTTTTGTTTTGGTATTTTTCTAATTCTTGGATTTTTTCATCAAAGATTTTTTGTGCGTCGTTTGGGTTTGAACCAAAGACCTCAAGTCCAATCAGTGCCTTAATTTTCTTTTGCGAGATAGCCTCAAAGCTTTCTTCTAGGTGGAAACAGTTCTCTACGATAAAAGTTGTGCCATATTTTAAAAGATCATCTATTCCGTCTAGTACGTTTGATCTAGGTGAGTAATTAGGGTTTGCAAAGGTCATTTCATAAAGCTCTTTGAGCCATGAAAATAGGCCCTGACTGGGCAGTTTTAGCTTGCTGTAGGCTAAGTGTGAGTGTAAATTGATAAAACCTGGAAGCATTATAGTGACAGGTTTTGCTTCGTTAAATTCAAGGTTTACACCTAGACTATGTATATTATCTGAAGTAATTTTGCAGCTCATTTCTGCGTTTTCAAGAACTTCATTTGAGTTTTTAACTATGTATTTGTGGGTATAAGTTTTATAGGTCATTAGATTGATGCCCTAAAAGATAGGACTTACTATATATGTTAAAGCTAGAAATAAGAAAAAACAATGACCAATTATTAGAACTTGAAGTAGGCGGCCAACTTTTATATAGTGATGCAGAGCATTTTAAAGATACAGTTTTACCACATTTAAAAGAGCAATCTAAAGTTAGTGTAGATTGCGGTGATTTAGAATTTTTAGACAGTGCAGGAATGGGTTCTTTTGTTAGACTCTGGAAAGAATGTAAGATGATTGGCGCTGAATTAGAGCTTTACAATGTTATTGACGATGTGCAGAGTTTGCTTAGAATCGCAAGATTACACCAGTTAACAAGAATCATTTCCAAAACTAGCTAAATGCAAGATAAACAAACTAAGCCTGATGAGCTTCATTTGGAGAAAAAAATCAATGAGCTTGAGTTAAAACTCAATTCTCAAAAGCAGCTTAACGACGAAAAAACAGCAATAATGAAAAAGACTATTGCTGAGACTGAAGATCTTGCACGTCACTTGCAAAATACTACACTAGCCTTAATTCAAGAAAGACAAATTGCAAATGCAAAAGCTGAAAAAGAAAAGCTCGTTAATAAATGGGTTGAGAAGATTAATGCTTCTTTTGACTTGGATTCTCTTTTAAGTATTTTTGTTCAAGAGATTGGGGAATTTTTAAATGTTGATAGATGCGGTATCGTAATTTTTCACAAAGATTCTATTCTTGATGCAAAAGAATATACCAAATATAAATATAGAAGAATGGGTCAGGAAGGGAAATTAAATGACCTAGAAAGCTTGAGTATTGAAAGTATTAAGGAAAGTTTTTTAGTAGATGAAATTAATACTAAAAGAAAAAAAATTATTGAAAATGCAATTTTGCCGAATTCAGATGATGAACTATTGTCTGGAACAAGGTCATTGATTGCACTTCCTGTAATTGTTAGAAAGAAGATTTTAGAAAAAAGTATTAATCACGAGCAAAAAGCTTCTCATAGTTTAGGCGATGAGATTTTGGGTATTTTGTATTTGCAGCAATGTGATGCAACTAGAAATTGGCATGATAAAGAAGTTGATCTTTTAAATTCTATAATAAGTCCTTTGTCGGTATCGATAGAAAAATCCTTACTTTATCTTGATGCAAGAAAAAGAACTAAGTATGCAGAGCTTTTAAATAACCTTACAACCCAAATCAGGTCAAGTTTGAACCTAAGTGAAATTCTTGCAAGGACTGTAAATGAGCTTGGACTTGCGCTTAGAGCGTCTAGATGCTTTTTATATTTTGATGGTTATATTTCAGATGAATATTGTGAAATGGGCGTACCGAGTATCGCTGATAAGATCCAACATTTGATTTTAGATAATTTTAGAAGCGAACAGTCCTTTAGTGCGATCGCAATTGATAATATCCAAAACCCACTAAATCTAAACAAGTTAAGTGATGAGGAGCTTGAAGAATTAGAGCTCTCCCAAGCAGTTTCTGCGCTTGCTTGTCCACTGCATTTCCAAGGAATTTTGCAGGGATGGATAGTTTTTCATAGTTTTGAAAAAAGAGTTTGGACAGAAGATGAGATTTCCTTTGTTGAAGCAGCTGGCTCACAAGTAATTGTGGCGATGACTCAGTCAAGAATGTATGAAAAATTAAATTCATACCAAGAAAAGCTTTCTCGTGAATTAAAACAGGCAGCACGAGTGCAAACCTCTCTTATTGGTGGTGATGTTTTTGATGTTAGTTTAGAGACCTCAGTCTTTTATAAGGCGCATAGTAATGTTTCTGGCGACTTTTATTGGGTTGCTGAACTTGCTCCTGATATAGTGAGTGTTTTAATTGGAGACGTTTCTGGTAAAGGTCCAGCAGCAGCTCTTTTAACTGGGTATTTACTTGGCGAGTTTAATTCGGCTATAGCAAATTCTGCACTTCCTTGGTTTCCAGATAAAATGATTAGTTTTCTTTGTCAGAGTATCTTATATCAAAATGCTAGCTCTGATTTTTATGCCACAGCTTGGTATGGTGTTTTTGATTTAAACAGAGGTAAACTTAAATATACAAACGCAGGGCATTTGAATCCATATATAATTCGTAATGGGGAAGTGATCCAGCTTGATGCCAATGAAGATTGTGGTGTGCCACTGGGTTTGATTAATCCAAAAGATCTTGAAGAAGTCTATATCGCTCGTGAAATTGATTTTAGCAAGGGTGATAAGATGGTTTTATTTACAGATGGTGTACTCGATCAAAGAATGCCTGATGGTAATTTTGTGCCAAAAGATTGGGTTTATAATACGCTTACTAAAATACAAGATAAAGATGTAAAAGAGATTACCTTTGAATTAAACGAAAGACTAAATAGTTTAAGTGGCTCAACTCCGCTCTCTGACGACCGTTTAATGATTAGTCTTGAGGGAGTATCTTTTAATATTGAAGAATTTCCTTGTGATGAACCATTAATAATGAATGGGTTAATTGATTCGATAATAAAAGAGTGTGTCCATTTTAATATGCCAAAAGATAAGCAAATTAATTTAAGACTGGGGATCACTGAAGCGGTTTCAAATGCAATTCGTCATGGTTCTAAAAACAAGAAAGAAGAAAAAATTAGAATAGGATATAAGATTGACAAAGGTTCTTTTAAAATGACCATCAAAGACCCTGGACCTGGTTTTAATTGGCAAGTTTATAACTATACTGCAATTGATGATGTCTTGATTGATGAAGAGGGTGGTCGTGGCATTCCGCTTTTATTAGAGATTTTTGATAAGGTTACTTGGAATTATTTGGGTAATCATTTGGGATTATTCTTTTATTGGTAAATTTCGGGTCATTGCGAGGAGCGAAGCGACTTGGCAATCTATTATTGCTAGTAACAAGAAATGGATTGCCACAGCTTCTTCGAAGCTTCGCAATGACAGCATGTGACTTTAAGTGAATTTGAAATTACTGCAACCCATCAACACAAGCATCTAACAACTCATAGTCATATAAAAAACAATCAAAATATTTGATAAACAAGGAAGAATCACCACCAGTGCAAATAGTAATAATATTGTCTTGCAGAAAATGTTTTTCTTTTAAAATATTGCGAGCTTTAAAAAGCCACTGATTTACAAGACCAATATGAGCATTGATAGTGCCGTTGATGATGGCTCTCTTAGAATCCTTGGCTTCAATATCACGATAACTATTTTCATAAATAAATCTGCCGTCACTATAATCAGCAAGTGCATCGCAGTATTCACTGAGTGCTCGCAAGGAGCTTGTAAAACCTAAACCAATAAAGCCTCCGACGAATTCAGAGTTTTTGTTTACGATGCTTATCGTTGTTGCTGTACCGAAATCCATAAGAATAATATTTTTGCCAGGATAAAATTTTTGAGCTCCAATTAGTTTTGCAACTCTATCATCACCGATCCCTTCATAAAGCCCTGTAATTTGCTTTTGGTCTTGGGCACTGAAGATCTGACTGTTTTTGATATTTAGCTTGTTTTTAAGCTCTTCTTGCACAGAATGGGACTTAGTTTTAACAGTGCTAAATATAAATAGATCAAATTTGAGTTTGTAATCATAGTTTGCATCAATATATTCTTGAATTTCTTCAATTGAGAAAAAAACTCTATCAAAACATGAAAATTTTGTATTAGAATTACCTATATCTGCGATTAAATTAAACACATTATGAACTTTTTGCAAAATACTTATCAAATCCTCTTTAAGCCTCAAAATGGCTTTGATGAACTAATTGAGAATTATAACTTAAATACATTTATTCAAGGGCTATTAGCTTTTGCACTAGCTCATTTAATTGCCAATCAATTCTCTCCATCAAATTTGCTTGAACCAATTACAAATCTTTTTTTCCTGAGCTTCTATATATTTATGACAGCTTATATTTTTGTATTAAAAGGAAGAGATTTTTTTAAACTTGTAGGACTTTTTGCGTTTACCTTTATACCTTTGATTTTTACTGAAGCCTTCGATTTATTAAGCTTTGATATAGCAAGTATCAAAACGATTTTTAGATTTATTCTTTTAATTTGGGTTTTTAATTTGCAGATTATAGTAATAACCAAACTTTGTGGTATTGGTAAAGCTAAAGCAACTTTACTTTATTTGTTGATTCCATTTTCGATCGCATTTTTTGTTGCAGTTTCAGTTGCACAGCTTGTTATGTCATTATTTTTTTAAGGGTTTACCAAAAAATGGAAATTTTCAGTAACTTGGCAACTCATGCTTCGCATGGTTGCTATCTTTTATCTGGACGCCCTATTGAAAAACTTCGTTTTTCAGGGCATCCTTATAATATGGTACTTCTTGAATCGAATAATTTAGATTATGGTGCTGTCTTTAAAGACTTTAAGCTGATTGATACAAGAAACCAAAAAGAATTCTCTAGTGCTGCTCATTTAACTAAAGATATTGTTGTAATAGCTTTTATTTGTAATCATTGTCCTTATGTAGTGAGGATAATTAAAGAATTTTCTAACTTAGCAAAGGAAGATAGTCCTGAGAATATGAAATTTTTTGCTTTGCAAAATGATTTTATTTTTCCTTATCTTTTTGATCAAACTCAAGAAGTCGCAAAAAACTTTGATGCTGTTTGTACCCCAGATATTTTTGTTTATAAGAAGCTTGAAGCTAAATATGGTTTGGTTTACCATGCTCGTTTTGAAGATCTTGAAAAAGCCCTAAATGATTTGAAAGATAGTGATGAAGTGAGTTTTGAGCAGCTGCCATCCGCCGGCTGTTCTATAAAGTGGATCAGTTGAATAACATTGCTGCAAAGTTTTTTAAAGAACAGAGCTAGTGAAGTAAAAAATTTTCTAAAAACTTTTTGGTTATTAAATAGCAATGACACTATTTTTTCAAGCTTAAAACTAAAGTAGCTAAACTCACAAGTGCCATTGTTGCAAGAAGAATAGCAGGTATCAATTTCTCTGGATGATCATTTAGTAAAGCAATAATTGCCATTGTAGTTCTCCAAGAAAAGACTCCAAGTAAAAGTACATTTATAACTTTGGCTACGATTTTTAGGACAGGTACTTTATCAATAAAAAAACTAATTGCAATTATAATTGCAGCACTTGCAAGACCGCTTATTAAAGCTGATTTGGCGTGGGTTAGAAAAAAACCAACAAGTCCAAGTACTCCAAGTGAAATTCCATAGTTAAGGTATAAAGTATGCATCAGTTAATTATAGCCTTGTTTAAGCTGCAAGTCCCTTTAAGTATTCTTTTGGATCTACCATCACGTAAGTTGATAAAGCTTGTCCGATTAATCTACTTTCGTCTCCACTACCTTCTCTAATTTCACTTGTAATAAATTTTATTTCTTTATCACCATTAGAACTCATTTTTGAACTATCTAGTTCAGAGACAATTTCAAGAGCTTGTCCTGGTAAAACAGGTTCATGAAATCGCATAGCAAAATCTCTAACAACTTCAATTTTATTATTATTTTTACCAGCATTTGATTGGGCTACAGCAGCCATTACGGCATCAGCTGCAGTTGTAAGAAGTCCACCATGAACAGTGGTGTGTCTATTTAGATGCTTTTCGTTAGCCTTAAGATCTGCTTCGACATGGCCAGAACCAATTTTTTGTATTTTTAAACCATTATCTCTTGAAAAAGGATGGTTAAACCTATCATCACTAGTTTTAGGTCCATCAGATCTGGAAACTTTGCTTAGCCTTGGTAAATTATCAAGTGCTAATCGCAAGTCGGTGAAGTTTTGTGGAATAGTCATAAAATAATTTTACAAGACTATTATGTGCAGCCTCAAAAATGATGGTATATACTTATATTTTATGGCAAAAACAGCAATAAAGATACTAGATTACGCATACTTTAGAGACAAAATAGTCCCTTTCTCAGAAGCGAATATAAGCATCATGACTCATGCTTTTATGTATGGAAGTGCTGTATTTGAAGGTATTAGAGCGTATTTTAATAAAGATGATAATGCAATCTATATACTTCATGTAAAAGAGCATCTAGAAAGGATTTTAAATAGCACTAAGATCATGAGACTCAATACTCATTTGTCTGTGCAAGAGATGACAGATATTGTAGTTGAAGTTTTAAAGAAAAATTCACCAAAAGAAGATGCATATCTAAGACCAAGTTGGTTTAAAGATGTTATTAGAATTGGTCCAAGCCTTGTCTGTGAAGGTGATACTGACAGTTTTATTGTAAGTGCGATCGCACTTGGTGACTATGTTGATACTCAAAAAGGTCTTAATGTAAGGACTTCTAGTTGGAGAAGAGTACAAGACACTGCAATACCAGCTCGCGCAAAAGTTAATGGTAGCTATGTTAATACTGGACTTGCAAAAGCAGAAGCGATACTTTCTGGTTATGATGATGCGATTTTCTTAAACGAGGATGGGCATGTGGCTGAAGGCTCTGCTATGAATATTTTTCTAGTTCGTGATGGCAAGCTTATAACAAGTATGGGTAATGAAAATATTCTTGAAGGAATCACTCGTGCTTTTGTTACTAGAATTGCAAGAGAAGATCTTGGTTTGGAAGTTAGTTATAGATCGATTGATAGAACAGAATTATACGTAGCAGATGAAGTGTTTTTCTGTGGTACAGGTGCTCAAATAGCGCCAATAACAGCGATTGATGATTATAAAGTAGGGACAGGCAAGCCTGGGCTAATTAGTAAAAAAATTCAAGATTTTTATTCGGAAATTTGCCGAGGCAAAGTGGCAAAATACAAAGATTATTTGATCAAAATTGCATACTAAATTACTAAAAGCCTTTCAAAAATTTTTAAAACAAGATCAAATTCTTGTTTCCGAAACTGATCTTAAAATTTATGACACCGATGCAACAGCCTTGTTTAAAAATAAGGCACATGGGATTTTGCTTGCTCGCTCAGTGTCAGAAATTCAAGAAATCATAAAAACAATTAATGAATTTAATTTAAAACAAGATGAGGGCGATAAAATATCTTTTCTTGCAAGAGGTGCTGGTACAGGGCTTTCTGGAGGAGCGATCGCCAATCCTCAAACCATCATAATCTCCGTAGCGGCTTTAAATAAAATACTAGAGATAGATCCTGTAAACCAAAAAGCATTAATAGAAACAGGTTTGATTAATTCTCATCTAACACAAAAAGCCAAAAAACATAGTTTGCAATTTAGCCCAGATCCTTCTAGCCAAGATTCTTGTACTATCGGTGGCAATATTGCTGAAAATGCTGGCGGTATTCATTGCTATAAACATGGAGTAAGTTCTGATCAAGTCTTAGGACTTGAATACGTAGATGAAAAAGGAGAACTTTGTTATTTGGGAGAACTCAATCCTGAATTAAAGTCTAGAGATATAGACTTAGCAAAATTTTTCTCTGGTTCAGAAGGGACTTTTGGCATAGTAACAAAGGCTCTGGTTAAATTAGATCCTGTCGCTGATTCCTTTGTTACGATTGAAGTCGCATGCCGCAATACTTTAGACGCAAGTAAAATCGTCTCAGAGATTATTAAGCATGGACTTAAACCTGCAGCGCTTGAAATGATAGATAGTGGTGCTATTGAAGCAGTCAATAGATCTTTTAAGATGGGATTGAGCGAAGAGGTAAAAGCTATTTTACTAATTGAGTTTGATGGTCATAATGAAGAAGTTTTAATTCATGCTCAAGAGACTATTGAACTTATTGAAACAAGGTTTGATTTGATTTTTATAAAAACTACTCAAGACCTTAAAGAAAGGAAAAATCTTTGGCAGATTAGAAAGGGCACAGTGGCTGCTTTTGGTGAGATAGCTCCTTATTGGTATTTGTATGATTCGGTAGTGCCAAGATCAAAAATCCCTCAAGCTATGCTTGGAATTGAAGATATAGCAGAGCGAAATAATTTAAAACTAGCAAGTGTTTGTCATGCTGCTGATGGTAATTTACATCCAAATTTCTTATATGATCCTGATAAAGATCCTGGTGTGATTGATCGTATTCATAAAGCAAGTGAAGAAGTTATGCAGATTTGTATTCATTTGGGTGGTGTGCTTTCTGGTGAACACGGAATTGGTTTAGAAAAAAGAGAATTTATGCCCTATATGTTTACAAAAGAAGAAATGGATTTGATGTTTAAAGTTAGAAAAGTTTTTGATCCAGAATTGAAGAATAATCCTGATAAGATTTTTCCGATTAGGGTTTGTAAAGAGTGTTAGTCCGATAATAAGACTCTAATTTTAGGTAAAGATACCTAATTTCAAGCTTTTAAAGGCTAATAACTATAGATAATAGCAAAATATAGTAGAATTTATATATACGTATTATCTCGATGTCTATTGCTGGAAATAATTTATCAAATAGTAATAGTGGCCAAAGATTTTCTTTGTCTAATACTCCTTTTGGAAATCAACCAATAACTGTTGATGATATTGATTTGAACGATGACATTGGTTCATCTACTGCTGTAATCAGACCAGCACAAAAAACCAAAAGTTCCATTGGTAGAAAAGCTCCTTCTGGTTCTGTGAAATCGGGAAAACCAGATGATATAGTTTCTGGTAGAAAAAATTATGATGATCGAGTACCTGTTGGTTCGCTTATTCAAGATGAGCCAGAAATTCAAAGTAAAAAATCAAATGCTCCCAAATTAAATTTAACTAGAGACCAAATAAAGTTAGATCCTTTTCAGCAAAGTATTCTTTATAGTCTTGTACCTGTGAGAACGACAATCAGTTTAGAGGACGGTCTTGCTGAAGCCGGTAAAGTAAATAAAGATGGTGTTTTCCAAATACCTATTACTAGCTCTTGTGTTGAAGGTGAATCAGGATCTGGTTTAACACTAATGCTTGCTAAAAGGGCTTATGAAAATTTTCAGGATGGTAGACCAACAATCATACTTGCAAATAGGGAGCAAAACTTACATAAAATTGCTCAATCTATTATTGATTTTGCAAAAAAACCTGATGAGAATAAGTTAGATGTATCAGAAAGAGCAAGTTTATTAAAAAACATAGAAATTGTAAGTGGTGGAGATGATATGTATTCATTAAGCCAAAAGAAAAGAATTTATATCGTTAGTACAGATAAACTTGTTAGGTTTTTAAATGGAAATGAAAGCTATAGACCTTTAGCTCAACTAGTTCGAGGTTCTATGATTGGGGCTCTTGAAGATCCATATCAATCTTTAGCAAGTGTTTTACCAATTGATCGAATTAGAGAAGTAATAGTTGATGATTTTCATGCTTACACAGGAAATGCTAAGGAAGGTTATACAAAAGTTTTAAACCAAGTTTTACTTGAAACAAGTAAAACTGCTCAAAGAAATCCAGTACATCTTTTTGGGACTAGCTCTACCCCTTATGATAGATCTACAGATCCTGACCAAGCTGGAAAGCCAGGCGACACTTATAGAGATGGTTCTTCAAGAATAGTTGAATTTGATAATTATTTTCCAAGACAATTTAGACAAAAAACTCCTTCAGCAAAAGCATTAATCCAAGAAGAAAAAATATATAAAACACCAGATAATTTATCACTTATAAACTTAGATGATGCAACTGCTCATGAAATGAAACATCGTGATGCAAAAGATAGGCTTCATGATTCAGGTGAAAATAGCATTAATGATAATGTAGTCAAGTTATTTTTAAAAGAAAGAGAAAATGGTAAAAAGAAATGGCATATTATTGCAAATACAAGAGAGCATGCTACTGAACTTTGTGCTCTATTTAATTTACAAGGTGTGAATGCCAGGGTCGCAACATCTGTGGGCTATCAAGGTAGCGAAAAAGTTGGACATAAAGGATATTTCGTTCCTTTAACTAGAGAATTAAATGAAAAAGAATCTAGAAAGAATTTTTATGAACTGAATAATAGTGAAACACCAGAAGGCAAAACCTTATTTGAAAGAGTTGATATTAAATCTGATTTTGATATTCTTAAAGAGTTTGAGGATCCTGATAAAGATGTTGATGTTGTAATTGATTTAGATACTCCGTCTTTACATAGTACAAAGACTGACAAAGTTGTTGACCTTACTCTTAGATATGACCCTAACAACACACATATTAAAAGGCTTTTAGGAGAAGCAGCACGTGATCGATCTGGTCCAGGCTTTCAAACTATTGAGTACCTATTTTTAAATTCTGATAATTTAGAGGTCTTTAGTAATTTAATAAATGGAAATGAACTTGAGCTTGGAGTAATGACAAAACAAGGATCTGTTTCTAAAGTCGAATCAAGTACAGATAGTCTCAGGACTGAAGCAAAGGTTAATGTTATTAGTAAAGGTGGAATTCAATATAACCAAAATTGGTACGATGTTGCACTTGGTAAGCTTCTCAAGCTTAGATATAATGATGATCAAGCGATAGATAAATTAGTTGAAGACTTTTCCTCTTCTTATCCTAATTTAGATTTAAAAGAATTAAAATCGATTGTATCAGGGCTTACAAGAAACCAAGGAGTCTTTTGTGCTTTAGTTGATTTTTTAGATTCAGATTTAAAAACAGTTTTCCTTGGTAATAATGCTGATAAAGTTTCTTTTGATGCAAAAACAAAACTGAATATAAAAGTCCCAGATTTGATGGGAGTAAAAGACCAAAAAATTGCTTTTAAAATTTTAGAAGATAGGCATAATGCACTTGAAGAGGATTTTGTTGTTAGAAATATACCCTTTAACTATACTCAGGGATGGGTAGATTTTATTGATTCAAGGCTTGCTGCTAATGGGAATCAAGGGGCTGAACACAGAAGATTAGAGTTTTTTACAGAGGTTATTGTTAAGAAATTTGGGTTAGAGTTTTTTGAAAACAGATCATTCTTAGACAGAACCCTTAGAGTCTTTTCTGGAGATACGGATACAATAGATTTCAAGCTTTTTGGTCTTTTGTTTAATATTGTTTATGGAAATGAAAACATTCCTACTAAAAATCTTAATTCAGAAGAAGATCCAAGAGAGATTTTTAAGGACTTGCTTGGAGAGAGAGATACAGTCTCATTTAAATTATTACAAAGAAATATACTTGCAAAATATCCAGATGGTCCTCCTTTAGATCAAAGCTTACGTCGTTTTTTTGCGGAGCAGCTTTATGATGATTTTGAGATTGATTTATTTACTTTATATGATTCTGTTAATAATCATAGTGAAGCACTTGGACAAAGACTGATTGATAAAGATGTTCGTGATGACCTACAAAGCTTTCTTGAAAGCCAGTATTCACAAAAAGTAAAAGATGAGTTTGGCTCAAATGATTCTTTAAAGCCAGATCCAAGTACTCTAAAGCGTGAAATTAATTTAAAAGCATCTGAAAATCTGTCTATTTTTCATAGAGAAGTCTTATACACTCAGTTAATTGCAAAAATCTGGGGTCACGGAAGACCAGTCAGAATTAGTGATGATGATTTTGTATTTTCTGTTGATGCAAATGATATAGAGCCTAAGTCTAAAGTAGTATTAGGTCTCGAAAAAAATATTAATTTAAATACTGTGAACTCGGATCTTGCTATTGCACTAGACCATGGTGTTTATGACTTAGCTTATCCAAGAATAGATATAAAAAAGCGTTTGGCTTTTACGGTTGGTTCCTTTTTAGCTCAAAGGCATAATATCAAATCCGAAAAGTCTGAAGCCATAAATACTATAAATGATGGTGGTAATGAATATAAAGTTATTAGTTCTCAGGGGAAAAGACGTCATCAATATTTTGATGCTGAAATCCATCCAGAATCTATCAATCTTGAAAGAGATTTAAGTACTACTGAAATAGATGAACTGAAGATTTTGCTTGGTTCAATTACTGTAAAAGAATTAACAGATGCTGATAAAGATCTACTACGAGATTTTTTCAAATTTAATAATATGAAGCTCAGTCAGCAATTGCCAAAGTTTTACGATAGGTTGGGAGTTAAAGATATTGATGAAGCAAAGCTTGTTATAAAAGATCAGCTCAAGAAACTTGTTGGAGTGAATGAAGCATGGATAGAGCTTTTCGGGTCTCGTGATGAATTTATTAATCTTGCTAGTAAATTTATTTTTGAAAATAAGCCTACTCTTTTTAATAACCCAAGTTCTTTAACACTTTGTTTGAGTGCTATTGCGGGAAATACTACTAATGGCTTGGATTTAGTAGATATACAAAGTGAAAATAGAAAGTTTATAGATTTTGTAAATAAGAATGGCTTAGACCTTAAGACAGAAGAACTTGTTTTAAATTTTAGAG
>CAIYXB010000001.1 GCA_903930015.1 uncultured bacterium | reverse complement strand
TTGTGGGATTGGTATCAGACAACCAAGTAACGATTTTATTTAAAATTCTCTTTAACCTAGAGTTTGAGACCTTGCCAATTGCTCCTAGTAAAAGATTAGAGTTAACAATTGCAAGCCTTGATATCCTTATTAGACTTTTTTCTTTAAGTCCTGAATCTTTAAACTCAAAGTCTGACTCGGATATTATTTCATCAAAGTCTTTAATCTCTTGATGAAGTTTAGTTGAAATTAAACAAAGTAACCAATCTTCGTGACTGCCAGGTAGTTGCTTCAAAAGCAGAGCAGGTCTTAACTTTGGGCTAGAATAGTCAGTATTCGGGAATGCCACTAAAACTATTTGAGCTTCTTGTTTACTAGTCATTTGGAGTATTTAATTTTAATATCCTCTAAACTATAGATATCAGCTTCATCCTCTAAGCCTTTCATGGCTTGCAATAGAGAAAATTCTGACCAATTAATATCATCATTTTTAATTTCAACATCTAAGTTTTCATTACTCAATAATTCTATGAAATTTATAACTTTACTTTGCTTTTCTTCTGAAAGCTTAGAGATTTTTGAAAAGATTATTTCTTTTTGGTCCATCATTGATATTATATCATTTCTAAAACTCGCTCGCCCTCTGCTCGCAATGACGAGTCCGCCTCCAGTCGCGGACTCAAAGCGGACACCTAAAAGCATTTTCCATTCGAGAAATCTCTCGTTTTGAAAATGATTTCTCTGCAAGTTTTTTCCAGTCTGACACTGCTTTTGTAACTTCTTTAATAATTTTATTTGCTTGAGTTGAACTTAAGCGAAAATGATCTTTTACTTCTAGTGCAAGATCAAGACTTTGCGAGTTATCAGTTGTTGAGATATTGAGATTGAGTCCATTGCCAGTCTCTGAGGGATTCATGTCATAGGCTGGAGATAAAGTCCAACCATTTTCTTCAAGTATAAAACCATGGTTTCTTAGATGATCATCAGTGTTTGATATGCAGATATTGAATACTATCCTGCGCCATAATTCTTCAAGGTCTTTGTTTACTTGAGAGCCGTTTCTTATTAAGAAATTTACCATATCTAAATAACTAGAGTCATTGTTTCCATCTTGTTTACTGAGCATAGTCATCGCTGATGCAAAATGTATTCTTTGTTTTTTGATTCGATCAAATCTTTTAGTCAAAAAAGTATGTTGTTTAGAATTGAACTTCTTGAGTTGAGCTTTAGTAGTATTGATTTTTGCTTTAGTTGCAAGTTGATGAGCTAAAAATTCCCAAGCACCAATATCTAAATCATCGTTTGCACTTGGAAACTTAGCTATCCATAAATTACCATCTTCATCCATTACATTTGCTTTAGGTCTTGCTCCACCAAGTGAACTACCCGGTGCAATAAGTAATTTGAGCCACCGATCATCACTCACTGATTCATTTTTTTCAAGCTTTAAACTTGCGTATTCTAAATCACGTAATTGAGTCCATGGAGGTGATGAGACTGCTTTATTGCTGTCTAGAAAGTCTTCTTCTGGATTAAGTTTGAAGCGAAGTGCACCGCTTCTGTTTTCGTCATAAACACCAAGCAAATAATCAGACTCGAGTAGAGTTTTCACAGCTCTTTGCCCTTCTTTGGCAAGTAGTATTTCTCTTCTTCTCATGAGCACTCGACCCCAGCGATCTGGCGATGAGTCTAAAAAAATTCCAAAATTTGCAACATCATTATCGAGGTGTTGTTGTCCTTGATAAAAAGATAGATTTGGATCTAATTGAAAATTTCTTTTTTGCTTTAGCCAATCATGATCATATTCAAATGCAAAAACCTCTTTAGCACGAGAAGGACGCGCGTAAAGTATTCCCATGAGTTCTGGTTTTTCAGTCCAGTGAGCATAAACATAGATTTTTTTTTCTTTGTTTTTGTTTGTCATCTTTGATCCCGTAATAATTCAAGGTCTTGAAGTTTTTTGCCTAATTTATCGTCTTTGGCTATTAAGAGTAAGTCTTTTTCAAGTCCAAGACTAAACAAGACATTTGCGTATGCTCCGAGGCTTACGGTTTCTTCACCTTTTTCAATTGAGGCTAAAGTTACTCTTGTCATTCCCGCTCTTTGTGCAACTAAAGTAGATGAAAGATTCCTTCTTAATCTGGCCAGTTTGATATTTTCACCAAGATTCATTAGAATACACTTTAATTGTGAATTTATAACTGAAGTTCTCTTTGCCATGTATAATATAGTACCCCAAAACTGGAATATAGTATATTATAATATTCAAATTAAGACAGTTTTAATCAAATGTTTAATACAGTATTCATCTTGCTGTATTTTGTATATTATATTATTCATAATGATTGCAAACTTTGCAATGACGCCATTAGGCGGAAGTTGCGCTAAGAATAATTGCGACTTTCATAAAAGGTCTAGTAAAGAAGATCCATTTGATTTATCCAAAGTCCGCCTCCAGTCGCGGACTCAAAGCGGACCCATTTTAAACACAAACATTCCAAGGCATTGCAAGAACATTTTCATTTAGTGCGTAAGTCTCGCTTCCGGTATAGATTATCAAACCCAGTCCTATATTGATTTTGGGGTAAGTTTCTCTAAAGCTGATTATTCCTCTTGTATCATGTTTGCTTAGCTTTGAGCTGGATTTGATTTCGATTGGATAAAATACCCCATCTCTTTCTAGTATCAAATCTACTTCTGCTCCACCGGCACTTCGCCAATGATAAAAATTAGGAGGAGTATCTAAAGCTTTTGCAAGTCTCAAAATGTTATTCAAACAAAAGCTCTCGAAAGCTCTTCCCCATAAGGGATGTGCGGCGAGTGATTCTGGTGAAGAGATTTTTTGTAAATAACAAAGCAATCCTGTATCCATAAATAATCCTTTCGGTTTTTTTGCGATACGTTTAATTACGTTAGAACTAAACGCAGGTAACTCCTGCCATTGATAACTGTATTTGAGAATTTCTATCCATTTATCTGTTTGTTTTGGTGAAAGTCCTATGTCTCTTCCTATGTGAGCTTTGTTGATTTCTTGAGCTGAGTATGCGGCTAGTAACGCGACAAATCTTGAAAATAATCCTAGATCATTTATCTCAGCAAACATTCTTACATCTCTTTCAATGTAAGTTTGAATATATGATTGAAAAAATGCCGAATAAACTTCTGGACTCATCTCTATTAATCCTGGTAATGATCCAGCCCAAATTGTTTCGTAGAGAGTTTTGTTGCTTTCTAAAAGCTTCGTGTTAGTAAGCTTCATGCAAAAGCATTCACTATCCTCTAAGTAAGATTTAACCCAATTTTGATCATGTTTATTTGAGATTTCATATGGAGTCATTCCTTCAAGTTCGATGATGCCAACTCTTCCAGCAAGGCTTTCAGAGATCTCTCTAATTACTGAAATATTCTGAGAGCCTGTCAGCAAGTAGCTTCCCTTGGTATCTATTTCATCAACTTTTCTTTTAAGAGCGGGTAATAATTCTGGAACATATTGAATCTCATCTAAAATTATTGGCGCAGTGAAGTTGCTTAAAAATTGGTCCGGATC